>JAAZEM010000022.1 GCA_012512265.1 Armatimonadota bacterium | reverse complement strand
TTGCATGCGGTCATGTTCGCCACCCCTGCACCGGGTACCTACCACATCTTTGTACTATTTTACTTGGCGCTCACCACGCCCCGGCCCAACTACCCGCTCATTCCTTAACGACAATCGACACCGATGACCAGCGGGCAGGATGTGTGAGGCTTGCGTGGCCGCCGGGGTGGCCGCGCGGGATAAACGCGCATTGTCGAACCTCGTCGGGGTTCCGGGGAATGGGCGCCTATGATGCCCAGGGGAGGGAGACCCTGGGCTCGGATGCCGGACGCCGCCGGCGTCCTCTGTTCGACCGTCATCCCACGCGAGGCGCTCAATCCCAGGTGCCCGAACCCTCTCCATCCGTGTCCATCCTTTCCATCCGTGGTATCGATGGCATCGCCCCCCGGCGCGGGGCCAGCCGAGAGCGCCCAGATCGGCAACAGAGTGCTTTGACGCCCCCGGTACTTCCATGTATAATGAGAAGCAGCGATGAACGAGCAAGAGTACCACCGGATGCGGGCAGTGGAAGACGGCTCCTGGTGGTTTGTCGGCAAGCGCTTCCTGGTGGAGACGCTCCTCTGTCGGGCGGCATCGGTGGGGCCGGGGGCTCGCTTTCTTGATGTGGGCTGCGGCACCGGCGCGATGTTGCAGATGCTCGCGAAACTGGGCGACTCGGTGGGAACCGATGTGGCGCCCGCGGCATTGCGCCTGGCGGCGGAGCGCAAGGCGGCGCTGCTGTGTGCCTCGGACGCCCAGCGGCTGGCCTTCGCGGATGACTCCTTTGCGGCGGTGACGGCGCTCGACGTGATCGAGCACCTGGATGACCCGGTCGCTGCCCTCCGCGAGATGCGCCGGGTGTGCCGGCCGGGCGGAGCGGTCGTGATCACGGTGCCAGCGCACCCATTCCTATGGAGCGACCACGACGTGGCGCTGGCCCATCGCCGGCGTTACACGCCGCGCCTGTTGCGCGAGCAGGTGGCGGCCGCCGGGCTTCACGTGGAGCGAATGAGCTATGCCTATGCCGCGTTCTTCTTGCCGGCGCTGATCGTGCGGCGCGCGCGCCGGTTGTATCGTGGCCGCCGGACGCCAACCGCGGATTTGGGCCTGGCCGTCAGACCGGTCAACGCCCTCCTCACCGCCTACATGTGGCTCGAAGCGCGTGCCCTTGGTGTCGCCAATCTGCCGGTGGGCACGTCTTTGCTTTGCGTGGCGCGCAAGCGCATATCCTAGCGCCCCGCCGGATTCTACCAAGGAGAGTGATATGGCGAGAGCGACCGTAGCAGTCCTCTTCACCACCCCGGAAACCGTGGTAGAGGACTATGGGAGGTTGATGGACCTGGCCGGCTTGCGGCAACACGTGCCAATGGCGTTCGACACCATCCTGAAAATCAACATCTCGTGGCACCACTACTTCCCAGGCTGCTCCACGACGCCCTGGCAATTTGACGGCGTGATCCGCAAGCTGCGCCAGGAGGGCTATGAGAACCTGATCCCGGCGCAAAACCGCACCGTGGTCGTCGATCCCAAAGTGGGCGCGGTGCGCAACCACCTTCGCCCCGTCGTGGAGAAGCACGGCATGGAGTTCACCTACCTCTACGAGCCGGGCGTGACCTGGGTGAACTATCAGCCGCGGGCGCGCATGCGCGTGTTGCATGACGTCTTTCCCGACGGGATCCTCATCCCGGAGCTGCTAATCGGGCGAAACGCCATCCACCTGCCAACGACGAAGACGCACGTCTTCACCGGCATCACAGGCGCGATGAAGAACGCCTTCGGCGGCCTCCTTCGCGAGAACCGCCACTGGACGCACGCCGTGATCCATGAGACGCTCGTCGATCTCCTCGCCATCCAGAAGGAGATTCACCCGGGCCTCTTCGCGGTGATGGATGGCACCATCGCGGGCGACGGCCCTGGCCCCCGCGCGATGATGCCCTACGTCAAGAACGTGATCCTGGCAAGCGCCGACCAGGTCGCCATCGATGCCATCGAGGCGAAGCTGATGGGCTTCGATCCCCTCTCCTTCGACTTCATCCGCCTGGCGCATGAGGATGGTCTCGGCGTGGGCGACCCGGCCGAGATCGAGATTGTGGGTGCCGATATCTCCGAGGTGAACTGGCACTTCAACCACAAGCGCGAGACGTTCGCCAGCCGGGGGCAGAAGCTGATCTACCACGGGCCATTGAAGCCGCTGGAGCATTTCCTCTTGCGCTCGCCTATCGCACCGTGGTCCTATCTTGCCTCCCGAGTCTACCACGACGGCTATTGGTTCCCCTTCGTCGGGCGCAAGCGTGTCGCGCGGATCATGGCCACGCCTTGGGGTGAGCTCTTTCGCGCCTATGGGCGCCCTGAGACGATTCCGGGATAAACCCAGAGGCGCGCGAATCGCCCGCAGGTGCTATAATGTCCCTATGCAGGCCGGCATCTACATCCATATACCGTTTTGCGCGCGGAAATGCAGCTATTGTGATTTTGTCTCCTGGCCTGTGGCCGCCGGGGACGAGCGGATCGAGGCGTTTACCGATGGCGTCTGCCGCGAGATAGAGATCGTCGCGCGGGTACATGCCGCTTCGGCGCCGCTGGACGCGCCGACGCTCTTCTTCGGCGGGGGCACGCCCTCCCTCCTGAGCCCCGAGCAGCTGGGGCGGATCCTGGCGACTGTGCGCACTCACTTCCGCCTGGCAGCAGATGCGGAGATCACGCTCGAGAGCAATCCCGGCACGCTCGATTCCGACAAGGCGCGCGCGTTCCGCGACCTCGGGGTGAACCGGATCAGCGTGGGGGTGCAGAGCTTCCACGATTCCGAGCTGCGGGCACTCGGGCGGATCCACACTGCGGAGGAGGGGGCCGCGGCAATCGAGACCCTTCGCGCTGCGGGCTTCGATAACGTGAGCCTCGATTTGATGTTCGCCATCCCGGGGCAGAGCCTGGAGAGCTGGCGAGAGACGTTGCGGCGGGCGATCGCTCTGCGCCCAGCGCATATTTCCGCCTACAGCCTGATCATCGAGCCGGAGACGCCATTCGAGAGGTGGGAGCGCGAGGGCAGGCTTCATCGCCCGGATGAGGACGCGGAGGCGGAGATGTATGAGGAGACGATCGCGACCCTCTGCGCCGCGGGCTACGAGCATTACGAGGTCTCTAACTTCGCGCTTCCGTGCCGGCGCAGCCGGCACAACCAGATTTACTGGCGAAACGAGCCCTATTTTGGCTTCGGGCCGTCGGCCACGAGCTATCTGGAGGGGATTCGGAGCACCAACGCCCGCTCGCTATCGGATTATCTCGATGGCATCGCGCGCGGCGAGCGGCCCGTGGAGCAGTCGGAAGCGCCATCGGGCGCGCTGGCGATGGGTGAGACAATGATGCTGGGCCTGCGGATGCGCGAGGGCGTCGAGAGCGCGCGCTTCGCGGCGCGGTTCGGCATCGCGCCGGAGGAGGTGTATGCCGGGCCGATCCGCCGCCTCTCGGACGCCGGCTTGCTGCGCGCCGAGGAGGGCCGGATCGCCCTCACCGATCGCGGGCTCCTCCTCGCCAACAACGTGATGGCGGAGTTCCTGCCCTAAGCGGCGAGATGCCGCTCGCTGGCCACCGAGTGGCGATCACTCTTCCGTGACCCGCATCCGCGTCTCCATCCCGCGCTCGCGGTGATCGCCGACGTAACAGTAGATCTCGTACTCTCCCGGGCCCAGATTGGCGACCACGACCGTGTCCTCACCAGGATCCAACCGTTCGCTCCGCTCCTCGACGCCCGGCCCGTCGATCTCAAAGCCGTGGATCGCGGAGCCGGTGTTGCGGATCCGAAACTGGACGCGCCCGGGCGGTGCCGTCGCGGGGTCCAGGCGCACGAACCACTCTCCCATCTCGACGTTCACCGTGGTCGTTTGCCGCTCACGGGAGGGGGTTACGCCTGAACGGTTGCCTGGGGCCGGCTGCCCGGCGCCACCCGGTTGAGCTGGCTGGTTGGCGGGCGCCGTCGAGGGCGCCGAATCGCGCGGCGGTGCCGGCTGCGGGCTTCCTGGCGCGGCAGGGGCATTCGCTGGCGGCGTCGCCTCCGTGCCGGTGGGCGCCTCTCCATCCCGGCGGCCATCCTGCTCAACCGTCACCCGCTGGTCTGGCCCTTCCGGGCTCGATCCCGGCTGGATGACCGTTGTGCTGCCTCCTTCGGGGGGCGCCAGCTGCGCCGGCCGGGTTAGGAAGAAGACGGCCGCGGTGAACGCCAGCAGGCCGAGGGCGAGAACGACCCACGGCCAGGGGGATCTCTCGCTGCGCTCGACGTGCTCCGAGTGCTCTGTGGTCTCTGGATGTTCTGACATGCCAGGCTCCTCCATGCCCTGAGCGTGCTTGATAAGCCGCAGGAGTGTTGCCGGCATCATTCCCCGGAGTGTCTGGCGCAAAACAGGATTGCACCGTCGATGCCACCCGGAGAGCAAGGGCATGGTGTGGGAGCGGTCTCATCAAATGTGTTACAATAGGGGCGAGGGGGAAGAGAGTGGGCAGAGAATGGCCACAATATTCTGCTCCTCGCGCGGGCGGCATCAACCAGGCCGTCCCATCGCCTCCTCGATGAGAATAGGTGGTAAGATGACTGCACAAGCGGAAACGGTGGAGGGCGTGCTCGAGATCCTGGCGAGTGGAGCGGGGTTCGTGCGCACGAGAGAAGACCTCAATCCCTCGCCGAAAGATCCCTACGTGGCTCCTTCCCAGATCCGGGCCTGCGGCCTGCGCACGGGCGACCGCATCGCCGGGCGGGTGCGCCCGCCGTCGGGCCGAGAGCGTTCTCCCTCGCTGGTAGTGGTGGAGAGCATTGAGGGCGAGCCTCCCGACAGTGCGCGGGAGCGCCCCTTCTTTGACGGGCTGACCGCAATCTCGCCGGAAGAGCGCCTGCGCTTGGAGAGCGGGCCAGCCGACCTGACAGGCCGCGCCATCGACCTGCTGGCGCCCCTGGGCAAGGGCCAGCGCGGGCTGATCGTCGCCCCGCCCAAGGCCGGAAAGACGCGGATCATCCAGGAGATTGCGCGCAGCGTGGCGCGCACCACGCCCGATGCCGTGCTCCTTCTGCTGCTCATCGACGAGCGCCCCGAGGAGGTGACCGATTTCCGTCGCGAGGGCGCCGGACAGGTCTATGCGTCCAGTTTCGATGCCGAGTCGCGTGACCACCTCCACCTCGCCCGCCTGGTGCAAGCCCGAGCGGAGCGGCTGGTGGAGCGTGGTCGCGATGTCGTGATCCTTCTCGACAGCCTGACTCGCCTGGCGCGTGCGGCCAACCTGGGTGAGCGTGGCACGGGCCGCTCGCTCTCCGGGGGGCTGGATGCGGCCGCCCTGCGCATGCCCCGGCAGTTCCTGGGCGATGCCCGGAAGATTGAGGGCGGGGGCAGCCTCACCATCCTGGCGACGGTGCTCGTAGAGACGGGGAGCCGCCTCGACGACGTGATCTTCGAGGAGTTCAAGGGCACCGGCAACTGGGAGATCCGCCTCAACCGGCGGATTGCAGAGCGCCGGCTTTATCCCGCCATCGACGTTGCGGCCACCGGCACACGCCGGGAGGAACTCCTGGTTCCCGACGACGAGCTGGAGGCGATGAACCGCTTGCGTCGGCACCTGCTCGATCACGACACTCAGCCGGAGGGGCGCGCGGAGCGCCTTCTGGAACTCCTGCGGGAGACGGCTTCAAACGCGGAGCTCCTCGCGCGCGTGACACGTCTCATCCGCGCGTGACCGGTCCCGGGGGCGAGCCACGGCAGGAGGGCCCATCGTATTCGACGAACAGAGTGCCAGGCTGATAGCGGGAGTTGCTGGCCCTTCGAGCGTGGACGGGATCGGGCAGTGGCACCGCCGGCATTCCAGAGCGGAGGAACGGATGGCCATCTTCAAGCGAGGTGGTTTGGCAACAGGCCAGGCAGATACTCTGATCGGGAAGCACTCCGCGTTTGACGGAAAGCTGAAGGCGAGTGGCTCGCTCCGGATCGAGGGCCGCTTCCGTGGCGAGGTTACCGGCGACGCCAACATCGTCATCGGCGAGTCCGGGCGCGTTGAGGCCAACCTGCAGGGGAAGAATGTCATCCTGGCCGGAGAGGTGCGCGGGAACATCACGGCGACCGGGCGCACCGAGATCGCCGCGAGCGGCAAGTTGTATGGCGACCTGAAGACGAAGTCGCTCGTGATCGACGATGGCGCCGTCTTCCAGGGTGCGTGCATCACCGAGGAGACCACGCGGGTTTCGGCGCCGAAGCAGGATGTCGCCTGACGCCGCAGCGAGAGGGTGGGGGACTGGCCGGAGAAAATCACCGGTACGCAGGTTTAGGCTTTTGTAGAGGTGGGTATTCTCTGAAAGACAAGATAGCCTCCCGGTTTGCGGGGTTCCGGGATGCGATTGGGCGGGGCGACCTCCAGTGGCCGCCCCGCTGGTTTTTTGGGGCGTTACTCAGGCCTTGGGATTGCCCCCAGTGTTGGCGCCCCTTCCGCCGGCACGCCGGGAAGCACGCTTCCCAGGGGCAAACCGTTCCCAGGTGATGACTCGACGCGTCCGCAGGAACTCCTCCAGCTGGTCCAACGCGGCCATGATCAGGAGCACGGCCCGCGGCTGGAGGCTGGGATCGATTCCCGACTGAGCCACCCAGGCTCGGGCTTTCTGGCGCGCCGTCTCCTTCAAACCTGGCTTCCAGGTTCCCTGCTTGCGATCGAAGTGCTCGTCGCGGAATGCCCGGAGGCTGCCCATCTCGAGGGTCTCCGGATCCCAGCATCCGCGGGTGATCAGCGAGACGGCGAGGGCAGCAAGCACCGCGAGCGAGCCGTTTGGGGCGCTTGCCAGCTTCTCCGTAAGCGCGCGCACGCCAAGAGCCCGCGAGATGGCCACCCACACCGAGATGTCGGCGAGATGCTCGTGCATATTCGCCACGGGGATTGCTTCGGGCCGGCGCCGGCGGTCGAGGGCGGGCACGCGCAGGGCCGCCTCGCCAGACTTGGGCTCAATGGTCGCCTCTGGATGCACGAGCGCGAGGAGCAGGTCACGCTGGCGGAGATCCATCACCGCGGCAAAGGGGCGCAGGCGCAGGGCGATCTGGCGGAGCTGCTCCAGCGCGGTGATGCCACGCTGCACCACGTCTCCCGCGCGTACCCGCGTCAGGATGTCGGCGACTTTCTCGGGATCCTCCGGCACGTCACGCAATCCCAGGCGCAGGTAGGCTTGCAGCTTCGCAGCGGCCCGCTCCAAGTCCGACATGGCAACCGATCCTCCCTGGGCCATGACCTCGTCGCGGAACAGCTTTTCGATCTCATGTTGAAGGCTTTGCCGACGGGCCGGGGGAAGCTTGCTCGCGGCGGCGCGCATCAGCGAGTCGGATGCATCCGGAAGCGGCACCGGCACCAGCGGGTGTGATGCCTGGTCGCCCTCGTCTTCATCCAACGTCACGGGAGCCTCTTCGGGCATGAGCGGCGGCACGTGTGGGATCCGGGGAAGGATGATCGGCTCGGACTCCAGCTCGGCGAAGGTGTCGGACTGCTCGCGTGCCTCTTCCACCATCGCGCAGGCGGTCTCGAGCACCTCCTTATAGCGGTCGCCATCATACTCCGCCAGCCGGACCAGCACCGCCTTCAGACGCCGGTCCTCGACCGGAGGGAAGGGATCGAAACCACCGGGAAGAAACCGCCGCAGCGTGTGGCGTTTGCGCCGGAACTCCGGCACGGTGAGCAGCGCCTCGGCCACATCCTTTGGGGGCAGCAGCAGGATGAGCAGATTCGCACCGACATCCGCGAAAGAGTTGGCGAGCGCCAGCCAATAGTAGCGCTGCTTGGGGCTGCAAAACTCCAGGATCCGCGCGAAGTGCTCCAGGGAGATATCGCCCAGAAGCCGGCGGTTTCGCCGCTCCTGGTTTTGGACTATGGCGGCGACGGTGACCGGGGCCAGGTGGTCGAGCGTGGCGGCGCGCTGCGGTTTGTCCATGCTCCAGATCAGCCGCGTCTGTGCCTGGATGTCGGGCGCATGGGCAATGACGCGCGCTGCATCGCTTGGCTCCAGCCGGTTCATGACCGCGCGAAGGTCCGCGTCATCTTTGATATTGACGAGCGCCTTCGCGGCCTCTCGGGGATCCACTCCCGGGATGATTGTGATCTCATGCTTCACGGTTTCTTCCATCATCCTCCGTAACTCGAGTCTACCATCGTGGGGGCGTGGTGTCAAATCGGGGTTCACCCGGCGTGGGCCGGGCGGGGCCAGGAGACTCGCGCCCCGGGGGTGAATTGAGGATGGGCCAGGGCCACCATGCGCATGAGAACGGCTGGCCCGCGTGGATGCATGTGTTGGAGGAAAAGATGCTTCGCGCCGCGTTTGCCCTTCTCTTGTTGCTGTTGGCCAGCCATGTCGCGCGCGCCGATGTGACGGCGGTGCGCGCGGGAGATGCTCTCGTGCTGAGCAACTCGCTCATTCGGGTGCGCCTGGATCTTTCTAAGGGCGGCTGCCCGACGGAGGTCGCTCTGGCCACTGAGAAGACGAGCCTCTGCGGCACGGCCTCGCTCAGCCTCTACTACGAAGGGGAGAAGCGATGGGTGACCGATAGCTCCATCGCTGGGGCGACGGCGAAGATAGAGCGCCGGCCCGAGAACGCCGGAGGAGGGATCGTCGTCCAGGTCGATCTCCCCGCCTTTCCCGGGTGGGATCTGCGCAAGAGCTACACCCTGCGCGAGGGAAGCCCGATCCTCTCTGTCGCCTATCGCATGCGCGTTCGTGAGGCGCTCCGGCCCTATCCCTTCATCCCCGTGAACCTCGTGGGGAGCGCCAGCGCGGACACGCTGCTCGCGGAGGGCGGGGCCGTCTCACGTGACGAGCTCCCCGTGAGTGACTTTGCCCTGGTAATGAACGAATCGCCCTGGTACGCCTTCGCGAAGGGCGCGGATGGGCCCGGAGTGGCGGTGGCCCTGTCGAAGTGGCCGGAATGGTACCGGCGGCACACCATCGGGCGGCGCAAGGACGGCACGCTTTTCTTGCACGCGCGCGGCTTCCCGGAGGCGTTCACGCCCGGCCAGGAGGTGGAGTTCTCCTACCACCTCGTCGCGTTTGAGAAGGAGGGGCGGCGCGCGGTTGCGCCCGCGCGAGCCCTGGGGGTGGCCGCGGTGCCCCCCTTCGAGGGAGGTGCGGCCGCTCCCGGCGCTGCTTCAGAGACGCTGGCGCGCCTCACGCAGGGTGTGCGCACGCTCTGCGTCCCTCAGGTGAGCACGGCGCCGATCCTCGATGGAGTTCTCGACGATCCCTGCTGGACGGTGGCCGCCGTGGCCGACCAGTTCGTGCGCTCGAACGGCAGCGCCCTGGCTGCGACGGAGACGGTGGGCCGCGTAGTCTACGATGCCGACGCGCTCTATATCGGCATTCGGTGCGCCGAGCCCCTGATGGCCAACCTGGTGACCAACTCGCGCGAGCCAGGCCCAAACGTCTGGCAGGATGACTGCGTCGAAGTCCGGCTCGATCCCCGGCGCGACCGCAAGACGAGCTTGCAGTTCATTGTGAACGCGCTTGGCGTGCGCCAGGATAATCTCCTTGGCGAGGGTGGGTTGACGCGGACCCGCTGGAGCGCCGGGGCCCATCGCGGCGCCGACTTCTGGAGCGTGGAGATCCGCATCCCGTGGGCCGATCTCGACGTAACCCCGCCTCGCCCCGGGGATGCCTGGGGCTTCAACCTCAACCGCGAGCGCCGTCCGGTGCGCGAGACTACCGGATGGTGCCCCACGCCCGCCGGGTTTCACCAGGCCGAGCGGTATGGCGACCTCCTTTTCGGGCGCGGTGAGGTGGAAGTGACGCGTGTGGAGCCGGGGATCGATCGCGATGGGAAGGGGATCCGCGTCTATCTGCGCAGCAGGCGCGCCGAGGCAGTGACCGTCACTGCGTCGGTGGCTATCGCCCGTGATGGAAAGACCCCCGTTTTTGCCCGCGGTGAGGTAAGCGTGCCCCCGAAGGGCGAGGCGACCCTCACTCTTCCCTTCGAGGCGCGCGAGGCAGGGACCTATCGGGTGGCCGTGACGCTGGCCGCCTTGGGCGAGATCTTCTACGCTGTGCCCTTCACCGGCACCCTCTGGGCGGAAGGTCTCAACAGCGTCCTCTGGCCCGCCGAGGAGCACGATCAGACCCTCTACCTGGCGCGCGAGACGCTCCAACACTTCTTCTTCATCCCGGCCAACCACTCGCAGAAGGCGTACCCTGCCTTCGACTTCGTCTTGCTCCTCCCCGAGGGCGTGGAGTTCGTCGATTGCGTGCCCAAAGGCTCGCGGAACTACCACAAGGCCAGGCGGATTGACGTAGGCCGCGAGGTTCGCGACGGAGTGACCTACCAGCGCGTCGTGATCACCTCGGACCGGGCGCTGGGGCCGTCGCGCCTGGAGAAGCTCCGCTTCTTCAACGGCTACCTGGGCGCGCTGCGCGCCACGCCGCGGCTGGCCGGCGAGAAGCACCGCCTCTTCTACTATCTGCAGGCGCCTGGCGAGCGCGAGCGCGAGCACGCCCTCGACCTTGTCGTCCTTCCCGCGCCGGAGGGAAGGCAGCCGCGCGAGATCCCAGTCGGCGTCTCGCTATGGACCATAGCCGCGACGGATCCCTTCTGGCGCGGCCTGATGGAGACCTACCGGCGGTGCGGGATCAACTCGGTGGAGAGCGGCAAGATGGGAGCCGAGCCGGACGCCGCGAGAGTGGCCCGGGAGCATGGCATGCACCCCTGGATGCTGCTCTGGTGGTCATGGTGGAATGAGGAGTATCTGAAGCAGCATCCGGATGCGGCCGTGGTGAAGCGTGACGGGCGGCGCGACGCGAAGATGGTCTGCCCCGAGGTAGTCGCCGACCCGCGGAGCGATGCCATCACCGCGCCGCTGGCAGGCTACGTGGACGCCGCGAAGGCAGGGGCATGTGAAGTGATCTGGTGGGATCTGGAGGGGCCGGGCGCCTTCGAGGTGTGCTTCTGTGCGCGCTGCCTGGAGCGGTTCCGGCGTGAGAACGGGATCGCCGCCGGTGAGGAGCTGACGCCGCTCGTCATCCAGACGCGCTACGCGAGTCAGTGGACGGCATTCGCCTGCGCTCAGAGCGCTCGCATTGCCGCGCGGATTCGTCAGCACGCGCGCGAGAAGAACGCGCCGCTTCGCCTGGCGGTCTACTCCGGGGTGCAGAATGAGCACACCCGGCGCGACTACCGCGTGGATTGGACCACCCTGGCGCCCCATCTCGATATCGCCACGCCAAGCTTCTACTCCTTCGGCGCGGGGGGGCTGGCAGATCAGTTCACCCGTGGTATCCGCGAGACGGTGAAAGGGATCAAAGAGGTGCATGAGATCCCCGTCTTCGCCACATTGACCACCGGGTATGAGGGCAGCTCGCTCACGCGCGACGCGCGGGCGACCAGGATGCAGATCCTCAAGGCAATTGCTCACGGCGCCGATGGCGTCTACTTCTGGTGGTGGGGGACGAACGACGGGCGCCACTACCGCGCCATCGCTGATGCCTCGCGCGTGATCGCGGAGCTGGAGCCGTTCTTCTTGAAGGGAACAAACGACGACGGCCTGGTGACGGTGGAGCCTTCGGCGGGCGCCTCGCACGCCTGCTGGCGCCTGGGCAACGAGGTGGCGGTGTTGCTCTTCAACCACCGCGGCGATGCGGCCCAGGCGCTGCGCGTGGCCCCGGGCAGCCTGCCTGAGCCGGGCGAGTGGCGCGTCGTCCGGGCTTCGCCTGACCTGGAGAAACCCGCGTGGGGCCCCGGCGGTCTGTCGGTCGCCGTGCCGGCGCTGGATGCCGTGTGGCTCGTCCTCGCGCGCTGAGTCTCGCCTGGCGGGCCGGGGGAGATGCCAAGAGGATGGCTATGAGCGCCGGGCTTTGCTGGCCGCGAGTCGGTCCAGGGCGTCATGAGCGGCAGACTGCTCCGCTTCCTTCTTGCTTCGCCCTGTGCCGCGCCCGAGCACCCGCCGGCCCACTCTCGCCTCGGCGGTGAACAGCTTGGCATGGTCCGGGCCCTCCTCGGAGACGATGCGATAAGTGGGCGTCGGCCGGCCCTCGGCCTGCACCGTCTCCTGGAAGAGCGTCTTGAAGTCGTGCTCGTGCTCGTGCCGGGCAATGGCGTCGATCTGATCGGCGAGGAAGCGCAACACGAAGCGGCGCGCGGCCTCTTGGCCCTGGTCCAGGTAGATGGCGGCGACCACCGCTTCGAAGGCATCGGAAAGGATCGAGGGACGGTCGCGGCCTCCGGCAGCCTCTTCGGCGCGCGAGAGGAGGATATGCTGGCCCAGACCGGCAGCCTTTGCCGCCTGATGCAGGAGTGGCTCGCTGACGGCCGTCCCCTTCGCCTTGGAGAGCTGCCCCTCGGAGAAGTCGGGAAAGTGGAGAAAGAGGTATTCCGCTACCAGGCTGCCAAGGATGGCGTCGCCGAGGAACTCCAGGCGCTCGTTGGACTCCTGGCCCTCTTCAGGGTGCTCGCGAACGTAGGAGCGGTGGACGAGCGCCTGGGCGAGTAGCTCCGGTTTCGAGATCGTGATGCCCCACTCGGCGGCAAGAGTGTTTACATCAGGATGCATGCAGGAACTCCCGCATCCGCTCCATGTACTGGGGAAAAGCGATCTCCGGATCTGGAATCTCCGGGTGCCACCGCTTCTCCCACTCCAGCGAGAGATAGCCGGTGTAGCCGATCTGGCCCAACAGGCGCACCGCCTCCTGCCACGGCATCTCTCCTTCGCCCAGCAACACCGGCTTGAAGCCTGTCGGCGAGAGGTTCACCCCATCCTTGACGTGGACGTGCCGGATGTGGCCACCCAGGTAGTTGAGCGTGTCGGTCAGCGCCTCGCCGCAGCGGTAGGGGTGGAGGATATCCCACAGGATGCCGACGCCGGGTCCGGAGACACGGTCGATGATATCTGCCGCGTCCTTGCCCCGGCAGAAATCGTCATGCGTCTCCAGGACGACCGTCACACCAACGCTCGCGGCGGTGCCTCCAAGTGCGGTGAGCACCTGGGCGATGTCGTCGGCGGCATCGGGGCGCGACACATCGGGAGGGATGCGCCCACCGAAGACGCGGACGAAAGGTGCCCCCAGGGCGGCCGCGACGTCAATCGCGCGCCGGGCTTGATCCACCTGCGCGCGGCGCGCTTCGCGATCCCGCCCGCTCAGCGACACGCTCGTGGAGATGCAGCAGATCTCCAGTCCGGCATCGTGGAAGAGCGCGCGCGTGCGTGCCAGGCCCTCGTTGAACTCCGGCATCTGGTCAATGTCGACGCGCCCGCTGAAGCCGCGCACCTCCACGCCGTCGTAGCCCAGCGAGGAAGCGGTGGAGACGACGCGCTCCACGCTCCAGTCGGGGCATCCCAACGTGCTGAAAGCCAACTTCATCCGTCATTCCTCCTGGCTGTCGCGTCTCCATTTCCCTTTCGGGAGCGCGGCCTCCTGCCGCGGGCGGAACGCGCACTCCTAGACCTGGGCGTCGAACGCGGCGCGCCATCGACTGGCGGGCTAATGCCTCTGAATCCACGGTCCATCAGGTGCCTCGGAGCCACTCGAGCTCGCGGCGCAGACCCTCGCGGAGGCCTACAGTGGGCTCGTAGCCCAGCTCCGTCCGGGCGCGCGTGATATCCGCCTGGGTCCGCCGGACGTCGCCCGGCTGCGCCGGCAGCATCTGGCGTGCCACCGGCCGGCCCAACAGCTCGCCCATCAGATCCAGCACCTCCGCTACGGTCACCTGGCTCCCGCCGCCGATATTGTAGGGCGTGCCCGGCCGGCCGTGCTCGGCAGCGAGAAGATTGGCCTTCACCACGTCGCTGACGTAGGTGAACTCCCGGCTCTGTAGGCCATCCCCATATACGGGCACCGGCTCGCCGCTCAAAGCCATCCGAAGAAAGCGGTGGAACGCCATATCCGGGCGCTGCCGCTCGCCGTATACCGTGAAGTAGCGCAAGGCCACCGCGGGCACGTTGAAGTTGCGCGCGTAGGCAAAGCAGAGGTGTTCCGCCGCGAGTTTGGTGACCCCATAGGGAGAGACCGGCTGCGGGATCGTCTCCTCGGGCGTGGGCGCGCGCTCGGCATCGCCATAGATGGAGGAAGAAGAGGCGTAGACCAGCTTTCGCACGGGCATTTTGCGGACTGCCTCGAGGAGCATTTGGGTTGCCAGAACGTTATGCGCCGTGTAGGTGCTGAAATAGTCGCCCCAGCTCGCGCGCACGCCCGCCTGCGCTGCCTGATGGAAGACCCACTCGGCGCCTTCAAGCAGCCGGGGAAGGTCCACCTCGCGCAGGTCGCCTTCGACGAAGGTGAATCCGGGCCGGCCGCGCAGGCCGGCGAGGTTGCGCTCCTTTTGGGCGCGAGGATAGTAGTCTGTGAAGACATCGATGCCGATGACGGTATGCCCACCGGCAAGCAGGGCTTCGCTCAGGTGTGAGCCGATGAACCCGGCGGCGCCGGTCACCACGCAGTGCATATGAGTCCTCCTCCAAGGATGAGATTAGCCATGCGCGCGTGTGTTCCTGTGTCACAGGCGCCCGGCCGGGATCGGCGGGCGCGAAAGCCATACCGGATAGGCAGCGGGATGGCCGTCGGGGCCACCCCGCTGCCCGTGCTTTGCGATGCTGCGGCCCAGGAGAGCGCGCTCCCGCAGGGAGCCCGTCGCCGGGTCGTCTGCATCGGGCCGGCGGCTTGATGAGCCCAGGCTACTCGATGGGCAACCGCTCTTCCGGCTGGAGCGTCAGCCGGACGCGCGAGACACCGGTCAGCGGCTCCGGGGTGGTGAAGCGGACGGAGTAGCGCCCCGGCGGCAGCGTGAGCGTGGTCGGCGAGGGAAGCGTCGTCCCCCGTGCCGCGCCTCCGCCGGTGAGCCGCGTGGCCTGTCCGGGCAGGTAGGAGAGCGCCTGGCCGTCGCGCAGCGTTACGCTCCAGGCCAGCGGCTTTCCATCGATCTCCAGGCGCGGGTTCTCCACCGTGATCTCATCCAGCTCCGGGAGAGCCTTCACGTCATCGATGGCGCAGGTGATGGTGGTCTTCCCCGGAAGCACGTTGTAATAGAAGGCGAGGTAGCGAACCTTCGAGTAGTCGATCGGGTCCTCCTGGGGCCGGGGGAGCTGATGATAGCGCCAGCCCTCATAGTTGTTGTCGATGTAGTAGTCCGTCGCGCCCTCGCCATCCCGAAGTTGGAGCTTGAACCGGCCGCCTTTGCCGTCGCCGCGCAGCCAGAAGCCGATCCCCTTGTGCCACGAGAGGTCGAGCGGCGGGTCGAACACCCTGCCGACGCACGACCACCCGCCCTGGCCGCTGAGCGTGCTGGTCGCCGTGTAAACGGCGCAGCGCCCACCTTCCCGGGCATCCTCCGCCACGGAACGGAGTTCCTGGGTGACCCCGGCGTGCGTCCATCCTGCCTTGCCAGGGCCTACGACGAGCGTGTCGAGGTCGTTCTTCGGATCTTCCAGATAGGGCGCCAGGGAGTCGAAGCTCTCCAGGATGCGCGCCTGCGGGGAGTAGTAGGCGCGGCCAGGGCGGGACCAGGCCGCGCGCACCACCTGCAGATCGACGCCGACCTTGCACGGCCCCTCTTTGATCTCCACCTCCCAGGCGTTGCTCTTCCCATCGAGGGTGGTGATGTCGCGCCACGGCTCGTAGATCACGCGCTGCAGCGCGCGCTCTTTTCCTTGCCCGACCAGGTGGTAATCCTTCTGCATCTCGCGCAGGCGGGCAAGCGTGGTCTCCGGCACTTTCCCGCCCAGCCGGAGCTCCTCGTAGGCCGCGATCAGGTCCACAATCTGATCGATGTAGGGATGCTCGCGGATGTTCTGCGGCGACGTTTGGAGCGAGATCGAGGCGCCGTAGGCCAGCGACTTGTTCAGTACATACTCGAACATGTCGGTGGTCGCGTCCGTGTTGTAGACGTAGTACCAGCCGATGTCGAGCGGCATCAGGTTGTTGCGGAACCAGGTGAAACCGGGCGTGCGCTGATCGAGATAGCCCTTCAGGTCGCCGTGGCCATCCGCCGAGGCGTTGCGCGAGACGATATGCCAGGAGTAGTGGCTGTGGCTGCTCGCTTGAAGCAGCATATTCTTGTTGCGGAAGCGATCGTAGAACGCCTTGTGCAGCTTCGCGTTGTAGTACCAGTGATCGCCCTGGAGACGCTCGGAGCCATCCCAATACACCATGTCCACCTGGCACGTGTTCACCACGCGGGCCAGGTTCTCGGCTACCTCATCGATGAGGCTCGTGTCCATGTCATAGAGGAAGTAGCCGTAGGACTTTAGGAGATGCGAGACACGCGCTCCTTGCTTGTGGGCGGCGGGCTTGGTGCCGTGCAGGCCACGGGTGCAGCCCCGGAATCCGTAGGGCGGTTCCATCGAGCGCTCGCGATATTGGATCAGCTCGTCGCCGATCTGAATGACCGCGCCCGAGCCCCGGTAGCCGCCATCCTCGGCGGGAAAGCCTTCCGGCGCCTCGGTAGTTGGGATGAAATCGGCCTTCTCATCAACATCGCCGGCCAGAACCGCGTGCGCATCCTTCACGAGGCGTGGATCAGGCACCGGGGTGAGGTAGGGATCCGGCGGATAGATGGAGGGCGCCAGGTAGTGAAGCCCCACCTTGAACCCGGCTCGCTTGAAGCGGGCGACCGTATCGCGCAGAGAATCGAGCCCGCGCGGGAAGTTGCGTGTGTTGATCGCGTAGTGCCCGGTGGACGCGCACCAGGAGCCCTGGTCGATCAGGATCATATCGAAGCGCCCGCGCTTGGCAAAGGCGATGACATCATCCGTATCCGACTCACTGAAGCGCGTGATGAAGAGGTAGGATCGTTTGACCCAGGGAGAACGCTTTCCCCACACGCCTCCAGGACGGGGGCTCGGCAGACCGGACGCGCGCTCGAAGCGTTCGATGGTCGCCTCGAACTCCGGGCGGGGGCAGGCGATGATCCCGACGCCCGCCGGCTGGATGCCAAACCGCTTCTCTGTCTCCGCGAAGAGGCGCGCTCCCTCGAACGGCCACAGATCCGAGCCGGGATCCTCAAAGTCCTCCAGCGTGATCACACGCTCGTTCTCGCCCTCTCCAATCACCGCCTCCACCTGATCGATCAGGCAGGAGACGCTCTTCTTGGCGGGCAGCCCGTTGTAGTAGAAGCCGATCCGGGTGACCCCGTCATAGTGAAGCGTGTTCAAAGAGGGCTGCTCGCAGACCACTTGCTTCCAGCCGGTGAAGTCGATGGGGATATAGTCGTCGCGGTAGCCGTTGCGGTTGTCGCCGAGCTGGATCTTGAGCTGCTGTCCGCCGCCATCGCCATACACCCAGACGCGAATGGCCCGGCACCCGCGGAGGTCCAGCGGCATTGGGAAGCTGCGCGAGACGAAGGTCCACCCGGCGTTATCCCCGCGCTCGCTGGTCGCCGAATACCGCGCCGCCGTCTTGCCCTGGCGCACGGAATCGGTGACCGGCTCGAAGGTGTGGCTGCACCCCTCGTGGTTCCCGCCACCAGGCCGGCGGGCCACGGGACGCGCGCGCACGTTGATCTCCGTGGCCATCACTGCCGTGGCAAAAAGCTCGTTGTAGCAGGCGTTGATCGTCGAGGCCACGGTCTCGAGGCCCTTCACCGGCAGGCAGAAGAGCTGGAGGCGCTCCACCGTGCCCGGTACCGAAAGCTCGGTGACTTTCAGCCAGGCAAACCCGGATCCCTCCGTCACCGCCAGGCGCATGTGGCCCTGCTCGCCGAAGCGAACGAGCAGCTCCTTGCCCTGGCGCGTCACCGAGGTCGGCACGAGCGTGCCCTCGGCTGTGGTGACCTTGAACGCAGGGGGCGCGTAGGGAGAGGCGAGATCCGCCCCGCCTTCCGGGAGCAACGAGATGACCCGGCCGCTGTCATCCAGGGTCAGCGTCGCGCGGCCCAACCGGAGCGTGGCGTCGCCCCAACAGAGCGACGTCAAGCAGAGAGTGAGGGTGATCAGCATCAGCAATCGCATCGCCATCAGCAAACCTCCTGGTGTGGACTCGTGGCTGGGAGTCAGCGTGTCCCCCTATTGGCTGCCGGACCCCGCTCTCCTCCCCCGCGTGGCAAGCAACCGGAGGAGCGGTACCAGCGCCTGCAATCCGAGGTTACTCACCGAGGGCAACCGCGTATTCTCGCGAGGAGCCTGCCGGCGCGCGTATCCCGCCGGCCGTATTGGGCGGCTAGAGCGCCACGGGCTTCAGGCCCGGCACGAAGCGGCACGCTTCTAGAAGCGCGCGTCCGAAGTGGCCATAGCCCATCGCGATGTGATGGATGAACGGCCCCTCCATCAGCGTGCGCTCCCAGCGCGGCCACTCGTCCACCTCCATCCAGACGTAGTTGTTCTGGGTCTCGGGTCCGGGGATCGAGTGGCCCTCGCCGACAGCCAGGCAGTACTCGCCGCCGTCGCCATCAAAGCGCGCTACCGTGAGCGGACCCTCCTTCAGCCGGAAGTGCGTCATGCCGGAGAGCGGGCTGGGCAGGATCCAGTGCTTGCCCAGGCGCACACGGGCGTCGGGGTGAATCAGCGAAAGGGGCGCGCCCGCGTGCCAGAGGAGGATGCCGTTATCATTCTCGGGATGCCGGATGGTGAGGTCCGCCAGGAAGGAAGCGCCCGACCCGAGGGAGGCGTGCTCTACCAACAGGCCGCTCAGGGCACCATGAATGTCCGACTCGCACCCAACCGGGTAGCGGTCGCCCACCGCGCTGTTCGCATAGAAGCAGTAGGCGCCCATCTCATCCACGAGCGAGGTGAAGTCCTGGACCGCCAGGGCATCCAGCCCGTGCTCCTCCACCAGGGCGAGCATCTGGTCGCGCGCGGCGAGGATGTTGACGAGGGCATCGTCTTCAAGGTGCTCGATGAACGCCGTCTCGCGCAGCTCCCGTGCTTCCCTCTCGTAGGCACCGCGGGCGCGCGAAGCTCGATCCTTCGCAGTGCGGATGAACTCCACCAGGTCCAGGGGGAGGACCTCGACCCGGAACCGCTCCAGAAGCTCGCTCTCGTTGATGATGGTGGACCAGAAGAAGTCGATCCGCTGGCCGATGTGCCCGATGCGGGGCCCCCGGCGGAAGAGGCGCGCCACGCTCGCCGCGCCGAGAAAACCGCGAAAGCCACGCTCGAAAGCGGGATCGTCCACGCCGCAGTTCTCGACGTAGCTGAACGGCACGCCCAGCTTGTGGAGCACCTTGCTGGACGCGAAGAGGCCGCAGAGGGTATCGCGCAGGCGCGTGCCATCGGCCAGGGGCGCTTCGTCGCGCGGGCCCCAAAGGAGCACCGGCAGCCCCAGCTTCTTCCCGATCATCCCGGCGGCGCCCTCCGTGCCGAAGTTGCAGTGGGGGAGGAAGAGGGCGTCGATCTCCTCGCGCCGGAAATGGTCCACCACGGCGTCGACGTCCGCCTGCGAGCGGACGATCCCGTCCTTCAGGATGCCATCGAGCGACGCATACTCCACGCCCCAGAGGCGCAGCTTCTCCTCCAGCCGGGCTTTCTGCCGCAGGGCATCCTCGTGGCTGAAGACGAACTTGCCGATGGGGCAGAAGCCCAGTTTTACCATTCGCTTGCGGGTGGGATTGATGCTCATGTCGGTGCCCTCCGGCCCCATTATAGCATGCGGCCCCGCGCAGGGCAACGCCGCTGTGCGCCGCGCGAGCACGAGGAATCGCTCCTTCCGGCGCGCCGGGGAAGGCAGGGAACTTGCCTATCAGGGCAGTATGGCAGGCAATCTGGAGCGTTGCGAGCGCCTGGCCTCCGCGCGGGGCGGAGGACCGGGGCGACATCACCCGGGTGGATGGGCAGTCGGGGCCGTTGCGGTCGCGGTGATTGCCATTGCTGCCACCGCCGCATTGCTGCCGCTCCCATCGGGCGTGGTATGGGCGGAGCGAGGCCCGGGCATGGAGGCGCTTTCGCCATCGCCGTGGACCGAGAATCAGGCGCTAGAGTGGGATGGGCTGCTGTTATCCAGGGGTACCCTGCTCGGCTGGATGGGAGCCGTGATCCCGGGGGCGGTATCCGATCCGTATGACCCCACTCCCGTGCCCTATCTGACGGCGCCGCCGACCGACCCCAGGCTCAACCAGGAGCGCGATCTCCTGCCGCAGACGCGGCAGGCGTTGCACAGTGCCCTGGATGGGACCGGGATCCGTTGGTTTATCACGCAGGGGATCAGCCAGGATCCCCTGAGCGCCGGCACCCATCGCCCGGATGGCAGGTCCCTATCGGGCAGCTACTACAGCGCGGTAGCCGATATCAGCATCGCCGGACTCACCACGAAGGTGCCCCGCCATCGCTGCACCCCGAGCCAGGCGAGGGCAGGCAAGTGTCTGACGCCGGCCCAGGAGCAGCAGTTTCACCGGGTTCTGCGGCGATTGCGCGACGCGGGCTTCGCCGCCTGGTACCGCCACTTCTACGACCGGCGCCGGGGTATCTGGGAAAACGAAATCCATGCCATCGACCCGGCGGCGCCCTTCATCAAGGCATCGTTGCGAAGGCAGATGGATGACTACCTCCGGGGGCGCGATGGCCTGGTGGGCCACACGACACGCGATGCCGCCGGTCCGATCTATCCGAATCGGGCGGCATTCTGCCGTCGCGCTGCTCTGAGCGCCAGCATCAAGGGCTATCGCCCCTTCCGCAGCGATTGCATCCGGTATCAGTCCGCCACGAAATCTCGCTACTGCGGCCGGTGAAGACGCGAACGTCTCCGCGCGCCTCGCCGGCACTTCTCCTGGCGGGGCGCGATGGGCAAGCCTCCGCGCGCCCGCATCCCTGCCAAGGGGGCGCCCGCCGGGCGAGGCCGTGTGGCTCAGTCTGTCGGCCGCAAGGCCCGGGGTCGCCTGGCTCGGGGTGAGAGCGTGTTTTGAGTAACAAAGGCAAGTGTTGACGCGGTACGGAAGGCTATGATACAATCCTGGGACTGAGAGGATCTGCCTCTCCGAAGATCGTGTGTGGAGTAGCCGCCGGCGCTGGCCGGTCTTGGCACTAGGAGGTTCGTTGTATGGCCCGCAGAGTACCCGAAGTTCTGACCGCCAAGCAGGCGAAGGACTTCTTGCAGATCAGTGATAGCACGCTGCGCCGTTACATCCGTAAGGGCAAGCTGAAGGCGTACCGTCTTGCGGGCGAGCGCGATCTTCGCTTTCGCCGGGAGGACCTTCTGGCACTCCTCGAGCCGGCGAATGGGGTGGTGGAGAAGGAGCCCGACCAGGAGGAGCCGCTGACGTAGCCCGAGGGTGTTGTGTCGCGGCGCGGGTGGGCCAGACCACGGCCGGTCCTGCGCCTTTTTCTTTGTCCGATGAGTGATGAGTGAGAGGATTGCCAGCGGTCGCATGGATTACCGGGTCGCGCTCTACACGATGGGGTGCAAGACGAATCAGTACGACAGCAACCGGCTTGCTGCCGAGTTCGAGGCGGCGGGATTCCAGCTCGTTCCCTTTGATGCAGCTGCGGATATCTATGTGATCAACACCTGCACCGTGACCGCGGAGGCGGATCGCGAGGCGAGAAACGCCTCGCGCCGGGCGCTGGCGCGCAACCCCGAGGCGCTCGTGATTGCCACCGGCTGCTACCCGCAGGTCAACCCCGAGCCGATGGCGGAGATTCCTGGCGTGCGTCTGGTCGGCGGCAACGATCTCAAGAGAGATCTGGTCGCGCGCGTGCGCGCGCTGCTTGCGGAGGAGGGCGCGCCGGCAGGTTCCACGGTGGAGTCGGAACCCGCTCCCTCCAGGGCGGCGCTCACCGGGGTGAGCGCTATCGGGCGGACGCGCCACGTGGTGAAGATTCAGGAGGGCTGCAACCACCGCTGCGCCTACTGCGTGGTGCCCCACGCGCGCGGCCCGGCGCGCAGTCGCCCCGTGGCCGAGGTGGTCGAGGATGTGCGCCGCGTCGCGGATGCCGGCTTTCGCGAGGTGGTGCTCACTGGCACTTGCATCGGCTCCTACGGGAAGGACTTCCGGCCGCGAGTGAAGCTGGCCGAATGTGTCGCTGCGGTGGCCGCGGTTCCCGGATTGAAGCGTGTGCGCATCAGCTCCATCGAGCCGTGGGACGTGGACGACGAGCTGATCGCCCTGGTGGCAGGCGATCCGGTGGTTTGCGCGCACTTCCACCTCCCGCTCCAGAGTGGGGATGATGGCCTGCGCCGGCGAATGCGTCGGGCGGGAACGAGCGCGCAGTTTGCCGACCTCGTCGCCCGAATCCGCGAGCGGTTGCCAGACGCGGGGATCACGACTGACGTGATCGTCGGCTTCCCGGGGGAGACGGATGCCGAGTTCGAGGTGACGCGCGATTTCTGCAAGCGGATGCAGTTTAGCCGAATGCATATCTTTCGGTATTCGCCCCGGCCGTTCACCCACGCGGCGACGCTGCCCGACCGTGTTCCCCGTGCCATCGCCAACGCGCGCAGCCGCGTGCTGATCCGGATGGGCGAGGAGATGAGCCAGGCCTTTGCCTGCCGCTGGGTGGGGCGCAGCGTCTCCGTCCTGGTCGAGGGGCAGAATGACCCCGAGGGCCGGTTCGAGGGCCTCACCGAGAGCTATGTGCGAGTGCTCTTCACGAGCGAGCGCGCGCTGGCCAGGGGCGAATTGGTAAACGTCGAGGTGTGCGAGGCACGTGAGGGGTGCCTTTACGGGAGAGTTTCAGGTAATGAGTGAATGCATCTTCTGCCGGATTGCCGCGGGGAGTCTCCCCGCGCGCGTGGTCTACCAGGATGATCAGGCGGTCGCCTTCGAGGACGTGAACCCGCAGGCGCCGGTGCATCTCCTGGTCATCCCCCGCAAGCACATTCCCAACCTTCTCGGGGTGGGCGAGGAGGATGAGGCCCTGGGCGGCCACCTGATGCGCGTGGCATGCCAGGTGGCGCGCGAGAAGGGCGTTGCGGAAAGCGGTTTCCGTGTCGTCGCCAACATCAACCGCGATGCCGGGCAGAGCGTCGATCACCTCCACCTGCACGTGCTCGGCGGGCGCGGGTTGGGCTGGCCTCCCGGGTAGCGCCAGCTCGAAGTATTCACCAGAATACCTCAAGAGAAGTCTCTTGTCTGGTGACACACCGTTGCCGCTACAAGCGCCCGGAAGCAGAGTGTTTTCGGGGGCAGTGCCCACGGACCCGTGCCACGCCTGGCAGAGAGACTTCTTTTCATATTCTGATTGAATAATGCGGGCTAGCCCGGGGAGCGCGGCGCCCGGCGGCCTACTGCACGTGGGTGCCGCTCTCCTCCGGAGGGAGAATCGCCTCTGGCCGGCAGGATGCATCCTCTTCCACGTCGAGCTCGGGGGCGAGGATCGCCTCCTCTTCCACATCGGGGCCGGCGGCAAGGGTCTCCTCTTCCTCACCTTCGGGACCGGGGGTGAAGTGCGCCTCCGCCTCGCGCATGATGGCGGCGCTATCGAAGCTGGGCGCCTCCTCTGGGGAAGCAGGGGGCGGGGCGATCTCCTCCGGCCCCCTGGGCCCGAAGCGCCAGCGCCGGCGCGGCTGGGGGATCTCCTCCCGTCTGCTCATATTTCACCCTCCTGACTTGCGGCACGGGCTGATCATGGCGCGGGCTCTTCTAGCTCCCGGGCGCGGTTCAGGTGGTCGAGCGCCCCGCGGGCAGCAGCGCGCATCAGGCGCACATCGTTGCCCTGCGCGGCGGCGCGGAACGCGTCGATGCTCTCCAGCGCCTGGTCTGCCGCGGCTTTGGCCGACCAGTCGGGATATGCCTCCTGGAGGGCCTGGTACACGACGCGCTCCACGGCATCGACCAATTGGGCCGCGTGACCGATTGCCGCGGGGGGTGCTGGCGCGTGCTCATCCAGGCCATCTAGGAAGCGCACGAGGCTCTGGGCATCCTGCGCCGCCCGTGCGATCGCCTCCACATAGCTGCCCGCCATGGCCGCTCCCTCCTGCCCACCTCGCTCCCGAGCGGGCCTTGCCTCAGATCGGCTCGCCCGTCACCACCAGTCGATTGTCCACCTGCTCGACGCCACGCATCTGCCGGACCGCAGCCTCCGCCTCTTCCCGCTCGCGCTGGGTGCGCACCCGTCCGCGCAGCACAACCCGGGGTCCATACACGGACGCCTCGATCTCTTCCGCGTCGAGGCGTGGGTTCTCGGCTAGACGCGCGTGGATCATCGCCTCCGTTGCCACATCCACCATGAGCTTCCCTCCTGGGACAATCTGGGTGCTGGATGCCGGCGGCGTTCCTTGCTCGTGGTGCCGGAGACACCGTGGCCTTTACGCCGCCATCCGGTGCAATGCCCTCACCGAGTGCGCCGTGTAGCGGCGGACAGGGACGACGTCGGCATTCTCGCGCAGCGCGGGCGGAAGTTTCTCGAGCGCGTCCTGTTCGCTATCGGCGTCCACGATCACCCATCCTTTGTGCTCGCCTGCGATCCCCCCGAACCAGAACTGCTCCAGCAATTCCGGGGTGTGGTAGGCCAGCTCGTCCATGGTTCTCAAGCACTCGTCTGGAGTGTGTTCCACGACCACCATGTAGTGTTTCATCGTTGAACCGCTCCTTTCCGGCGCTGGCAATGGCCGGGGCGCGCCACTCGTATAGGGATTTGTTCCCCATTCGGACAGGTGTAAAACGGCGGGACGCCCGGCTGGAGGCAGGGGAAAGCGGATGGCCCGCAGGCCGGGGGAGCGTCTGGAGAAAAGGCCTGCCTGTGCCGGGCGCCTTGACGGCTATGCTTCAGGAGCGGCGCAGCTTGCGGCGAATCCGGTCCCAGACGCCGTGCGCTTCCGGAATGCGCAGCGCCACGGCACCGGCGGCAAAAAGGAGCAGGCCGGCTCCACCGCCCAGGCTGCACTGGAGCAACCCCACCAGGGCCGACGGAACGGCCTGGCTGGCGAGAGAGCTTTCTACAACGCTTGCGATGCCCCACGCTATCGCGGCGGCCGGGAGCGAGGCGAGTGCCGTCTTGCCCGCAGATCGAGCAATCTCGCCGCCATCCAGGCCCCCCAGGTGGCGGCGGAGAACGCTCCCCATCACCACGGCGAGGATGAGGCCGGAGAACGAGGTGGCCGCCGCGAGACCCGGCCCGCCGAAAGGTCCGCGCAGCGCCAGGTTGAGGAGGACGAAGAGGATGCTCACGCCGATCCCGGCGAAGACAGGCGTGCGGTTATCGCCCAGGGCAAAGCAGGCGCGCGCCACCACTGCCTGCGCCGACCAGGCCGGCACGGCGATGCTGTAAGCGGCCAGGATGGGGGCGGCCAGGGCGGTATCGCTGGCGGTGAACTCGCCATGCTCGAAGACCATGCGAATGAGCGGCGCGCTCAGCGCGATCATCAGCGCCGAGATCGGAATTGTGGTGAAGAGAATGGCGCGCAGCGACCGGCTGAGCGTTTCGCGGAAATCGGCCACCCTGCGCGCGGCCGCGTAGGCGGAGAGGGTGGGCAGCAACGCTACGGCGAGCGATTGCCCGAACATGGCGAGCGGCGCCTGCATCAGCCGGTTCGTGTTGGCGAGCGCGGACGCGACGCCATCGGAGATCCGCACTCCGAAGGCGCGGTTCAACTCCGTCAGAATCTGCGGGAGGGCGAGGCTGAGCACCACTGCGCCCATCATTCCGATCACGCGGCGCACTCCCGGATGGCCCAGATGGCACGCCGGCCGATAGCGCAGGCCCATCCGCCGGACCATGGTGTACTGCAGCAGCAGATTGCCCAGCACTGCACCCCCCAGCGCTCCCCACGAAAAGCCGGCGATACCGAGCCGAGGCGATAGGGCAACGCCCCCGATGATGATCGACAGGTTGTAGATCACCGGCCCCAACGCCGGCACCAGGAAACGCTGGCGAGACTGCTGGGCGCCCATCATCAGGCCCCCGAGGAGAAAGCAGATCTGTGCCGGGAGCACGATGCGCATCAAGTAGGCACACTGCTCGATGTCCGCGGGGGTGAAGCGCGGGTCGTCGAGAAGCCGGCGCGCCAGCGGCACGGCAAAGACGCCCGCCGCGATCACCGCGCCGGTGACCACCAGCGTGAGCGCCGTGGCGAGGATGTTGAAGACGCGCCACGCCTCCTCCTCGTTGGCTTGCGTCAGGTAGTCGGTGAAGACCGGGATGAACGCCGCGGTGAGCGCGCCCCCGGCGATCAGCATGAAGATCAGGTCGGGGATGAAGAACGCCATGTTGAAGATGTCGGTCTGGTTCCCCTGGCCGTAGAGATGGGTGATCGTGGCATCTCGGACAAACCCGAGGATGCGCCCGAGGGTGAGCGCCACGAACATGATGAGCGAGGCCCGGGCGATGGTGCGGCGCTCGGCGCTGCTGGAAGGGGTGGAGGGTGGTTGCATTCTTGGCCTGGTCATGCTATAATCACGAGGTACGCCCCCGGGCGGTTCTCTGCCCGGCGTGTTGGCATGCAATTTTGAGCGACCGCGGTGACGCCGCGCTCTCCGCGGACGGAGACCGATGCAGATCGCCTGGAGGACTCGAACGAATGCCGAATATCAAATCCGTTAAGAAGGATGTTGTGCGCTCGCGCCAGCGCCACCTGCGCAACCAGTCCTACAAGTCGCGCATGAAGACGATGGTGAAGAAGGCCCGCGCGGCGATCATGGAACATCAGGTGGATGAGTCGCTGATTCGGGCGACCGAGAGCACCATTGACAAGCTCGCCCAGAAGGGGATTATCCACCGGAACGCCGCAGCGCGCCGCAAGGCTCGCTTGATGAAGCTGGTGAACAAAGAGCGGCAGGCCCAGGCTACCCAGGCCTAACTTCATGCGGCCGGTCTGGCCGTGAGAAACGCGCGCCCGCAGCGGCATCAGGGCTGTCATCGGCCTGCCGCTTCCCGAGAGAGGGGGCGCGCTTTTTCTCTGTACGTCCCACCGGCGGGCCGGCGCCCGCTCGCCAGTTCCAGCACCAACATCTCCAGCACGAGGCGCGGGTTGTCCACCTCGCCCTCGATCCCTTTGAAAGCGAGATCCGCGGCCAGCACGCGCTCCAGGCCCCGGTGCAGCGCGTCCCAGGAGAACGCGCCAGCCTGGCGCAGGAGCTTCTCGCGCAAGAAGGGCCGCTGCACCTGGGTCATCACATTCGTGGAGCGATCCTTGGGCAGCAGGTCGCGCGCCACCTCGGCCGGCACCTGCACGCCGCTACGCTTCAGGTAGCCACGCTCGGCCAGGTACTTCGTCTGCCAGATCAGACGGATCTGCCGGGCGATCAGCGCCAGGATTTTCGGCTCGGCCTCGCCGGCATCGAGCAACACCTTGAGCGCCGCCAGGGCTGTATCTGGCCGCCGGTCGCCAATGGCGTCGATGAGCTCGAAGACCGTGGCCTCTGGTGAACGGGTGACCACGAGGTTCACGTCAGCTACGCTGATCGATTTTTCGGCGCCCGCGTAGGCGATCAGCTTCTCCAGTTCGTTGCGCAGCCGGGTGAGGTCGGCGCCGGCGAGGAGTACCATCTGCGCCGCGGCGTTCGGCTCCATCGTGACCCCGGCCTCCTTGGCCGCTGCCACCACCCAGCGCTCGGCATCCTGCTCGCGGAAGGTGGGCACCTCGATGAGGACCCCCACATCGCGGAGGGCCGTCTCCAGTTTGTCGCTCAGGATCCGCTTCTTGCGCGTCCGCGAGTCGTAGGTGGCTTCGTCGGCGGTCAGGATCAGCAACGAGCCGGGGCCAATTCGCGGGAGGAGGGCAGCGAGGCGCGCCTGCTCGGGGGCACGCATCTGATGGGCGGCGCGCAGGATCACCACCTTGCCCATGCCCATCAGCGAGAAGTTGGCCAGCTCGCTGGCCACTTGCTCGCACGTCGTGCCGCCGCCGTGCAGCACCTGCACATCGGGATCGCCTCCGGCTGCCTCGCGCGCGCCCGCCACCAGCTTGGCGACGACATCTTCGACCAGCACCTCCTCACGCCCGTAAACAAGGTAGACGGTGTGGTCGGGCACCACCTTCTTCTGGCGGGATGTCTTCAAGTACGGGAGATCCACGGCTCTTCCTCACTCTGTGTGTCCGGTCGCGGCGGTATTATACCACCGCGGGACGGCGCAAGTCCAGCGCCAGGGGCCCCGAGCGAGGCACGATGCGCCTTGCCATCACACAAGCGTTCTGATATAATGGCTCCAGTTGGCCTATCTTGTTACCCTTTCAGATTGCGAGGTGTGGTTGTGATGAAGGCGTGGCTGCTCTCTATCGTGTTGTGCCTATCCCTGGTCCCCGCACTCGCCCAGGAGAGCCCTTTCAACCTTGGGGTGGAAGCGGCACGCCAGGGCAAGCATGAAGTTGCCATCGGCCACTTCCAGAAGGCAGTGGCCAACGACCCGCGTGACTCGCGCAGTTTGAGCTGGTTGGGGTACCTCTACCTGAAGACCGGCAAGGCCAGCGACGCCGTCGATTGCCTGAAAAAGGCGACCGAGCTGAACCCTCGCGCCGAGGACGCCTTGAACAACCTGGGCAATGCCTACATGGAGACCGGCCAGGTGGAGAAGGCGATTGAGGCCTACCAGGCGGCGCTGAAAATCAAAGAGGACTACTACGACGCCCACTACAACCTGGGCAATGCCTATATCGCGCTCGGCAAGGGCTCGTCCGTAGAGAATGCCATCAAGGCGTTCAAGCAAGCCCTGAGCCTTCAGCCCAACAGCGCCGAGGCGCACAACAACCTCGGGCTGGCCTACGCCCGCATGGCGCAGAGTTATGTGGCGGCGCGCGACCGCTTCGAGGCCGCCAACGACAAGGAGAAGGCAGAGCGCTCGCTCAGCCTCGGAACGCGCCTCTACGGCCAGGCCGCCGACGAGTATCGCGCGGCGACGCAGGCCGATCCCTCCAACGGCACCTACTGGCTAAACCTGGCTCTCGCCTATCGCGAGCTTCTGGCGATCAATGGTACGACTGAGGCGCGTCAGAATGCCATCGCCGCGCTGAAGAAGGCGGTCTCGCTGCGGCAGTCGGATTACCTGGCCCACCTGGCGCTCGCCGATCTCTACTCCGAGGGCAACCTCCTCACCGAGGCGATCTCGATGTACTCCGCAGCGGCGCGCCTGAAGCCGGAGGAGTTCGACCCGCACTATCGCCTGGGAATTCTCTACTTCAAGACGGGGGCTTACGAGCCGGCGATTGCCGCCTATACCAAGGCGCTCCAGATCCGGCCCAACGATCCCAGCACCCTCAACAACCTGGGCTGCGTGTACCACCACACCAAGAAGTATGATGAGGCAGTGGATGCCTTCGCGAAGGCCGCGGCGGCAGACACGCGCTTCGTGACGGCACACGCCAATCTGGCGACGGTCTACACCACGATGGGGAAGAGTGAAGAGGCGGTCGCTGCGTGGCGCAAGGTGGTGGAGCTGGAACCGCGAAACACGAAGGCGCGCCTGGCGCTGGCCAGTCACGCCCTCAACGCCAACGATCTGGAGCGCGCCGAAGCCCTCTACCGCGAGGTGATCGGTATCGACGCGCGCAGCACGGAAGCCCACAACGCCCTCGGGTTCATCCTGTGGCGCTCGGGCAAGCTAGACGAGGCGATCCAGGCATTCAACAAGGCGCTCACCATCAACCCGAAGTACGCGCCCGCCCTCAACAACCTGGGTGCGATGTACGAGGAGAAGGGCCAGACAGATAAGGCGCGGGATATGTACAAGCGCGCCCTGGCCGTCGATCCCTCCTACGAGGATGCCCGGAAGAACCTGGACCGCCTGGGGGTGCAATGAGCGGCAGCGACGACACTTCCGGCGGTGAGCCGGTTCGCTCGCTCGGGATCGTGGTCAACGAGGAGAAGCCGGCAGCGGTCTCCCTGGGAGAGGAGCTCCATCTCTGGCTGACGGATCAGGGAGTCCCCTCGCAGGTGATCCACCTTCGCCAGGAGGTGGGGGCGGACCAGCAGTGGCGTGCGCACGAGGGCGGTCCACCTCCCAAGCGGCTGTTTGGCGACGCGCTTGTGGTCCTTGGGGGCGATGGCACCCTCCTCGCCACGGCGCGTATTGCCGCGCCCGCGGGCCAGCCGATGCTCAGCGTGCAGCTAGGTGGCTTCGGCTTCCTCGCCGAGTGCCAGCCGGAGCAGACCCGCGAGTGTGTCGAGCGGATACTCGCCGGCGACTACCGCATTGCCGAGCGGATGATGCTCCAGGTCGCCATCGAAGACCCAGAGCGGGCGCCCCAACGGTTCATCGCGCTCAACGACGCCGTAGTAGCAAAGGGCACTCTGGCCCGGCTCCTGCACCTTCGCGCCTTCGTGGATGGCCGCTACGTCACTGCGTACGCCGCCGATGGCGTCATCGTTTCGACGCCAACCGGCTCGACTGCCTACTCCCTCTCTGCCGGGGGGCCGCTGGCGCACCCGGAGGTCGAGGTGCTGATGCTCACCCCGATCTGTCCTCACGGGCTCACGCTCCGCCCGCTGGTGTTGCCGGGCGATTCGACCGTCGAGCTCAGGGTGGAGAATACGGCGGATACGGAGGTTGTGGTGACCGTGGATGGCCAGACGGGAGTGCCGCTGGCGCCCGAGGAGCGCGTGGTCGTGAGCCAGGCACCTTTCCGTGCCCGGCTGATTACGCCGGACACGGGAGATTTCTTCCGCAAGCTGCGGGAGAAGCTGGGGTGGGGGGAACGCTGTTGAATCTGAGGTGGACTCGGACAGGTGCGCTGGTGGTGGCTTTGGCCACCGGTATCGGGGGCGGATCGCTCTGGCTGGCGGGCTGCAGGAAGCCTGGCGCCGCGGAGAAGCCGCCCGTGCCGACACCGAACATGACGCGCGTCGCCGAAGCGGCCAGTCCGGGCACGGGCACCAGCCTCCTGGAGGATCTGACGCGCGATCAGCTCGAGAACGGCATGAAGCTCCTCCAGCAGAAGAAGTTCAAGGAGGCCGCCGCCGAGTTCAAGGCGCTGACACAATCGGCGCCCGAAGAGCCCGCGCCGTGGTTCTATCTCGGGATGGCTCAGGCCCAGGCAGGCCAGCTTGCCGAGGCCGCGCAGGCGCTCAAGACAGCGGGAAAGCTTCAACCGGAGAACAAGGAGATCTGGACGAACCTGGCGGCTGTCTACCAGGGGATGAAGCGTACCCGCGACGCTGTGCAGGCAATTGAGCGCGCGGCCAAGATCGACCCCAAGGACGCCGGGCTACAGGCGCTCCTGGCCCAGGGTTACATGCAACTCGGAGATGCCGCGCGCGCTCGGGCTGCCGCGGAGTGTGCCGCGAAGCTGGACCCGAACATCGCCGCCGTGCTTCAGGCACAGGGTGCCGGGCCCGGGGGCGCTCCGGATCTGAAGGCGCTACGCGAGGCGGTGCGCAAGCACCCCAACGATGTTCGGGCGCGCGCGCAACTTGCCCAGGTGCTACTGATGACGGGCGATATTGCGGGCGCCCGGGATGCGTTCGAGCGTGTTGCCGCCGCGAAGCCGGGGGATCCAGAGGCGCATCGGGCGCTGGCGCGCATCTACCTGGCCCAGGGCAAGCATGCCGAGGCAGCGCGCTCTCTCGGGCGTCTCGTGGCGCTTGAGCCGGATGACCTGGATGCCCGCTGGGCCCTCGCGAACCTGCTGCACGAGGCGAAGCAGCCGGA
>JAAZEM010000175.1 GCA_012512265.1 Armatimonadota bacterium | reverse complement strand
CGGCTCTCGCAAATCGAAGGCGTCGAGCTGGTCAGCTTCTGCGACGTCAATCTCGACCGTGCCCGCGCGGCCGCGGAGAAGTTTGGCGGGCGAGCCTACAGTGACTTCGCGAAGATGCTGGAGGGAGAGGACCTGACCGCGGTCTTCATCGGCACGCCTCCGTTCGCGCACGGCGAGATCGAACTGGCGTGTTGCGAGCGCGGCCTCCATATGCTGATTGAGAAGCCGGTGGCAATCGATTGCGACATGGCCCGGCCGATCCTGAAGAAGGTGAAGGAGACCGGCGTGATCACGCTGGTCGCCTACAAGTACCGCTGGGATGACCACGTGATCAAGGCGAAGGAGATGCTCGCCGGGCGCACGATTGGTCTCGTCTTCGGCAACTTCTGGGGCGGGCTGCCGGGCGCGCCGTGGTGGCGCGTGCAGGAGCAGTCGGGCGGGCAGATGGTCGAGCAGACGACGCATATCGTCGACATGGCGCGCTACCTGGCGGGCGAGATCATGCAGGTGCAGGCGTTCCAGACTCGCCAGGTGATGCACAAGAAGGTGGAAAACTGCAACATCGCCGACGCCGCCACCGCCAACCTCGTCTTCGCCAACGGCGCCGTGGGCACCATCAGCAACACGTGCATGCTGGCGGGATGGGGCCAGAGCTCGTGCCGCGTGATGGCCGAGGGCTTCACGCTCAACATCGCCGGTGCGGTGCTCACCTGGAACTCCGCCGAGGAGAGTGGCGAGTACACGAAGCAGGAGGATGGCTACCTAGGCGAGGACCGCGCCTTCATCCATGCCATCAAGACGGGCGACCGCAGCGTCATCCATTCCGATTACGAGGATGCCTATCGGACGCTCGCTGCCACCGTCGCGGTTAATCGCTCCGCCGAGACGGGCGGCGCCGTCATCAGCGTCGCCGATCTCCTCTGAGAGGGTCTCTGGCACTCTATCTCTCGGGCTGCCGGGGACGGGGAGCGGCTCCTGCCGCCTCCTGAGCCTCCGGCGGCCCCTGTTCGCGGGCGCTCTTGCCGCGCCACTCCATGCAAGGCTGTCTCATGCACCGAACACTTCTCGCATTCATTCTCCTGGCTCTCACCTGCCTGCCCGTCGCCGGGCAGGACGCGAGCACGAACCTGGCGACCACCGAGTGGGCGATCCCGAGCGCGGTCTCGTCCGCGCCGGAGATGGCCTACACCGCCCCGAAGGCGACCGATGGCAAGCCCGACACGGGCTGGGTCTCCTCGGATGAAGGCTACCCCCAGTGGCTGCGCGTGGAGGGGCGGTTTGCCTTCGAGATACGAGAGGTGGCGTTCCGCCAGTTCCCCGGGTGCGCGGTGGAAGGCGTGGGCGGGATCGGGCGCTACGCGGTAGAGGCGCTGCAGGACGGGCAGTGGGAGCGCCTGGCGAGCGGCGATGCCACGGGCAAGCCGGCCGATGCCGTGGTCCGCGTGCCCTTGCCCAAACCGGTGACAACGCGAGCAATCCGGCTGGTGATCGAGAGTGGCGCCGCCCGGCGCGTGGCGGTGACCGAGTTCCAGGTGCTCGGCCCGAAGCCGATTTTGCCCTGGGACTACGCGCCGGCGTGGACGGGGCGTCTCATCTGGGTGCAGCCCACGCTCCCGCTGCCGAGCCGGCAGCCCAACCGGCGGTATTTCCGGCGCGCGTTCAATCTGGAGGATCCGGGGAGCGTGCGCGAGGCGTGGCTTCTCGCCTGCGCGTTCGACCGGCTGAACGCGCTGTGGCTGAACAACCGGCAGGTACTGCGCGACATCAGCTACAACGGGAGCATGTGCCGGCGCGCCAACGTGGTGAAGATCCCGCTGGATCTCCTGGCACAGGGCGAGAACGTGCTCGCGGCGAGCGTAGATGACCTCTATGATCATGGCTCGCACGGCCTCCTCGCCGAGCTGGTGCTGTTGCATAAGGATGGCACGCGGCAGGTGATCGCGACCGATTCCTCCTGGAAGGGCCACCCGTTCCAGGGCGCGCCGCCGGCGTGGCGTAAGCCGGGGTTCAACGAGGCGGGCTGGGTGGCCTGCTCGCCGATTGCCACGCCGGGCGTGGGCTGGCACTGGCTCTACCACGTTCCCTATCCGATGGTCGCGCCCCGAGAGCGCCTGCGCGTGACGGAGCTGAGCCTGGATCCCGCCGGTCCCGTCCGGCCCGGCGCGAAGGTCCGGTGCCGTGTCACTTTCGAGTGCGAGACGCGGCCGCTCGCCGACTACGCGGTGGCGGTTCGCCTGGGTCAACCCTCCGAATCGGCGCGGCACGACTACGAGCTGTTTGGCGCCGTGCTTCCGCCTGCTGTGGTGAAGACGAGCGCGTGGGCGCCCGGCCGGCACACCGTGACCCTCGACGTGCCGATCCCCGAAGAGGCGCCGCGGAATACGCCGGCCACCCTTCTTGTCTCGCTCCCCACGGGTGGCGCCGGCCTGGAGACGGCGCTTCCCGGCTGCCGCGCGGATGAGTTCGGGCTCCACTTCACGATCCCGGTGGCGAGGGGGGCTGGCTCTCAGCTGGCCAGCCAGACGGGGGGCAGGGCGGAAGGCCCTGGCTTTTCCGAGAACGTGCTCCGCACCGTGCGCGGCACGCCGATGCTGCACATCAACGGCCAGCCGACGGCACCGATCCTGTGGGGCTACTGGTATGGCAACTACCGGCGCTATGCCGACTACTCCGCGACCGGCGTCAAGATCCACCGCCCGCTCCTGAGCGGCTCGGCGATCTGCGCGCCGGGTGAAGAGGAAGAGTACTACCCGCGGTGGTTCGCCGAGGTCGACCGCATGATCCAGGCGGCGCTCGACGTCGACCCGGAGATCCGGGTCCTGCCCGCGCTCTGGATGGACCCCAACCCGCAGGTGCTGTTCGACAACCCGGGCGAGCAGATGGTGAGCGGCCGGGGCCAGGTGGCGATTCTCCGGACGCACACGCTCCCGGACGCGACCCAGGTGCGCCCGACGTTCATGTCGCACGAGTGGCGCCGCCTAGGCGCGGAAGGGCTGCGGCGCCTGGTGGAGCACATGAAGAAGCAGCCGTATGCCCCGCGGGTGGTGGGCCTCTGCCTCTTTGCGGGCCGCGCCGGGGAGAACTATTACGGCGGCAACGAGCTGAACATCTTTACGAACGAACAGGGCCAGGTGGACGCAAAGCCGCGCGAGCAGTGGGACGTGGGCGATTTCTCGGCGGCGGCTCGGATGGTGTTTCGCGAGTTCCTGGTCCGCAAGTATGGCACGGACGAGGCGCTGCAGGCCGCCTGGCGCCGCCCGGGAATCCGGTTCGATGATATCCTCTCGCCGGCGCGCTTCCGGAGCGAGGAGATCTGCGACATCCTGGTGAGCGCGCGCGAGCCCGCGACCGCCGGATCGCTCCGCAATCCGATGGAGCCGGGTATCGGCGCCTTGCCGATGGACTACTTCCAGTGCTTCTCCGAGGCGATGATCGACACCTTCGCTGCCTGGGGCAAAGCGGTGAAGGATGCCTCGGATGGCCGGCTCCTGGTGGGGTGCTACTACGGCTACGCGTTGTCGCAGCTCTACACCAATCTGCCGCTCTTCTCCGGGCACACCGCCGTGGCGAAGGCGTGCCGGACGCCCTACCTCGATTTCTACGTGGCGCCTCCCGACTATGACCCCAGCCGCCGCGCCGGCGGCGACGTGCGCACCTGGAACATCATCGATAGCCTCCGCCTCCACAACAAGCTCTTCCTCTACGAGTACGACAACCGCTCGTTCCTGGCGGAGATGATGCCCAAGACGTTCAGCCAGCGCGAGACGGTCTCGGTCTTCCGGCGCGATTTCGCCGCGGCGCTGACGCACAACACCGCGTTCTGGTGGCTCGACTTCGGCGATGGCCAGCGCGGCGCTCGCTCGCTGGAGTGGTTCTGCGACCCCGCCATTGCCGACCTGGCCGGCCACACCAAGCGCGTGTATGACTTCGCGCTCACCCTCCCGGACCGCGGGCCTTCGTCACAGATTGCCATCTTCTACCACGGCGAGACGCACACCGCGCAGCGGATCCAGCCGCCCACGATCCCGCTCAACGTCAGCCTGAGCCGGCTGACCTTCTTCGATGGCGTCCAGCGAATCGGCGCGCCCGCGGACCTCTACAACCTGGCCGATATCCCGCTTCTGGCGAAGAGCGGCCGGCTCGACCAGTATAAGATGTGCCTCTTCCTCAACCCATTCTACCTCACAGAGGAAGAACGGCAATCGCTGGAGCTGTGCAAGGGGGGTGGCCGGACGCTCGTCTGGCTATGGGCGCCTGGCCTGGCGCAGGTTGGGGAGCCGCTTTCGCCAGAGCGCGTCTCCGCGGTGACCGGGATCCCCGGCATCCGCTTGCGAGAGGAGGGGACCGAGCCCACCTGCCGCATGATCGCGAGTGATCACCAGATCACCGCGGGCCTGGCTCCAGGCTTCGAGCTCGCGCCGCGCCCGGTACCGCCGGGGAGCGTCTGGGCGCGCTTCGGGAACGTGGTCGCGCCGCTGCTTTACGTCGACCCGGCGGCAGCCGGACCCGAGACGAAGATCCTTGGGCAGTGGGTGTTGGACGGGAAGCCGCAGCCCAAGATGGCCGCCTTCTGCATCCGCGAGTTTACTCAGGGAGGGAAACGGGAGTGGACCTCGGTCTATAGCGCCGTGCCCTACCTGACGCCGGAGCTGATGCGCCGGATCGCGCGCTATGCGGGCGTGCATATCTACCGCGACACGAACGATATCCTCTTCGCCGACCGCCACTTCGTAGCGGTGCATACCGGCGCGAAGCCGGCCACCGACACGCTCCGCCTGCCGGGCAAGACGCCCGTCTACGACGTGTTCGCCCGGAAGGTGGTCGCGCCGATGGCGGAGAGTATCCGCCTGGATGTGCCGGCTTACTCCACGGCGCTCTACTACCTGGGCGATCCCGTGGCATTCGAGAAAGCGGTCGGAAAGTAGACCGGCGCGTGTCCTGGCGCTCGCGCGATGCCGGGGCACGCGCGCCACTCACGAAAGGGGATGCGCCTCGCCTGGCGAACTGGTGGAAGACACCGGCTGGCTGAGTGAGGACCGGCGCATTGGTCGTTGGCACGCCGGCTGTGCCCGGGCAGCGCCATGAGGGCGATGTGCCGGGGGCGCGCGCGGGTGAAGGGATGGGGAACGCGATGAAGCTGTGCATGATGTCCTACACGATGGCCCGGCAGGGGGTTGGTGTTGAGGAGATCGTCCGGTGCGCCGAGGAGCTGGGCCTGGAAGGGATCGACTGGGTCTCCACGTATGGCCGTGACGCGCGAGAGCTGAGGGCGCTGAGCGACGCGGCGGGGCTTACGGTCGCCTGCCACACCTTCTTTCTCCGTTCTTTCCCGGAAGGCGACGGGTGGCTGGATGAGGCGAAGCAGGGGATCGACGACGCCGTGGCCCTTGGCGCGCCCGTGGTAATGATCCCGACCGGCACGCGCCCGGAGATGGACCGCTCCGAGTTCCGTCGGCGCTGGATCGACGCCCTGGCGGAGATCATGCTGTTCGCGCGGGAAGCAGGCGTTATCCTGACGGTGGAGAACTTCCCGGGTGCCGCCAGCGCGTTTGTCACGGCGGTCGATTTCTATGAGGCGCAACGGCAGGTGCCGGGCCTGAAGCTAACCTTCGATAATGGGAACGCGGCGAGTGGCGAGGACCCTGTCGCCTCGTTCCGGCAGTGCGCCGCGGACGTGGTGCATATCCACTTGAAGGATTGGACGGTCCGGAGCACGCCGGCCGAGGGGTATCGCCAGATGCTGGACGGGCGCTACTACCGCCCGGCGCTGATAGGCGAGGGCGACATGCCCACGGCGGAATGTTGGCAGGCGTTTCGGGAGGCGGGATACGGCGGCTATATCAACATCGAGTACGAGGGGAACGAGATCCCGGCCGCCGAGGCGATGCGCCGCGCCGTCTCCTACCTGCGCAGCCTGTGATCAAGCCGGAGAGGGCACAGGAGGGACAAGATGAGCTCCAAGATCGCTATCGGTTGGGCCGGAAGGGACATTACGCCGGATCGCCCCGTGTCGTTGCGGGGGCTCTTCAACCTGCGGATCGCGACGCGCGTCCGCGATCCGCTGACGCTCACGGCGCTTGCCCTCGAAAGCGGGGGAGAGCAGGCGATCCTCGTCTCCATCGATGCCTGCGCCGTGGATCAAGAGGTTCTGGACCGCTCCCGGGCGCTCTTGCGGGAACGGCTCCCGGAGTTTGACGCGCGCAAGCTGGTCGCCTCAGCGACGCACACTCACACCGCGCCCTTTGCCGGCGGCGGCATTGCCCTGCAGAAGGACGTGGAGTACCTCGACGACATCCGCGCCCGCTACCCCAACTATATGACCACCGCCGAATACACCGACCTGCTGGTGGATGCGCTCGTGTCGGCGGCGTGCGAGGCGTGGCAGAACCGGCGCGAGGGCTCTGTTGGCTGGGGCTATTCGTACGCGGTAGTGGGCGAGAACCGGCGTGTGCGCTACTTCGACGGCCGTGCCATGATGTATGGCAAGACGAGCGAGCCCGACTTCTCGCATATCGAGGGGCACGTGGATCACGGCGTGAACCTGCTGTTCACCTACGACCCCGCGGGCGCGCTGACCGGCGTCCTGGTCAACGTCGCCTGCCCCTCCCAGGCGAACGAGGGCGGGCAGGACTACGTCTCGGCCGACTTCTGGCACGACACGCGCGAGAAGCTGCGCGAGCTTTTCGGCACCGGTCTCTTCATCCTGCCCCAATGCTCAGCGGCGGGCGACCAGACGCCGCACCGCCTCATTCAGACCCGCGCCGAGGAGCGGATGCTGGCGCTCAAGTACGGCGAGGGCACCTATCGCCGGCGCGACAATTCCGCCCTGCGCCGCGATATCGCGCGCCGGATCGGTGAGGCCGTTGCCGACGCCGAGCCGGCCGTGCGCAAGGACCTGCGCGATGAGGTGGTGCTAAAGCACGTGCAGCGCGCGCTCGATCTCCCGCATTGGGACGTCACGGACAAGGAGTATGCCGCGCTCCAGGAGGAGATCGGCCGGCTCCGCGCGCAGCTTGAGACCGTGGGTGATAGTGACCGCCTGAACAGCACCTACACGGCGCTCCGCTCTCGAATCGCGTGGTGTCAGCGCGCCGTGAACCGCTATCACGAGCCCCTGAAGAGCGTGCCGGTAGAGATCAACATCCTGCGCTTGGGTGATATCGCATTCGTCACCTCGCCCTTTGAGTACTACCTCGATTTCGGTGATCGCATCAAGGGGCGCAGCCCGGCGCTACAGACCTTCGTGGTCCAACTCGCGGGCGGCGGTACTTACCTGCCGACGGAGCGCGCTGCGGAGGGGCTCAGCTATGGCGCCGTGCCGGCCAGCTGCCGTGTTTCGCCGGCCGGCGGCCAGGTGATTGTGGATGAGGCGGTCTCTACGCTCAACACGCTGTTTGCCGAAGAGTAGGCGAGAGCCTCAGAGATGACCAGCGGAGTGCGCGCCTAAACGGGCGCGCATTCCGCTTTTTGGGGAGAAGCAACCGCGCGCCCGTTCCTCAAGACTTGCCCCGGCTCGCTGCCCGCGCCCGTCAGAACTCGTAGGTGATCGCCCCGTTGCTCTCGGAGATCATCTTGTTGGCAAAGAGGATGTCGATGATACGGTCGACCTCCGGTTGAGCGATGTTCTTCTGGAACATCGAGGAGATGTGTTGAGACAGCGTCGTCAGTTTTCGTGGTCGTGATTTCTTGGCCGACTTGCTGAGCAGCTCGACGACGCGTTGGTAGTTGGGCTCCTCCGGTCCTGCCGGTTTGGGGTCAAGCTCAAGCAGGCTGCTAATCCGCTTGCATTTCAGGCCAATCTTATTGAGGTGGCGGAGGAGGGGATCAAACCCCTTGTCTTTCGAGAGAATCGTGCAGTGCGTCTGCGGAGACTTCTCCAGGACGCGGCCCAGATGACACGCAATAAAGAAATCGAGCGCGTTGCTTCCGTTGCCATCCACTTTCAGCCATTCGCAGCGGCGGCCCAACGGCTGCGTGCGGGTGACGAGATCGATGGGGATGCTCTTCTGGTTGGCGCCGACGAAGATGATGATGCGGTAATGGTCACCGAGGCGGTCTAGTTCGATATTCTGCACGTTCTCGTAGTCAACGAGGAGTAATTCCTGTTCCGTGTGCTTTGGCTGTGCCACGTCTCGCTTCCACTCATCAGGATGCGGAGCGCGTGCCAGGTTGGAGCAATGTGGCACGCGAACGCTTGTTCTGTTTGGATTATAGCACCCCGCCGGTAGCGCGTCAACAACTCCGGAATCTGCCCACACACCGGCGGCGCGTTGGGGCAAGGGGTTCTCCCCGCGAGCGGCGAATGCAGGAGCAGCCCGCTCACTAAGCAGGCGAGCTGCCGGAACGGGCGAATCGCGATGTTGGCAGGAGAGGGATGAACGCAAGGATAATCGTGTGGGCGGTTATCATCGCCCTGGTGGGGATAACGGCTGGGACCAAGGGGGCAGAGGAGGGCACGCCGGCGGACGTAGTGCATCGCGTCGGGCCCACGGGCTTCTCGGTGCAGCCCGTGGAAGGCGTGAAAGCGGGCGTGGTGAAAGCCGGCGAGCAGGAGGTCTTCTCGGTCTCAAGCGCCAACGCGCGCGCCGTGATTGCGGTTGATCTGGGATGGATGAGCGTGGAGCCGAACCGTGCCTATCGCGCGCGGTGTAGCTTCCGCGCGCCCGGATTGGATGCGCCGGCGAGCGCGCGCCTGATGATCCGCGAGCACGAGGCGAAGGGCGTCCGCCCAATTACGCCTTACCACGTCACCCCCGTGGCTCGGCGCCCGGTGACGCCGGGCACCCCGGAGGCCATGTTCACGCGCGAGCTCACCTTTACCACCGGGCCGAAGACGCGCACCCTGAGCGGTGCCCTGGTGATCGCCGAACTGAAGGGGGAGATTCTTCTGACGAGCTTCGAGCTGGTGGACGCGGCTCGGCAAGAGGAAGCGGCGCGCCAGCAGGCGCAGGCGGAGTATGAGAAGCTGATGGCGGAGATCCGCGCCAAGGCAGACGCGCGCGTGCCTCTCCTTCCCCGGCCGCTCGTCTTCAGCCGGTCGCAGATGAAGTATGGCCTGGAGCTCAACTACTACCACGCCTGGAACGACCGTCCGCTCCTGGTCAACCGCGCCTATCGCGTGCCGCGCAAGTACGTCACCCCCTTGCCTGGATATAAGCGCACCCTTCAGGAAGTAGCGAAGTACGACCTCGACGGCCTGGCCTTCTTCCCGGAGACCAAGGATCGGATGGGCATGTTTGAGCTGCACCAGGAGGCGGGCGTGCCTGGCGTGGGCCTGCTGCCAGAGTTCGTGCCCAAACCGGGCGATAACGATATCGCCACGAAGGCCGAGATCATTGAGCGCGCGCTGAAATCCCCGAGCACCCCGCGCATCGGCGGCAAGGTGCTGATCACGAGCTATGCGGCCGGCAGCCTCACCCCGGAGCAGTGGGGCAAAACTCTCGCCACGCTGCGCCAGCGCGTTGGCGACACGTTCCTCTTCCTGCCGGCTCTGACCCATGGCGCGGAGCTGCGCCGCTACTTCATGGCGGGCCAGCCGATTCCCCGGGCCGAGATCGAGGAGGTGCAGCGCCAGCTTCGCGCCTACCTCGATGTCTGCGATGGGATCTATTTCAACTATCCCGCGGCGTTCCGCAATATCGACCGCACCTTCGATGAAGCGTTCTATCGCGACGTCTTCATCCCGGTGTTCAAGAGCGTGCTCAGCGAGCCGGCCTACCGGGGCAAATACCTCGGCCTCAGCGCCTATAAGTCGCACATGTCGCCCGACCGGGGCAACTCGCTGCACGAGGATGGCACGCGCACGCTCCGGCGCTCGTTCGAGGCCGCGATGGCCGCGCGCCCGGATGTCATCCTCCTCCCCGAGTGGGACGAGTTCAACGAGAACACCTGCTTCCGTCCGACGGTTTACGGGGGCACGACTACCCAGCGCATCGTACGCTACTACATGAGCCGGATCAAAGGGATTGATCCGACGCCCGTGCCCGGCGATGACACGAGCATCCCCAACCTGATCCTGAGCGCGCGCAAGTGCGTCACCCTGGGCGAAGAGGCGTTTTTCGAGCTGCTGCACGTCCCGGATGCGCCCCAGGTGAAGCCCTACACCGCGCAGCTGACGCTGCTGGATGAAAGGGGCGCGGTGGTGCGCGCCTTCGAGCCGGTCCGCTTCGATGGGGCGACGCTGCAGGAGCACCGCTTCCACGTGGCCACCGAGATGATTCCCGACGTGCGTGCGCTCGTGCCGGTGCTGGTGGTGCGCGGCTATCAGGGGCGGGACTTCACCTTCGACCAGGGATTCCACCCGATGCAGATCCGCGCGACGTGGAACTGGGATTACCTGGCAGTGCGCCAGCCGCTGCGCGACCTGCCGCACGGGGCGAAGGCGGAGCTGGCGTGGGAGCAGCCGGCCTCGGGTACGGGGCCGCTCCTTCTTCGTGGCGTCGTCTCCTCGCCCGAGGAGCTGGTGCTCGTCGAGGTGCTGGCCGATGACGATGAGGTGTACGCGGTGGATCCCGGCGATGAGTTCTGGCGCAACAACCCCGAACGCGAGTGCTTCCTGATCGAGTATCGCTCCGTCAAGAGCGTGCCGCTTCAGGGCTCCATCGAGGTCAAGAACGCTTCGGTCCAGTGGCTGACGCGTGGCACTATCCTGCACCAGCCCGCCCAGGAAGCGGAGATCCAGGCCGGGCGCCTGAAGCTCAAAGACAACGCCTCCGAGCATCAGCGCTGGATCTACCTCTCCGTGCCCCGACAGCAGGTGAGCGCGGCGGAAGTGGTGTTTGACCTCGACCAGGCGCGCTTCTCCGTGCCGTTGCGCCAGGTGCTGGTGCGCCGGATGATCGCGCGGGCTTTCGAGAACGGCCTGCAGTTTACCCTTTTCCCTTATCGGCGCCAGATCGATATGCCGGTCCACCTGGGCCGCAAGGAGGTCTCGTTCACGGCGCGCGTCTGGCCGGAGATACCCACGGAGCAGTATCACCTGCGCCTGACCACGGTGAGCGGCAAGGTGTTCCGCTCGCGGCCGCTGCTTCTACCGGGCGCGGGCGCCCAACCGAAGCGGCCGCTGCGCGTCTACTCGCAGCGCGAAAAGCGCCCCCTGGAAGTGCAGGTTTCTAGCGACCGCGTTCCGGTTCTCGACTACGAGTTTTCGCCGGAGCGCGGGGCGGTGTTGCTCACGCCGGCCGGCCGGCCCTTCTGGGCGAGCCTGGGTGGGTTCACCAGCACCACGACGGGGCGGGGCGCGCTCAACGGGCTGTTCACCGGCATCTACCCGGCGCAGGCCACTCGCACCGCGCCGGAATGGGTTGAGGGCGAGGGTGGCTCCTACCTGCGGTTTGATGGCACTGGCACCTACCTGGAGCTGCCGCGCGAGGCGCTGCCGCGGCGCGGGGCGTTCACCCTGGAGCTAGAAGTGAGGCCGGCGACGGACAGAGACCAGTGCCTGCTCACCACGCGCACTGTGGGTCACCAAAACGGCCTGGGGCTGAGCATCGTCGGGGGCAAGCTGCACGCCACCTTCCGGGCCGAGGATTGGAGCACGGTGAGCTGCCCCACGGAGCTGTCTGTGCCGGCCGGAGCCTGGTCAACCATCCGTGTGCGCCACGATTTCGAGAAGCTGACAATCGCCGTGAATGGCAGGGATGAGAGTTTCCCTGTGACCATGCCGGCCTACAATATCGGCTTCACCCTGATCGGCGAGGGGTGGAAGGGGTCCTGGTTCGCGGGCGACTTGCGCCGCCTGCGGGTCGCGCACCACGCGGAGTAGGGTAAGGGGACAATCGATGAATGCGGTAGAGATCAAAATGCGACGGATGCTGGCCGACGGCAACGCCGTGATCATCGCGTGTGACCACGGCGAGTTCGACGGTCCCATCCCCGGAATGGTGGATCTGCGCGAGACGGTGGCAAAGATCCGTCCGGAAGTGGACGGGGTGTTGCTCAGCCCGGGGATGATCCGTCACGTGGGAGAGTATTTCGCGAGGAAGGGCGCTCCGCTCGTCGTTGGCCGGCTGAACTGGGACACGGTCTACTGCTTCCATTGGGGCTATAACGAAGCGCCGGCGGTGGAGGCGTTTTCCGCGGAGGAGGCGGCCGCACTCGGGGTGGACGTGGCGCTCATCTCGCTCACGCTGAAGACGGGGAGCGAGGAACGCGACGCGCGCAACGTGGCACTCTTCCGGAAACTGGCCGCCGATTGCCATCGCCTTGGCCTGCCCGTCATCGGCGAGTACTTCCCGGCGTACAGCGACACGCAGAGCCCCGAGGCGATGCATCAGGAAGTCAAGATCGGATGCCGCATTCTCGCGGAGCTGGGCGCGGATATGATCAAGACGTTCCACACGCGCGCCTTCCCCGAGGTGGTGGCCGGCTGCCCGATTCCCATCTTCGCGCTGGGGGCCGCCAAGCTGCCCACGCCACTCGATGCGCTGCGCCTGGCGCATCGCGAGGTGAGCGATGGCGCCAGGGGGGTGGTTTTCGGGCGCAACGCCCTGCAGGTGGAGGACCCGCGGCGCTTCCAGTCCGCGCTCTTGCGGGTGGTGAAGGAGGGCATGGAGCCCGAGGTGGCGCTTGCGGAGGCAGGTCTGCAGTGAGCCAGCTGTTTGAGGTCAAGGAGATTGACCGGAAGTTCTATGCGGAGCGCGTGCTCGATTTCCTTCCAGAGCGCATCATCGACATCCATACGCACGTCTGGCTGGAACGCTTCCGCTCCGCTGCCATGACCGCCCCCCGGCGGACGGTGACCTGGCCCTCCCGGGTGGCTAGCAGCAACTCGATTGAAGACCACCTGGAGAGCTATCGGCTCCTTTTTCCGGGAAAGCACGTCCTGCCGATGATCTTCGGGAACGCGGTCGATCCCGTTGATGACATTGAGGCGGGGAACGCCTACATCCGGAGGTGCGCGGCGGAATACTCCCTGCCGGCGCTCCTCTTTGCGACGCCACGCTGGAGCAGCGCGGAGCTGGAAGAGCGCGTCCTCGCTGGCGGATTCCTGGGGGTCAAGGTCTATCTCAGCCTCGCCGAGCCCTACATCCCGGCGGCGGAGATCCGGATCTTCGATTTCCTCCCGCCCCACCAGCTGGAGGTGCTCGACCGGCACGGCTGGATCGTGATGCTCCACCTGCCGCGTCCGAAGCGCCTGCGCGACCCGGTGAACCTGGCGCAGATGCTGCAGATCGAGGAGCGCTATCCGAACGTGAAGGTGATCATCGCCCACGTGGGCCGGGCTTACTGCCCCGAGGACGTGGGCAACGCGTTCGAGGTGTTGCGCCGCACCCGGCGCATGCGCTTCGACATCAGCGCGAACACGAACGCCTGGGTGTTCGAGCGCCTGATCGAGGCGGTTGGACCGAAACGGATCCTCTTCGGGAGCGATCTGCCGATCGTGCGGATGCGCATGCGCCGGATCTGCGAATCCGGTACCTACATCAACCTGGTGCCAAGAGGGCTTTATGGCGACGTCTCGGGCGACCCGAACATGCGCGAGGTGGATGGTGAGGAAGCCGAGCGCCTCTCCTTCTTCATGTACGAGGAGATCGATGCCTTCCGCAGTGCCGCCGAGGTGACCGGGCTCACTCGGGAAGAGGTCGGGGATATCTTCTGGGGCAATGGCGCGCGCCTGCTCCGGGAGGTTGGCTTCGAGGTCGCATAACCCCCGGCGCGGTCCGCGGAATAGGGTATGCTTCCGGGGAAGGGCGATGGTGTTCCGGCAGTGATAGCGGCCGGCCAGCCGCCTGTTGGATACCTGTGAGAGGAGCAAGCGGCGATGCGACGCGCAGCCAAAGTGGGTCTTCTGCCGTTCTACCTGGCGCTTTACGATAGCGCGCTTCCGGAAGCCCGGCACACGGGCGAGCGGTTCGTCCGGCAGATCGTCGGCGAGTTGGAGCGGCTTGGTCTGGAGGTCCAAACGGCTCCCCTCTGCCGAGTGGAGGCGGAGTTCGACGCCGCCGTCCGTGGCTTCGAGGACGCGGGCGTGGATGCCATTCTCACGCTCCACGTCGCCTATTCACCCTCGCTGGAGTCGGCGCCGGTCCTGGCGCGCACTTCGCTGCCGATCATCGTCGTCGACACCACTCCGGAGTATGCCTTCGGGCCAGACCAATCGCCGGACGCGATCATGGCGAACCACGGCATCCATGGCGTGCAGGACCTCTGCAACATGCTCCTGCGCCTGAAAAAGCCGTTCCGGGTGGAGGCGGGCCATTGGGAGCATTCCGATCTCCTGCACAGGGTGGCGCGGTGGGCAAACGCGGCGTGCCTGGTTTCCGCTCTGCGCCGGGCGCGGGTTGGCCGGATTGGCCGGCCTTTCCCGGGGATGGGTGACTTCGCCGTGCCTCCCGAGCGCCTGCGCGCGACGATTGGCGTCGAGACCGTGCCATGCGAGCCGGAGACGATCCGCGGGCGCCTCGACGAGATCACCGAGGAAGAGGTGGATGCCGAGGTGGCCGGGGACCTGGCGGCGTGCGAGACGGAGGACCTGGCCTTGGGCGCCCATCGTGAAGCGGTGCGGGCGGGCCTGGCCGTACGCCGGTGGATCGAGAGCGAGAAGCTAACGGCGTTCACCGTCAACTTCCTGGATGTGGATCGTGCCTCCGGCTTGCCAACCGTGCCGTTCCTGGAGGCAAGCAAGGCGATGGCCCGGGGCATCGGCTACGCGGGGGAAGGCGACGTGCTCACCGCGGCGCTCGTCGGCGCACTTGCCACCCGGTATCCGGAAACGACCTTCACCGAGATGTTCTGCCCCGATTGGGCGGGCAACCGCGTCTTCCTCAGCCACATGGGCGAGGTGAACCTCAACCTGGTCGCAGGCAAGCCGAAGCTCGTCGTTCGCCCCTTCCCGTGGACTGATGCCGACGACCCCGTCGTTGCCGTCGGCCGGCTGAAGGCAGGGCACGCGCTCTGGGTGGATCTCGCCCCGGGCCCGGACGAGAGCTACACCCTGATCACCGCGCGTGTCGAGGTGGTCGAGCCCGAGGGGGAGGACCGCTTCGAGGGCTCGGTGCGCGGGTGGATCCGGCCCGCCGGGGAGCTCGGAGCGTTCCTCCAGCGCTACAGCGAGCTGGGTGGCACACACCACGCGGCGCTCGTCTATACCGATTCGAGCGGCAGCGACGAGATCGCCATGTTCGGCGCGCTGATGGGCTGGAAGGTGGTCTCGCTGTGAGTGCCGGGCACGCGCCATCGCCCGGTGGTCCGGCCTATCTCGGGCTCGATGTGGGCGGCACGGGCGCCAAGGCGGGGGTGTTCGACGCGGCTGGCCGCCGGCTGGGGCAGGGGCATGTGACCTACGTGCCATCCGTCTCGCCGGAAGGCCACGCGGAGATCTCGATCGAGCGGATCTACGAGGCGGCGCGCGATGCCGCGCGGCAGGCGGTCGCGGAGGCGGGCGTGCCGGTCGCCGCGCTCGCCATCTCCAGCCAGGGGCAGACGTTCGTATCGCTAGATGCCAGTGACCGCCCGCTTCACCCGGCGATCCTGTGGTACGACAGCCGGGCCTCGAAGGAAGCGGAGGAGCTGCGCGCGCGCGTGGCCTCTCTGGGAGCGCCCGAGCTGGCGAGGGGAATCACCGCGATCGCGGTGGCGCCGAAGATCCGGTGGCTGCGCCGCTATTGTCCTAAGGCGATGGAGAGGGCCCGGCGCTACCTGCTGCTCCCGGACTATCTGAACTACCGTCTCACCGGCGAAGCGGTGACCGACCCCTCGACGGCATCGAGCACGGGCCTCTACGCCTACGATTTGCCGGACTACCCGCCCGCGGCGCTCGCCGCGGCTGAGATCGACCGGGCGCAGGTGGCGCGCATTCAGCCTTCTGGAACCTCCGTGGGGCGCGTCCGCCCAGAGATGGCCGCTGAGTGGGGCCTCTCGCCCGAGACGCTGGTGGGGGTGGGAACGAACGACCAGTACGCCGGCGCCCTGGGCGCGGGCAACTGCCGCCCGGGGATCCTCTCGGAGACGACCGGCACCTGCCTTGCCCTGGTGACGCTCGCCCGGCGCCTGCCGGAGCCGATGCCGCCGGGACTCCTCGGCGGGCGTTTCCCGATCCCCGAGTACTACTTCGCGCTCGCCTACTCGAAGACGGCCGGACTCGTGTTGGAGTGGTTTCGCCGCGTGCTCGCGTCCGGAAAGAGCATGGCGGAACTGGATGCGATGGCGGCCGGCGTGCTCCCTGGCAGCCGGGGCGTCGTCATGCTCCACCATTTCGATGGCATGGTCTCGCCCCGTCCAAACCCGGGAGCGCGCGGCGCGTTCCTTGGACTCTCACTTTCGCACACCGCCGCCGACCTCTACCGGTCGATCCTGGAGTCGATTGCGTTCAGCCTGCGGGAGAACCTGGAGCTTTTGGGCGACGTGGGCCTGCGCGTAGACGTGATCCGAGCGATTGGTGGAGGGGCGCGCAGCGACCTCTGGCTGCAGATGAAGGCCGATCTGTGCGGGCTCCCGGTGGAGCGGCCCGAGGTGACCGAAGCCGCGACTCTCGGCTCGGCGATGCTCGCGGCGACCGGCGCGGGCCGCTATGCGTCGCTGGCTGAGGCGAGCGATCGGTGCTACCGCGCGGCACGAACCTTCGCGCCGAATGGGGGAGCGCAGCAGCAATACCAGGAGGCGTATGCCGCCTATCGTGATGCCTGCGAGAGGCTCCATCCCAGCCAGCGGAGCGGGTGAATGCGCGGGGGGCGCGAGTGGCGACGCACGGGCCTCTCACTCGCGCCTCTTGCTCACGTGGTGTTGAGCTGGCTCTTGCGCGGCCGGCCACTACGTGGGTTGTCGTACAGCCCGTGACAGCCACGTTCGTGAAAACGCTCGATCCAGAAGCGCACGGTGGCATGGCTGGTATCGAAGAGCGACGCGATCTCGGGAACGGAACGCCGCTGTGCGGAGAGAAGGATCATGTGGGCACGGAGGCTGACCCGGCCTACGGCCTGGCGTGTCATGCGTCTCAGTTCTTGATGCTCGTCTTCGCCGAGCTCCCTCACGAAGATCATGGTGCGCCTCCCATGCAGGCACCGCGTGCGCGGTTATCTCTCCCGCCGCTCTGGCTGCTCGCGGCGACTGCGGCCACGGAAGCAGTCGCCAGGCATGGGAGAGACGGCCCGTATCCTGCCCGGGTGCTATCGGTGCAAATTGTGTCCAGGCACCGGGCGCGTGCCGGGACTGGTGTTTTTGTGCGTAAGTTTCGATTACTTATACATATTCTCCTTCTTCCCGCGGATGAAGAGATTCTTTCGTGGCGCGTTTTGGCCAGCGCATTGGCTTGTGCGGGCGATACCGCACGAGCTCTTAGCTCCGCGCCTATGGGAGCGGGAGACACCTGCACTGCCCAGCCGCGCTCGCTCCCTTCATCTGTGGCATGGCCGCTTGAGGGACCGAATGCTTGACCGCCGGGTTTCCTTGTGCTACAATCGGTGAGATACCGGAACGCCCGGGGCCTATGCGCGGGTGGTCGCCTGGGAGAGCATCGAGGCCCCTCGCCCGGCTTCCCCGGAGAAGAATTGCAGCCGCTCGCCCGCTTCCTGGTCGCGCCATGGCCGGCGGCCTCCGGATCCTCTCGAGCCGCGCCTCGGATCCTGTGCCCCGGGGAAGGCTTGGCGCCTGCCTCTCCTGCACCCGGACTGCGTCTTCATGAGCATGGCGGCCGCCAGGTGGCGCCGGAACGGCCGTGTGGCGGAAGGAGGTTGTTCTGTGCGTTGCCTTTGGAAAGCCCTCTTCCTGGGGGCAGGCCTGCTCTTGCCAGCCCTGGCGGAGGCCACGCCCTCGTTCCTGGGGCCCGTCGGGCATGTGCTCACGCCATCGGCAGAGACGCTGGGGTGGCGCCGCTATGCCTTCACGCTTCACCACCAGCCCCATTGGAACCTGCTCAGCGCAAGCTACAGCCCGCTGAACAGCCTTGAAGTGGGGTTGACTTTCGTCGATCCGACGAGACCGGGGGAGTATCAGACACATGCCGGTGCCAATGTGAAGTTTCGCCTGCTGCGCGAGCAGGAGGGGCTGCCAGCCATATCGGTCGGGGTGATTGACGCTTTGGGAACGCTGAAGGAGGGGCCCTACCGGCGTTCCTGCTACGGTGTCATTAGCAGGCATTTCCGCGTGGAGGGCATCCAGTCTCCGGTTCAGGTCACTGTCGGAACCGGGAGCGGCATCCTGAAGCGGGGGTTCTTCGCCGTGGCTGCCCCCGTCCACCCGATGGGCACGGCGATCCTCGAGTACGACGGCACGCATTTCAACCCGTGCGCCCGCCTCTTCCTCCCGCGTGGCTTCATGCTCGATGTGGCCGCGGTCGACGGGCAGTTCGGCGTCGGCGCTGCATTCAGAGCGGAGTGGTAATGCCAGATCAGCCTCCTTCCCGGTCTCACCCGGAGATCGACCTCTCGCCACTCAACACCTATTCTATCCGCGAGCGTCGGAGCAAGGTGTCGGTGGATAGTTTTGCCACGCCCCTGGCGCCCGGAGCGAGCATAGGCGACCTCCTCTCATCGCTGCCGCGGATTCTCGCGGGCAACACCTTTCGCGAGGCCATCACCGCGCTTGCCGGGGCCGTCCGGTCACGCCGGGCGGTCGTCCTCACGATGGGCGCTCACGTGATCAAGTGTGGTCTGGCGCCCATTCTCATCGACCTGATGCGCCGGGGCTACCTGTCGGCGGTGGCGACCAACGGCGCCGGCGCGATCCACGACCTCGAGATCGCCCTCTTTGGCCAGACCTCCGAGGACGTGGAGAGCGAACTGCCGGCGGGGCGCTTCGGGATGGCGCGCGAGACCGCGGAGTTTTTCAACGCCGCTGCCTCGGAGGCCGCCGCTACGCGGACCGGCCTGGGCGCCACCCTGGGTGGGAGGCTCCTGAAGGCGGGTGCGCCTCACGCGGATGTAAGCCTTCTCGCGCAGGCAGCGGCGATCGGGGTGCCGGTGACGGTTCACGTCGCCCTGGGTACCGATATCGTGCATATGCACCCCTCGGCGGATGGTGCGGCGTTGGGCGATGCCAGCCTGCGCGATTTCCGGATCCTGGCGAACGTGCTTCGCGGGATCAACCACGGGGGCGTGGTGGTCAACGTGGGATCCGCCGTGGTCCTCCCGGAAGTGCTGCTCAAGTGCTTCTCTCTCCTGCGCAACCTGGGGCACGACCTCTCCGGATGCACCGGAATCAACCTCGATTTCATCCAGCAGTATCGCTCCGGGACGCAGGTGGTGCGCCGGCTGGAGTTGCTGGGCGGTCGAGGGCTGGCGCTGACGGGCCACCACGAGCTGATGGTGCCCCTTCTGGCCTGGGCGTGGACGACAGAAGTGGAGGCACGGCGTGGAAGTGAGTAGGGCGCGGCTGCGCGCGCTGGTCGAGCGGATTCGCGGGCGACGCACGCTCGTCATCGGCGACGTGATGCTCGACGAGTACATCTTCGGCACGGTGAGCCGCATCTCGCCGGAAGCCCCCGTGCCCGTCGTCGATGTCGACTTCAACCAGCACACCTATGCTCCCGGAGGAGCGACTAACGTGGCGCACAACCTGCGCGCCCTGGGCGCCGAGGTGGCGATCCTCGGCGTGGTGGGCGATGACCCGCAGGGTGCCACGTTGCGCCGGCACCTGGAGAAGCTGGGCGTGGAGACCGCGGGGCTTCTGGTCGATCCCGACCGCCCGACGACGCTAAAGACGCGAATCATCGCCCATACCCAACAGGTGGTGCGCGTCGACCGCGAGAGCCGGCAGCCGCTCTCTGCCCGGATGGAGGATCGCTTGCGCGATTTCTTGGAGACGGCAGTTGCCCAGGGCGCAGAAGCCGTGCTCATCTCGGACTACGACAAGGGTGTGGCACGCGGCGAGCTGCCCCAGGCCGCGGTGCGCCTCTGCCGTCCGCGAGGGATTCCGGTGACGGCGAACCCGAAACCGCCGAACCTGCTGCGGCTGCGCGGGGCTACGGCCGTTACGTTGAACCATCTGGAAGCGGAAGCGGCCGCGGGCCGCCGGCTGCAGGACGAGGGGGCCCTGCGCGAGGCCGGGCAGGTGATGCGCTCGGAGCTGGAGCTGGATGCGCTCCTGGTGACTCGAGGCAGCCGGGGGATGATGCTCTTCTCCAACGACGGGCACTGCCGTGCGATTCCGGCGGTGCCGGTGGAGGTGTATGACGTGGTTGGCGCGGGCGACACGGCGTTTGCCACGCTTTCGCTCGCATTGGTGGCCGGCGCTGGCTTTGAGGAAGCGGCGACGCTGGCAAACCTCGCGGGCGCCGCGGTCGTGCGCAAGGTGGGCACGGCGGTGGTTACCCCGGATGAGCTTCTCGCGATGATCGAGGAGTGCGCCTCGGGAGTGGGGGAGTGAACGTGGCGCGCAAGAAAATCCTCACCTGGGATGAGCTCGCGCGCGAGGTGAGCCGGCGGAAACGCGAAGGGCAGCGCATCGTCTTCACCAACGGGTGCTTCGACCTCCTGCATGTTGGGCATGCGCGCTACCTCCAGCAGGCGCGGGCGCTGGGCGATTGCCTGATCGTCGGCCTGAACAGCGACGAATCGGTGCGCGCGTTGAAGGGTCCCAACCGCCCGCTGATACCCGCCGAGGAGCGCGCCGAGATGCTCGCCGCGCTCGAATGCGTCGACGCCGTGGCGATCTTCCCCCAGCGGACGCCGGATGCGCTGATCCGGCTGGTGGCGCCCCACGTGCACGTCAAGGGCGGCGACTACCGGAAGGAAGACCTCCCCGAGGCGGCGCTCGTCGAGGCGCTTGGGGGCGAGGTGCGCATCGTGCCCCTGGTGGAGGGGCGCTCAACTTCGGAGATCGTCCTGCGGATTTTGGAGCGTTATCGATGAATGCCGTTGTGATTATTCCTGCGCGCTACGCCTCGACCCGGCTGCCTGGGAAGCCGCTCGCCGAGATCGCCGGGCGCCCGCTCATCCAGCACGTGTACGAGCGGGCGTCGCGCGCCCGCGGGATCGCCGAGGTGGTGGTGGCCACGGATGACGAGCGCATCCGCGATGCCGTCCTGGCGTTTGGCGGCAAGGTGGCGATGACCTCGTCCGAGCACCGCACGGGCACGGACCGCGTGGCCGAGGCCGCGGAGGCCTACGACGCCGAGATCGTGGTCAACGTTCAGGGGGATGAGCCGCTCATTCCGCCGGAGGTCGTGGGGAAAGTCGCGGGCGCGCTCGAGGCGGATGAAACGGTGGCGATGGCTTCGGCGATGGTCCGCGTTCGCACGCCGGAAGAGCGCGACGCTCCCTCGGTCGTGAAGGTCGTGGTCGACCAGCAGGGCAACGCCCTCTACTTCTCTCGCTACCCGATCCCGTACGTGCGCGACGCGGGCGTGACGCACATGCCCTACAAGCACCTGGGAATCTACGCCTATCGCCGGGAGTTTCTGCGCCTCTTCACGCGCCTGTCGCAGACGCCCCTGGAGCGCCTCGAATCGCTCGAGCAGCTCCGCGCTCTGGAGCACGGCTACCGGATCCGGATGGTCGAAGTCGAATATGATCCGGTGAGCGTGGACACGCCAGAGGATCTCGCGCGGGTTCGCGCTCTGATGGAGCAGGGGAGCGCCAGCCCGGCGCGCTGACCCCGAGACGTCTCCCGCGCCCTGAGGCCCCGCGCGGGCGCGGCTTCGCGATCTGACCGGAGGGATGCCATGCGACAGACCGCCGTCAACGGGAAAGAGACCGGCCGCGTTGTCATCGGGCTCGATGTGGGGACGCAGGGGGCGCGCGCGCTCGCGGTGAGCGCCGATGGCGAGGTCGTGGCGGCGGCGTCCAGGCGCCTGGAGGGCGCGGGACCGGCGCTTCCGGAGGGCTATTCGGAGCAAGACCCGGAGGCGTGGTGGGCGGCGGCGCGCGCGTGCCTGCGCGAGGTGGCCGGTAGGGCGGGCGCGGAGCGCGTGGCCTGCCTGGCAGTCACGTCCACTTCGGGCACGGTGGTGCCAGTGGATGCTGCTGGCCGGGCGTTGCGCCCGGCGATCATGTATAATGACGGGCGCGCGGTGGATGAGGCCGCCGAGGTTCAGGCTGCCGGGCGCTCCCAGGCGGAGCGGTTGGGCTATCAGTTCCAGCCCTCCTTCGGGCTTCCGCGGCTCCTCTGGATCCGACGGCACGAGCCGGCGGTGTTCGAGCGCGCTGCCTGCTTTCTCCACGCGGCCGATTTCCTGGTGGCCCGGCTGACGGGCGAGGTGGGCCACTCGGACTCTTCGAACGCGCTGAAGACCGGCTACGACCTCGAGAACCTCTGCTGGGGCGATTGGATTGAGCGCGACCTGGGTATCCCCCTGGCTAAGCTGCCCCGCGTGGTCCAGCCGGGCGAAGCGATCGGGGCGCTCTCCCGAGCCGCGGCAGAGGAGACGGGCCTGCGTGTAGGCACCCCTGTGGCCGCTGGCGCCTCGGATGGCACCGCCGCGTTTCTCGCGTCGGGCGCGATCTCGCCGGGCGAGTGGAACTCCACGCTCGGCACGACGCTCGTGGTCCGAGGCGTGAGCGCGAACCTGGTCCGCGACCCGCGAGGGCGCCTCTACTGCCACCGCCATCCGGAGGGCTACTGGCTTCCCGGCGGTGCCAGCAACACCGGCGGCGAGTGGCTGGAGCATCGCTTTCCAGACGCCGATTGGCTGGCGCTCGACCAAAGTGCGCTGAGCCTTTCGCCGACAGAACAGGTGGTTTACCCCCTGGTCCGGCGCGGCGAGCGCCTCCCCTTCATCGACCCGCGCGCCGAGGGATTCATCGAGGCTCCTGCTGGCGTCGCGCCGGAGCGGCTCTACGCGGCGCATCTGGAGGGAACCGCGTGCGTGGAGCGGTGGATCTACGAGGTGATCGAATCGCTCGGTGTTCCGGTGGGGCCTCGCGTCTTCGCGACGGGCGGAGGTGCGCGCAGCCGCGAGTGGCTACAGATCCGCGCGGACCTGCTCGGGCGCGTGCTCGTCCGGCCGCGCGTCGTTGAGGCGGCGTTTGGCGCGGCGCTCCTGGCGGCGGCGCGCACGTTGCATCCCTCGCTCTCGGACGCGGTGCGAAGCATGGTCCGCGCCGATTGCAAGGTGACGCCCCGGCCCGGCCTGCGCGCCGCTTATGACGAGCTCTACGCGCGCTTCCGGGAGACGTGCGCGCGCCGGGGGTATGTTGGATGAGAAAGGGGGGCTCGCGGCGGCGCGGCCTTCCCGGGATAGGCGGTGTGGCCTGAATGCGGAGCATCTTCAAGGCGTGTGACGTGCGCGGCGTCTATGGCCGGGAGCTGACCGAGGAGAAGGTGTGCCGGATTGGCGCCGCCGTGGCGACGCTCCTGCGCCGGCGCGGGCGCCCGGCGTGCATTCTGGTGGGCGGTGACGTGCGCGTGAGCACGCCTTCGCTCAAGGCGGCGCTCGTGGCTGGTCTCACCGAGTGCGGCGCGGAGTGCCTCGACCTGGGTACGGTGCCGACTCCCGTCTTCTACTTTGCCCGGCAGCATCTCGGCGTGCCTGCCGGGGTGATGGTGACCGCGTCACACAACCCCGCGTCGCACAACGGCCTGAAGCTGGTGCTGGGCGAGCTGCCGGTGACGCCGGAGGATCTGGGCGAGATCCGCGGCATGGCGGAGGCCGGCGACTTCGAGAAGGCGCCCGGCTCGGCAGCCGTGGTCTCCGTCGCCGATGCCTACGCCCGGCACCTCCTGGAGGCAACGGCGCCGTGGCACGCCCCATCCAAGGAGGCTCCGCGGATCGTGGTCGACCCGGGGGGCGGCTGCTGGTCCAGGTGGGCGGCCAGTCTCCTGCGCGACGCCGGCTATCCGGCTCTCTCAATCCACGACACGCCCGACGGGCGTTTTCCCTTCCGCGATCCCAACCCCTCCGTGCCGGAGCACCTCCAGGCGTTGCGCGAGGCGGTCGTGGCCGAGGGGGCGGGGCTTGGCGTGGCCTTTGATGGCGATGGCGACCGGGTGGCGTTTGTCGACGAGCGTGGGCGCGCCCTGCCGGCCGATGAGACGGCGATCCTCCTGATCCGCCACCTGGTGCCGGGCGAGCCGGGCGCCCGGGTGGCGCACGACATCAAGTGCTCGCAGGCGGTCGCCGACGAAGTCCGCCGGTGCGGGGGCGTGCCGCTGATGGAGCGCTCGGGGCACACCTTCCTGAAGACGCGCATGATCCGCGAGAACGCTCTCTTTGGCCCCGAGGCGAGCGGTCACTACTTCTTCCGCGCGCTCTCGGGGGGCGACGACGGCCTCTACTGCGCCCTGATCCTGGCCGGCCTGGTGGCTCGCGCGGGCGCGCCACTCTCGGAGCTGGCGCGAGACCTCCCGCGCTACGCTACGACCTCCGATATTCGGGTGCGGCATACGGGCGACCCGACCGCGCTGCTGGAGCGAATCGCCGCTTCCTTCCCGGGGGAGAGCGTCTGCCGGCTGGATGGCGTGCGCGTTCAGTTCCCGGAGGGGTGGGGCCTGATCCGGCCCTCGGTGACCGAGGCGGCGCTTACCCTGCGCTTCGAGGGGCGCACGTCCGAGGCGCTGCGGCGCGTTGTTCAGGAGTTCGTGGCGGTGGCGCCGGAACTTGGCCCCTGGATCGAGCCGTTTGCAAATCCGTCCAGCAGGCCCCGGCCCGGGTCAACGAGAACTCCATAGGCGAGAAGCGCCGGGCATGCCGCGAGCGTCACGTCCGGACGGTGGCGGTTGGGCTGGACCGGGTGAGGGCAGCCTGAGGGAATGGAAGACAACGGTGAACGAAGCATATCGAGGCGTATTGGAACAGCTGGTAGCGATGTCTGCTCGCCTGGGCGAGCCGGAGCGCGACCTGGTGATCTTGGGAGAGGGGAACACCTCGGCGGCGGTTGACGACGATATCTTCCTGATCAAGGCGAGCGGGCGCAGCCTGGTCGGATGCGGACCCGAGGCGTTTGTCGCCGTGCGCCGCCCGGCGGTGATGGAGCTGTTGCAGAGGGAGACGGCGACGGATGAGGAGATCAAGGCGGGCCTGCGCGCCGCGGCCGTCGATCCCGAGGCGGCGCCGCCGTCCATCGAGGCCACTTTCCACGCGCTGCTTCTTGGGCTGGAGGGCGTGCGCTTTGTTGGGCACACCCATCCCACGGTGGTGAACGCGCTCCTCTGCTCGCGTGACGCCGAGGAGCTTTTCGCGGGGAGCCTCTTCCCAGACCAGATCGTCCTCTGTGGCGTGGCACCGCTGCTCGTGCCCTACACCGATCCGGGCCTCCCGCTGGCGCGAGCGATCCGCGAGGGCGTCGAGGAGTACCACGCGCGGCATGGCGTTCTGCCGAAGGTGATTTTCCTTCGCAACCACGGGCTGATCGCCCTCGGTGCTACTCCCGGCGAGGTGGAGAGCATCACTGCGATGTGCGTGAAGTCATGCCGCGTTCTCGCCGGCACCATGGCGTTCGGCGGGCCCCGCTTCATGAGCCCCGAGAATGTGGCGCGGATCTACTCGCGCCCCGACGAGGCGCTGCGCCGCAAGCTGATTACCAAATAGCGAGCGGGAGGCATCCCTCTCCCAGCGTGCCCTGAGATTCCGACATAGGGAATCCGAAGCCTCGGAGGCAGCGTGCAACCCGTCGCGCGGCGATAAATCACCGCGCTGCTTGCGAGCGAAGCCCTGCCGGGCTGGGTTGGGGATACTCCCAGATGTCTCAAAACGGCGGTGGCTGGGAGGAGAAGCCCTGAAAGGGCTTTGCTGGAAAGCAGCGCGGAGCTTCGAGCCCCGCGCGTGCGTGCGGCCTTCTCCCTATGTCGGAATCCCAGCAGCGTGTCGGATCGCGAAGGGGGCCGCGTGACCAACCATACCAGGGGAATTCTACTGGGCGTAGTGGCTTCACTCTTGTGGGGCACCACCTACGTGGCGATCCGCCTCATCTACCGTGAGTCCGACCTGGACCCTCTCGGAATAACCTTCGCGCGTTTCTCCATCGGCGGGCTGGCGCTCGCGGGCGCTCTCACGGCTCAGGGACGCGGGCGCGATCTGGCGGTCTTCTTTCGTGGCCCGCTCCCCTTTTTCTGGCTGGGGCTCATGGGGATCGCGCTGATGGGCCTCTTGGGCGCTCTCGCGACCAAACTGACGGCCGCGGTGAACGTCAGTCTGGTCATGAATGCCAACCCGATCTTTATCGTCCTCCTCTCCCCGTTGATCGGCGAGCGGCTCACGGCCCGGCGCCTGAGCGGGGTATTTCTGGGTCTGGCCGGGATTGCGCTGGTCGCGGTGGGATGTGAAGCGGAGGGGCCGTCCTTTGCCGGAAGCCGCGACCTGGCCGGGATTCTTCTGGCGGCGGGCGCGGCGCTCGTCTGGGCAGCCTACACGCTCCTCGGGAAGGGCGTGGTCCAGCGCTACGGCGGGCTTCTCACCACGACCGTGGCAATGCTGTGGGGCACGCTCTTACTCCTGCCGTTCCTGGGCGCCGCCGCGTGGCCGGGCGCTCTCTCGTGGCAGGCAGCCCTCTACGTGGTTTATCTCGGCGTGATTCCCACCGCGGTCGCGTTTGCCCTGTGGTATCGCGCACTCGCGCTGGTCGACGCGGCGGCACTCGCACCCACGCAATACCTGGCTCCCATCGGCACCGCTGTGCTGGCCTGGCCCCTGTTGGATGAGCGGATCGGGCTGTGCTTCATCATCGGCCTGGTGCTGGTTTCCAGCGGGATCGCGCTCACCTCTCGCCCAGAGCACCCGCGCGAGGGTGCTACCGGCTGATGGCTGGGTCCATACCACGGATGAAGGGGGCGGACACGGATGGGTTGGGCACGCGCGTCTGAGTTCCGCGTGTTTCACGAACGTGAAGGAGATCGGGTCGGTGGACGAGGAATTGAAGGCAGAGCTGGAACGGAGGGAACTGATGGCTCCTGATACCTATCGCGTCGGCTTGGCCACAACGGACATCACCCCGCCCGTGGGGATCAAGCTCTCGGGGTTCGCGGCCCGCACCGAGCCCTCGACGGGGATCTACCGCTCGCTGGAAGCAACTGCCATCGCGATCGACGACGGTGCGACGCCTTTTGTCCTCCTCTGCGCGGACTGGCTCGGGTTCTACGACCGGGCGCCGATGATGCGCGCCCGGTTGCGCGAGGCGATTGGCCTGCCGGAGGAGCGGTACATCCTTTGCGGCAGCCACACCCACTGCGGCCCATGCATCCGGGAGCAGGACGAGCGACGGTTTGGCCCTCTCGACTACGACTACCTGGAGCGCGCCGTCAGCGCCATGGCGGAGTGTGCCACGCGGGCGTGGGAGAGCCGTTCCGAGGCGCGGCTTCGCTTTGGCTCCGGCGCCTGTACCTTCGCCGCCTCGCGCCGGAAGCCGGACGGGAAGGGGGGCGTGGAGTGGAAGCCCTCCCTCGACGCGCCGCATGACCACGAGGTGCCCGTCCTCGCCATCGAGACGCCCGCGGGCGAGCTGCGCGGCCTGATCTTCAGCTACGCCTGCCATCCCACCAGCCGCGGCGGGCTCCTCATCGGCCCCGACTACCCCGGTTTCGCGCGCGACTACTTGGCCCGGCGCTTCCCAGGGGTCACCACCGCCTTCATCCAGGGGTGTGGCGCGGACCAGAAGCCGTATGCCATCGATCCCCAGTCAGGTGGCTTCCGCTCGCTGGAGGTGGACGAGGTCCGCGCCCTCGGCGACCAGCTGGGTGCCGCCGTCGCCCGGGTTCGCGAGCAGGGCGAGATGCGCCCCGTGGAAGGGCCGATTGCCCTCGCCCAGCGCATCCTGGAGCTGCGCACCGAGCTGATGGATCTCGAACTGGTGCAGCGGAGCCTCTCGGATGGGCGCGAGTTCGTCCGCGAGTGGGCGCGCTACCTCCTCGACCGCATGGATGCAGGCGATCCGGTGGTGCCGCTGGTGCCGTTCGAGATCGAGACGGTCCGCTTCGGGCGGTCACTGGCGATGGTCGCGCTCGCGGGCGAGATCACGGTGGAGCACGGCCTGCGCCTGAAGCGCGAGCTGCGCCCGCGCTTCGAGAACGTGCTCGTGGCCGGCTATACGAACGGCGTTGTTGGCTACGTGCCCGTGCGCCGGCAGATCCCGGAAGGCGGCTACGAGGTGTGGTTCGCTCAGCAATACCACCGGCGCACCGGGCCGTTTGTTCCCGAAACCGAGGATCAGGTCCATGCCGCGATTCACGAAGCCCTCGGCGAAGCGTGACGCTCTCACGCCGCGATACGCGCGCGACGCTAGGTGACCTCGGCCCGTTCTGTCTCTCTCTATCGAGGGCGCTCCTGACTGCCGGGTAGCGCGGAGACGCGCCGCGCTACCCGGTGCCATCGCGCGTCTAGACTAACTCCCCTCCGGCCTTTCCGGCAGTGCCTATGCGCGCGCCACGCCGGTGGCAGGGAACGCCCGGCGCTGGCGCGAAGCATCTTTATGGTTGCTTGCTGCCCTTGCGCGGCGGGCACTGGAGAGGTGGGTGGCTGGAGCGCCCGCGCGCTGCCCCTGTCGCTCGCCCCATTTCCCACGACTGGCATTTGGAGACACTCAGACGATGCAATCCTGGCTCTCTTCTTCCCTGAAGCGCATCTATCCCCGTTCCGAGGCGGAGGCCTGCTCTTCCCTGGCGTTGGAGGCGGCGCGTGGCGAGCGCGTCTCGTTCCAGGTGGCGTTCCGGCGCGAAGCCCAGGAGCGCAGGGTGACGGCGACGGTCGAGGCACCCGATGGCGTGCAGCCGCTGGTGCGCCGCGTCGGCTTCGTGCCGATGCCGCACTTTTCGACACAGGTGCCGCCGGACGACGCGGACGGCGTCGGGCACCTTCCCGGCTACGTACCCGACCCGCTCTTCCCGGAAACCACGATCCACGCCGGCCCTTATGAGTCGAACGCCTTCTGGATCACCCTCCTGGTGGGTGCGGACGCCCATCCAGGAACGCATGAGGTGCGCGTGACCCTCACGCCGGAGGGTGAGACGCCCACCACGCTCACGGCGACGCTCACGATCCACCCGGCGTTGCTTCCGGCGCGACGCGATTTTCCGGTGACGCACTGGTTCTATGCCGACGCGCTGATGGATTACTACAAGGTGGAGCCGTGGGAGGAAGGCCTCTGGCGGATCCTCGACGCGTACCTCGCCGACGTGGTGGCGCATGGCCAGGATACGATCTACGTGCCGGTCTTCACGCCCCCGCTCGATGGGGTGAAGCGCCCGACGCAGCTCCTCGATGTGCGCCAGGAGGGAGAGCGCTACCTCTTCGACTGGCGCGATGTGCGCCGTTGGATCGCCGCCGCGAAGTCACACGGCCTGAAGCGCTTCGAATGGACCCACCTCTTCACGCAGTGGGGCGTGCAACATGCGATCCGCATCTATGAGGGCCAGGGGCGCGAGCGGAAGCTTCTGTGGGATCCGGAGACAGGGGCCACTTCGCAGACGTACCGCGACTTCCTGGCGCAATTCCTCCCCGAGTTCGAGCGTTTTCTGACGGTGGAGGGGCTGATGGAGAGCAGCTTCTTCCACCTCTCCGACGAGCCGCACGGCGAGGAGCACCTGGCGAACTACCGCGCGGCACGCGAGCTCATACGCGAGTTGGCTCCCTGGATGCGCGTGATGGACGCGTTGAGCGAGATCAGCTTCGCGCGAGTTGGCCTCACCGACACGCCGATCCCCTCCATCTCGCGGGCGCCCGAGTTTGTCGCCGAGGGCTTCCCGGCGTGGGCCTACTTCTGCTGTGGCCCGCGCGGCCGCTTCCTGAACCGCTTGCTTGATACCCCCCTGGTGAAGGTGCGCATGACCGGCTGGCTCCTCTACCGCCTGCGCGCGCGTGGCTTCCTGCACTGGGGCTACAACTACTGGTACAAGAGCCAGACGCAGGAGCTGATCGACCCCTACACCGTGACCGATGGCCTGGCCTGGCCCGGTTGGGCGCATGGAGACCCCTTTATGGTCTACCCCGGGAAGGAGGGTCCGGTCGACTCCCTGCGGTGGGAGGTCTTCGCCGAAAGCCTTCAAGACTACGCGCTTCTGCAGGCAGCGGGGCTGGATCCGGACCACCCGCTTCTCTTTGACCTGAAGGATTACGCCAACTTCCCACGCGAAACCGCCTGGATCAGTCGCCGGCGCGCCGACCTGCTGGCCCGGCTGGATGCCAGGCAGGCGTAGGTGTTATCTTGCGCGTGCTGCCCGCGCCCGGCCAGGGCGGGCTACTCCTCGTCCAGAGGGGTGCCAATGGCGCGGGCAAGGGCGGCACGCGCCTGCGCGACTGCCACCTCGGCGTTGACGCGCTGGGTGCGCGCCGTCAGCAGGGCCGCCTGGGCATCGAGAACATCGAGGAAGGTACCCAGACCGGCGTTGTAGCGCCCGGTTGCCAGGCGCAGAGCCTCTTCCGCGTTGGCGATCCCCGCGTCGGCAGTCACCACGCGCTGCTCCGCGGTGCGCAGGTTGAGGTAGGCCTGCGAAACATCCGCGATGATGGTGCGCCGCGTGCCCTCAAGCTGCGCCTCGGCTGCCTGAATGCTGGCCTGGGCCTCTTGGACGCGGCCATCCTTCACCCCGCCATCGAAGGGGCTCCACTGCACCTGGATCCCCACGCTCAGGAAGAGGTTCAGCGGTGGAGTGCTGACCCCGCGCGCCGCGACGCCAGCAGTGGCGGCCACCGTGGGCGCGTCGGTGCTCCTGGCTGCATCCAGGGCGTGGATGGCGGCTGCGCGCGTGGCTTCGGCCTGGCCGAGCTCCGGCCGTTGGGCTATTGCCAGTTGCACCAGACTCTCCAGATCTTCCGCCGGCGGAGCCGGCTCCTCGCTCTCTGCCACTTCAATCGGCGTTCGCGGGTCGATGCCCATCAGCAGCGCCAGGGACACACGCGCCGTTGAGGCGTTGTTGCGGGCGACCTGGAGGTTCAGCGTCGCCTCGGAGACAGCCGCCTCGGCGCGGACGACATCCAGGGGCAGGCCAACGCCCGCTTGCAGCCGGGCCTGCGCCTGTGCCAGGTGCTGCTGCTGGTTACGCAGGTTCGTCTCGTGAATCTGAACCAGGCGCATGTTTTGAACATAGGTGTAGAACGCCTGCTTCACCTGAAGCACGAGATCGGCCTCGGTGCGCGCCAGAGTTCGCTCGGCCGCGTCTTCCTGAGCCTCCGCCTGGCGCACCAGGTCGCGCGAGTGGTTGCGGTCGAAAAGGAGCTGGCGCAGACTGACGGAGGCCTGCATCCCGGTGGAGGTGGAGACCGATCCGGATGGGCCGCTGCTCCGGGATGAGCCGGAGAGGAACTGGTCGGACCGGGTATAGCCCGCGCCCACCGAGAGCGTTGGCTTGAGAGAGGCGCGCGCCTGGCGGGTTCTCCCCTCCAGCTGTGTGATGCTGGCGCGAGCGGCTGCAACGGTGTTGTGCTGGCGCAGGGCGATCCGTGCGGCATCGGCCGCGGTCAGCGAGCGCTCGCGCAGCTCCTCCGGGATCTCGGCTGGCGCGGGGAGCGTGACCGCGGGGGGCAGCGGCGTCTCGCGCGTCTTTGGCGAGATGGGGGGCGTGAGCTGCGCCCAGGCCGTGCCCGACGCGGCGCCGGCGAGGGCCAGCGTCAGCAGGCTCCGTGTCAGGGTGTTGGTCACTGTTCGATTGGACATGGTATCGTCAGGCATCTCTCCAGCAGCGGTTCGTGTCAGGATGCGGCGTCAGGGCGTGCTGTGACCACGGTCGCCTCCGCTTGGGCGTGGCCGTTGCCCTCCGCGTGGCTTGCGGCTTTGGCTCGCCGGCGCTTACCCCGGCCTCCCAGGTTGGCCAGGTCATCAAAGAGGGTGTAGACCACGGGCACCACGAGGAGCGTGAGGAAGGTGGAGGTCGTGAGACCCCCGATCACGGCGGTCGCCATGGGCGCCTGCATCTCCATGCCCTGGCCCAGTCCGGTGGCGATTGGCAGCATGCCGAGGATCGACGCGGAGCTCGTCATCAGGATCGGTCGCAAGCGCGTCGGTCCGGCTGTGAGCACGGCGGTGTCGCGATCCATGCCGCGATGCCGCAGGATGTTCGTGTAGTCGATCAGCAGAATGCCGTTCTTGACCACGATTCCCACCAGCATCAGCAGGCCGATGAACGCGGTCAGCCCGAATGACCGACCCGTCAGGAAGAGCGCGAGTGCGACGCCGATTGCCGAGAGCGGAACGGAGGCGAGGATCGTCAGGGGATGCACGAACGACTCGAACTGCGCGGCGAGGAGCATGTAGATGAGCAACACCGCGAGTATCACGGCCAGGCCCATCCCCGCGAACTCCTCTTGCTGGCGCTTCATGCTCGTTCCCCAGTCCCGATAGTAGCCGG
>JAAZEM010000174.1 GCA_012512265.1 Armatimonadota bacterium | reverse complement strand
TGAAGGTCTACTGCATCGACGCATCGGATACATAGAGTGGGGTGTTCGTGGCTGGTGCCCACATCCTCACGGACCAGCCAGCAGCGTTCGCACTTCAGTCCGGTCGCAGGTTCAGCCGCGACCTCGATCTCACCCGAGGAGGCCTCCTCCACGCTGGCGCGCGAGACGATGAAGATCGCGGCGAGTTCATCCTCATAGCGGCGCAGCAGCTCGAGCCACTCGCCAGTGGCCCGAAGGCGGACATGCGCCTCGAGCGGCTGGGAAATCGCCCCGCTTCGCCGTGCCTCCTCCAGGGTTTTCATCACCTGCTCACGCACATCCAGCAGGCGAGACCAGCGTGCTGCCAGCTCCTCGTCCCGGAACGCCTCGTTGACGACGGGAAAGGCGGCAAGATGCACGCTCTCAGGCCGACCCTCGACGGCCGGCAAGTAGCCCCATGCCTCCTCGGCGGTGTGCACCAAGATTGGCGCCAGCATGGTACACAGCGCGGTCGCCAGTTCGTGCAGCACGGTCTGCGCGGAGCGCCGCGCCAGCGAGTCGGCCGGGCTGGTGTAGAGACGGTCTTTGATCACATCCAGGTAGAACGCGCTCAGGTCCACGGCGCAGAAGTTGTGGATCTCATGATAGGCGCGATAGAAGGCGTAGGAGCCATACGCGTCGGTCACCGAGCTCACCACTTCCTGCAGCCGATGCAGCACCCAGCGGTCGATCTCAGGCATCTCCGCGTAGGCGACGGTGTGCGCCACGGGATCGAAGCCATCCAGGTTGGCCAGGCAGTAGCGCAGGGTGTTGCGCAGGCGGCGGTAGACATCGGTGACGCGCTTCAGGATCTCATCGCCCAGGCGCACATCCTCGGTGTAGTTCGTGGAAGCGACCCAGAGGCGGAGCACATCGGCGCCGTAGCGCTCTATCACCTGGTTCGGCGAGATCGCGTTGCCGCGCGACTTGTGCATAGCGTGTCCCTCGGCATCGAGGAGCATGCCGTGGGTGATGACCGCGCGGTAGGGAGCCATCCCGCGCGTGCCCATGCCGATCATCAGCGATGAGTTGAACCAGCCGCGATGCTGATCCGAGCCCTCGAGGTAGAGGTCGCTCGGATAGCCGAGATCCGGCCTGGCTTCGGCAACGGCACGGCAGGTGGAGCCGGAATCGAACCACACATCGAGGATATCGGTCTCCTTGGTAAACTCGGTGGCGCCGCACTTGGGGCAGGTGAAGCCCTCCGGCAGGATCTCGCTGGCGTCCTTCTCAAACCACGCATCCGAGCCTTCGGCCAGGACCAGGTCGCGCACGGCGTTGATGGCGCTCCGGTCCAGAATCTCATGCTTGCACTGGGTGCAGTAGAAGACCGGGATCCCGACGCCCCAGGCGCGCTGGCGCGAGAGACACCAATCGGGCCGGTTGGCGACCATGGCGTTGATGCGGTTGATGCTCTCCTCGGGAATCCACTCGACGCCCTGAATCGCCATCAGCGCGCGCTGGCGCAGGTCATTGGCATCGATCCGCATGAACCACTGCACGGTGGCACGGAAGATGGTGGGCTGGTGGCAGCGCCAGCAGTGGGGATACTGGTGCTCCAGCGAGCTTTCATGGAGCAGGGCCCCGCGCTCGCGCAGCACCTCGAGCACCGCGGTGTTCCCCTGCTTCAGATCCATTCCGGCGAACTCGCCGGCCTCGTCGGTGAAGCGCCCCTGCTCATCGACCGGGCAGAGCGCCGGCAGCCCGTTGGCCTGGCCGAGTTCAAAGTCCTCGCGGCCATGTCCGGGGGCCGTATGCACCACGCCGGTGCCGGCATCCATGGTGACGTGGGTGGCGGTCAGGAGCACGGAATCCCGGTCAATAAAGGGGTGGCTGAAGACGAGCCCTGCCAGGTCGGAGCCCGCGTGGGTGGAGACCACCTCCATATCGGTGATGCCAATGGCCTCCATCGTCGGCTTCAGGAGCGCCTCGGCGAGCAGGTAATAGACGTCGCCCATGCGCGCCACGACGTACTGCTCATCGGGATGAACCGCCACGGCAAGGTTCGCCGGGAGCGTCCAAGGCGTGGTGGTCCAGATGATCGTGTAGCACCGCTCACGGGGGGCATCGCCGAAGATGCCGTTGGGATCACGCCGCAGCGGGAAGCGAACGTAGATCGAGGGCGAGGTGTGCGACCCATACTCCACCTCCGCCTCCGCCAGCGCAGTCTCGTCGTTCGGGCACCAGTGCACCGGCTTCAGGCCGCGGTAGATGTAGCCCTGCTCCGCAAGCTCGCCGAAAATGTCGACCACTTTTGCCTCGAAGGCGTGGTCCATGGTGAGGTAGGGATTCGACCAATCGCCGCGGAGACCAAGACGCTTGAACTGCTCGCGCTGAGTGTCGATCCATTGCTGCGCGTATTCGCGGCAGCGGCGGCGCAGTTCCAGACGGGTGGGCACTACCTTCTTCTGGCGGAACTCCTTCGAGACGTTGTTCTCAATCGGCATGCCGTGGTTATCCCACCCCGGCACGAAGGGAGCCTGGTAGCCCTGCATCGACCAATACCGGACGATCAGATCCTTCAGGATCTTATTGAGGGCATGGCCCATGTGGATATCGCCGTTAGAGTAGGGAGGACCGTCGTGCAGGATGAAGCGCCCGTTTGGCGCCGGCTTTTCCAGCGAGAGTCGGTAGAGATCCATCTCCTCCCACCGCCGCTGGATCTGTGGCTCAAGCGTGGGGAGATTCCCCTTCATGGGAAATGCTGTCTTGGGTAGGTTCAATGTGCTGCGGTAATCCACGACATCCATCCTCTACTTGGAGCCCCGCCGGGCGCGGGGACCCACCGATGCACAATGGCGAGGCGCTATCCGGGAGGCGGACCGACCGCGACGCCCTCCGCAGAGCCCTCGCCACAAAAGAACGCTGCCAGTGAAACGTGTACTACAGGATGTATGGTATCACAAACCATGCCTTCTGTAAAGCGCCTGATCGGTGCGGGACTAAAGTAGCGCGGGCCTTAACACACGCGTCGCTACCGAGCGAAAGCCTTTCGGGCCTCTGCTTTCCGATCCGAGCCCCCGGTACCCTGGATTGCTCGGGAACGTAGGCCCGCAGGGCTTTGCGCGCAGGCAGCGCGGGTGCTTACGCCCACGCTGCCTGCGCGATGCCTTCCCGCATCCGCCTGAGCGGATGCGGCGGCGCTTTGCCGCCTATTGCGGCGGGGCAGCAGGGGCCCAGGTGCGCTGGCGGAGCCTGGCCAGTACCTGCTTGAGCGTGGCCGGATCATCCGTATAGATGCCATCCACTCCCAGCATCACCATCCGCTCCATCTCGCCGGGGTCGTTCACGGTCCAGGCGAAGACGGGCATCGCGCGCCGGCGGGCGGCGCGGATGAAGAGCGGCGAGAGGATCTGGCTGTAGCAGCTAAACCCCCGGAGGCCCGCTTGCAGATGCGTGTTGATGAAAGCAGGATCCGCCATCTGCTCGGGGGTGCCGCGCGAGACGATCCGCTTGCACACCACAAGCGGGAGGTGGCGCTGGATGTTGGCGGCCTGCTGTAGCGTCCAGCAGGCGGCGATCACCTGGTCGCTCATCTCCAGCCGGTTCACCACCTCGGCGATCTTTTCAGCGTATCCATCGCCTTTGAGATCGAGCACAAGGGGCACCTTTCCCTTGGCCAGGCGGCAGGCCTCCTCCAGCGTAGGGATGCGCTCGCCAGCGTACTTCGGATCTTTCCAGGCGCCGGCATCCAGCGCCTTCAGCTCGGCCAGCGTCAGATCCGAGACCTTCCCCTTGCCGTTGGTGGTCCGGTCGACGGTATAGTCGTGCATGAGCACCACGACGCCATCCTTGCTCATGTTGACATCGACCTCCACCAGGTCGGCACCTGCTTCAATTGCCTGGCGGATCGCCTCCAGGGTGTTCTCAGGCGCATGGAGCGAGTTGCCCCGGTGGGCGATGACGAGCGGAGTGGTGCACGTCTGCTCCAACAGCCGGTCAAACTCCTCCGCGCCCAGAGCGGGCAGCTTCCAGACGCGGATGTTGTCGAAGGTGGCGGTGGCCCCGCTGATGATCAGCGCCAGGCGGCCCGCGACGAGCGTGCTGAGGGGCAAGGGCTGCTCCAGGACCAGCTCGTCATCGATGAAACCGCGCGCCTGCCAGCCGCGCACTTCAAAGCGGAGGCGGTGTGCTTTGCCGAGCTCGGGGGCGATATCGGCCGATCCCAGGCTCAAGACGGACCATTTGACCGGTTCGTGGCTCGCCAGCCAGCCGAACTCGAGGCCATTCGGTTGACGGCGGTCGAAGCGATGGGTGAACTGGAGGTGGGGCGCGCCCGCGCCTTCCGGATTGCGCACGGCGAGGGCGACCCACCTGCCGGCATCGGCGGCCTTCTCAAAGGCGACATCGGCCTCGAAAGCGAGGTCGCTCTGCGCCGGCGTTGGGAGCAAGATCTTTGAGAGGTAAACGGTCGCCTCACCGCGGAGACGCCCCTGGGTGACTGACCAATTCCCGCCAGCCGGCTGCCAGCCCTCCGGCAACGCGCCGTCCGCGACGGTTTCGAACGTCTCGGTGAGCAGCATCTCCGTCTGGGAGACCGATTCGGCACGGGTTGCTGGAGCGAACACAACGCACATCGCGAGAAGGAACGCGCAGCATCTCATGGCCAGACCTCTCTCCATCGGGATAGGCGAGATGGAATATGCGGGGAGGGAGGCACGCCGGAGAAAGGAAACCCCGCTCCGGCGCGCCCCATTCGCCTGTCTGTTAGAGGCGTACCTCCTTGCCCGTTTCTTGCGATTCGTAGATGGCGTCGATGATCTCCGCCACCATCAGGGCCTGCTCGCCGGTGACCAGCGGCTCGGTATCATCCACAATCGCCTGAATGAAGCGGCGGATGTTCTCGCCATGCGATTGGATATCGCGCAACGAGGTGATGTGCGACACGGTGAGCGCGCCGGATTCCTCGCGCATGATGGTGGGCGGGAAGACTGAGGCGCCGCCGTTGGTGCCCAGGAGCGTGGAGTCCATCACGTCTTTCTCGATGTTCGCGCAGAAGCTGGACTCAAGGCACAGCGCGGCGCCATTATCGAACTTCACCAGGCCGACGGCAAAGTCTTCGACGCTGAAGATCTTCGGGTCCCACTGGCCCATCAGCCCGAGCACGCCCTCGCGCGGGCCGAACTTGGCGCAGCTCATCCCAGAGACCGAAACCGGCTTCGGGTGGCCCATCAGGTAGAGCGTCAGGTCGAGGATATGGACCCCGATGTCGATGAGCGGGCCGCCCCCCTGCTTATCCTTCTGGGTGAAGACGCCCCAGCCGGGGATGCCGCGGCGGCGCAGTGCCTGCGCGCGGGCATAGTAAACCTCGCCCAGGAGGCCGTCATCCACGAAGCGCTTGATGGCGATTGCCTCCTTGGAGCAGCGCTGGTTATACCCCACGGTGAACTTCACCTTGTTGGCGCGGGCGGCATCCACCATCTCCTTGCCTTCTTTGGCATTCATGGCGATCGGCTTCTCGCACAGCACGTGCTTGCCGGCCTTGCAGGCAGCGATGGTGGCGTCACGGTGCAGATAGTTGGGCGTGCAGACGCTCACCACCTGGATCTCAGGCATCTCGAGCATCTGGAGGTAGTCGGTAAACCGGTGGGGGATGTTGAACTTGGTCGCGGCGGCCTCGGCCACGGCCGGGTTGGCGTCTGCGACGGCAAGAACTTCAACGTTCTCCAGCTTCTGGTAGCCAGGGATGTGAACAGATTGGGCAATCCCTCCGCTGCCGATGATGCCGACACCGATCTTCTTCATGGAACGCTCCTTCTGGATTCTGGCGCGGGTTGGGCGGGGTGCCGCCGGATCTGCCGCGTAGTTGATTGCTCGGGAGAGCAGGTGTACTACCAAGGCCATTGTAGCACTCGGGCAGAAGGGCGTCAAGCGATTGCATGGCGACGATCTTGAGCGTGCTGCTGGGATTCCGAGATAAGGAATCCGAAGCCTCGGAGGCAGGGCGCAACCCGGCGCGCGGCGATAAATCACTGCGCTGCTTGCGAGCGAAGCCCTGCCGGGCTGGGTTGGGGATACTCCCAGATGTCTCAAAACGGCGCTGACTGGGAGGAGAAGCCCCGAGGGGGCTTTGCCGGAAAGCAGCGCGGAGCTTCCAGCTCCGCGCGTGCGGGCAGCCTTCTCCTTATCTCGGAATCCCAGAGCGTGCTGGCGGAAGGTTGACCGTGGCCAGCGCCGATGGTATCATAGAGACACCGGTAGCTACTGCCTGGTCTGCGGCGGGCGCGATAGCCCCGGCAAAGCGCGGGCCGGCGCCCTCACCGATGAGGGCCGCCGCCTGCCGGCGGGGTGCCGCCGCGGTCGTATCGGGTGCGTCATCCTCCCAAGTTCCGGAGCGATCCTCTGAACCTTCGCTCCGGAACATCCGTCAATGCTACTGGCCGGCGCCCGGCAGCGCGGCCCGAAGGGAGTTCCTGGTGGAAGTGGCCGATCTCCTGCTGGTGGAACGCTCCAAGCAGGATGATATCGAGGCATATGAGTTGCTGGTGGACCGCTACCGCAACAAGATCCTCAACTACGTCGCTCGGTACACCGGCTCCACGGCCGATGCCGAGGATCTGACGCAGGAGGTCTTCATCAAAGCCTACCTCGCCATCAAGAAGTTCCGCGGCCAGAGCTCCTTCCAGACCTGGATCTTTCAAATCGCGAACAACGTGTGTGTCGACCGTTTCCGGCGCACGCGGCGCGAGCGCATCGCCTACTCGCTCGATGAGCCCGTCGAGACCGAGGAAGGCGTCGTGGAGCGCGAGATCCCCGATTGGTCATGGGACCCCGAAGCGGTTGCGCAAAGCCGGGAGTTGCAGGCACTTGTTCAGAAAACGCTGACCACGCTCTCCGATAAGCTGCGCCCGGTCATCATCTTGCATGATCTCGAGGGGATGCGTTACGAGGAGATTGCCGAGATCTTGAACATCCCCTTAGGTACCGTCAAATCGCGGCTCTTCAACGCCCGTGTCGAGTTGAGGAACCGGCTGCGGCCCTATATGGAGACTCAAGCATAACCAGTGCCCTCTACGAAAACGCGAGAGTGGGCATACCCCTGCGGCTTCCAGGAACGCGCAGGGGTGGGAGGATGCGAAGCAATGAAGTGTCGCAGGGTACGGAAGCTGCTCACGGAATACGCAGACGAGACCCTGAGTATCAGCGTGGAGGAGCAGGTGCGCCTCCACTTGAGCAGTTGCCGTCGGTGCGCAACGCTGTCAGAGGAGCTTGCGCAGGTAGTCGGGATGCTCCAGGCTCTCCCGAGGCTGGAGACCTCGCCAGATTTCGCGCACCAGTTGCGCAGGCATTTGCCGGTGGCCGTGGCGTTGTCGCGGCGCGCGCCGGCGCGGAGTGGATTCCTCTCCTGGTTACACCTGTGGCGGCCTACCGGGACGCGACGCCTGGGCCTGGTAATCACCCCCGTTGCTCTAGGCCTGGGCCTAGCACTCTATCTCTTCAGCCTTACTTCTCTTGGAACGCAAAAGCCGATTGCCAACATGGAGCCCGTGATCTCGGAAGGCGCCTATCTGGCCACCATCGCGCGCGAGCACGCCGGTTATGTCAGCGAGCATCCGCTGATTGATTCTTCCGCCGCGAACCTGAAGGCCGTCGCCACGGCCACACTGCCATAGCCGGGGGAGAGACGGATGAGGAAGAGGTTGCGTGCTTGCGTGAGGGTGTGGGGCGCGATCGCGCTGCTGATGATCGGCGCACTGCCTCCCTGCGCTGCGATCGAGTTCGGTTTGCCCGTCTGGCGCGTCGTCGGCGCGATGGAGAGCGCCGAGGCGATCGTCCGCCGCCTGGTGGAGCTGGGTCGACAGGCCGAGTTCGTGGGTACTCAGGAGACCACGCTCTTCCTACCCAAGCGCCAATTCAGCCGTCAGAGGGTGATTCAGCGGGATGGACGCCGGAAGGTGATCTACCTATCGCCTCCTCAGCTCAAGGGCAAAGAGATCCTCGTGGATGGATCGCGAATCCTCTTTGATGACGGCACGGGAACAGCCGCGCCGGATATCGGTTTCGGAGGGGAGCTGACGGAGCTATCGATGAAGCACCTGGGCACGGCGCAAGTGGCAGGCCGGAAGACGCACATCGTGGAGATCCGCCCGCCAAGCCGGGCCAATGCCTCGCGCAAAGTGTGGATTGATGCGCAGGAGTGGGTTCCCCTGTGTTGGGAAGAACGCGACGCGGAGGGGAACCTGGTCTCCAAGACGCGCTACATCACCATCCGGTTTGGTGGCGGCGTGCCACGCATCGCGCCGCCCGCGGCCGCTTCGCGCTCTGTGGCGCCGCCCTCCGTGCAGATGACGCCGGCCGAGGCGGAGAAGATGGCCGGCTTTCCCGTCCGCGAGCCGCGTTACCTTCCGAAGGGCTACCACCGTCAGGCCGTCAGCGTGATCTCGCTCAGCAAGGGCCACCGCGGCGCCTACAGCATCAACCTGGTCTATAGCAATGGTCTCGACTTGATCACGCTGTGGCAGACCCCTGCCGCCCTGATCCAGAACGCACCCCGGCCGGGCAAGCCTCGAGTCAGTGCCTTTGGGCAGTGGGTATGGGTTCGAGGCGGCTACCACTATACGCTTTCCGCGACCCCTCCGCTGCCCAAGGCGGAGATGCACAAGGTGATCGAATCGATCCCGTAGAGTGCCGGACGGCCCGCGGGGGAAGGTTGCCCTGGCACTCGTATCGTGTCGGGGGGGCACCGTCCCGGATCGCGCCCAAAGCCAGCCCTCCGGGATGCGCTGCTGCTCAGCGCGCATCGGTGCCGCGGAAAACGGGTACACGGAGGCGATAGTCTCGGCGCTGCGGCCGAGGACTCCGGCCGGCATGCGGGGGGCATGGGGAGAGGCGCGGGCATCTTCCACGGGCCCGGCGGAACACCCGCCGGGCAGGCGGCGCCGGCGGGTATCGCCGGGCCGGCCTGGGCGTGGCGCGCTCATTTTGCCGGACCCTTGTGCCTTCTGCAACCGCCTTGACTTCGGAGTGCCGACCATTTATAATGGTCGTATAGAACCGACCACTCAGTTTTTCGGCGACGTTGAGGTGAGGGATGGAGTGAGATGGAGCCGATTGGTCAGACTCTGAGAGATGCGCGCGAACGCAAAGGAGTAACGCTGCAGGAAGCCCGGGAGGCGTTGCGCATTCATGCCGGATATCTGGACTCGCTCGAAGCCGAGGAGTTCGATAAGCTGCCTGCGCCCGCCTATGCCCGCGCCTTCATCCGGCAGTATGCGGCCTACCTGGAGCTGGACCCAGAACCGCTGATCGCGGCCTACAATGCTTGCGCCGGCCCCGAGACGCATAGCCTCAACGTGGGCTGGAGCGCGGCGCCCGCGGTGAAGTCGTCGTGGAGCATCCGCGCCGTTCCAGCGATTGCCATGACGATACTGGCCCTGTTCCTCCTCGGTGGCGTCTATGGGGCTCACCTTTTTCTCGTAGGGAAGGAAGAGGCGCGTCAGACGTTGGAAGAGGCCGAGAAGGCGCGCAAGGCCCCGGTGGAGCGCAAGGCTCCTGCCCCCAAGGGAGCCCGTGGTGAGCTTGCGCCGGAGGCAGCGAGCGCCCCCACTGAGCCTGGCAAGGCGGCCACGGGGAGCCCGGCGGAAGCTAAGCCTGCCGCTCTCCCTCCGGCCACGAAGCCGGTTGCACCGCCGACATCGGTTCCGGCGACGCCCGCACTGCCGGCCCCTCCGGCGGGCGCAGCGACTCCCCAGCCTGCTCCCAGCGGGCACGCGCAGGGCGCGCTAGGGAGCATGAGCAGTGCCGCGACGTTGGATGGTGGCGGCGCCGCCCTGACGCGGAGCGGCGTGCAGACAACGGTCCGGGCCACGGAGAAGTGTTGGGTGCGCATTCTGGCTGATGGCAAGTCGGTGTATGAGGGCACGCTTCAGCCGGGAACCGAGCG
>JAAZEM010000173.1 GCA_012512265.1 Armatimonadota bacterium | reverse complement strand
TCTTCTGCCCCTCCTGCGGCGTCTTCTACGACCGCCGCGTGCGTGAGTTCACCAAACTCTTCACCTTCGGCACCGTGGGCCGCTCCACCGGCACCGACGTGCTGGTAGGGAGCACGCTGCGCAACCTTTCGGAGGGCGAGCGCAAGATCATCGCCTTCTCCGACAATCGCCAGGATACCGCGCTACAGGCCGCGCACATCAACAGCCTGGAACGGCGGTTTCTCTTCCGGCGGGGCCTCTACCAGGCGCTCGTGGAGGATGGGCACGTTGAGGGATCGGGATCCTGGATGGGGCTCCACGAGGTGGGCCGGCGCGTCCTGGACGTGTTCAACCACTACAACGTCACCCCGAGCTTCTCGCGCTCGGCGGCGGGGATGTTTGCGGTTGACCCAACGACGGAAAAAAAGTACCGGCAATACCTTCAGTACGGCGCGCTGGAAGAGCTGTTTCGCACGCAAAACCGTAACCAGCAGAGCCTGGAGGATGTGGGCCTGCTGCTGGTGGTGTATAACGGCCTCGACCGGTGTGCGGAATCCGAAGACTTCTGGAAGGACGTGCCAGCGGTCTGCGCCCTGGACCCCGACACGCGCTTCGACTACCTGCGGGGCTTCCTCGACATCATGCGCAAGCAGTCGGCCATCAACCACGAGTCGCTGCTGCGCTTCGATCACTTCCAGGAGGACGTGATCAACTACCTGGACGAGCGCTGCCTCTTCCACGGGAGCGGCTACGGCAGCGCGCCCATCGGCTATAGCGACGAGGTCAACAGCGAGACTAGGCATGCAAGGGTGCTCCGCCTCTCCAGCACGCGCAGCGGCCCGCTCATCTGGACGCGGCAGGTGCTCAGGGTGGATGCCGAAGAAGCCGCCAAGATCGTCACTGCCGTCGTCGCCAAGCTGTGCGAGGCCAGCTACCTGGCCCCGCACGCGGTCAGGGGCGTAGGCAAGATCCTGATGGTGAACTGGGAACTCCTCGGGCTGCAGGTCTCCAACCCCAACACCACCCGTCACCTGGTCTGCCTCAAGTGCGGCACCGTCCACCACTTCGAGAAGCTGAACTTGTGCACGGGGAGCTCGTGTTACGGCCTCTCGTTGCAGGAGAAAGACTTCGCCAGCAACTACTTCTTCCAGGAGTACACCCGCCCCCTGGATGCCAGCGTGCGCGTCGAGGCGGCGGAGCACAGCGGGCAGATCACCGGCACCCAGCGCAAAGAGATCGAGAGCCGCTTCCGCAACCGCAATGACTCTCTGAACGCCATCGTCTGCACACCGACGATGGAACTAGGGATCGACATCGGCCACCTGTCGGCCGTGTACCTGCGCAATGTGCCTCCCAGCCCGTCGAACTACGCGCAACGCGCCGGGCGCGTCGGCCGGAAGGGCCAGCCCTCGGTGATCGAGACGTTCTGCGGCGTGGGCACGCACCGGGGTCCACACGACCAGTACTTCTACCGCTTCCCCGGGCGGATTATTGCCGGGAAGATCGGCGCGCCCCGCTTCCTGCTGGATAACAAGGCGCTCATAGAGAGTCATATCCACTCTCTCGTGCTGGAGACGACCCGCCTACGGCTGCCATCGCGCCCGTGCGAGATTCTGGATGTGGACACCGACGGCTACCCATTCTTCGCCGACCTGAAGGAGGAGTTTCAGGCCCGGATCCAGCAGCAGCGCTCCGCGATCATCGGGGCGGTGAAGGATGCCTTTGCCAAGGAGCGAGAGCACTTCCAGTGGCTGACCGACGGGTTCATTGCCAGCACCGTCGACGGCTTCGCCGAGGCCCTGGATTCGGCCTTCAACCCCTGGCGCACCGAGTATGGGCAGTTGCTCCAGGAGGCGCAGGAGATCCATGACCGCCTGGTCCACCAGCACGCGAACGTGGGCCTCGAGCAGCGCCATAACATCATCGCCCAGAAGCTGGAGGAGATGCGCGAGGGGAGGGACGACTTCTACACCTACCGCTACCTTGGCTCGCAGGGGTTCCTGCCCAACTACGCCTTCCCCAGGAAGTTGGCGGCCGTCACCTTCTACGAGAGCGAGGAGACGCTCAGCCGCGACCCGGTGATCGCCCTGAGCGAGTATGCCCCAGGCAACAGCATCTACTACCGCGGAAACCGCTATGAGGTCACGGGCGCTCGCCTTCACACCAAGGGAAACGCGCCGGAGTTCGACCGGCTACTCATCTGCCCTCACTGTGGCGCGGCGTATCTGGGTGAAAACGAGGCAAACCGCGCCGCGTGCGCGCAGTGCGGGCAATCGCTGACAGGGGTCCACCCGAACGAGCATGCCCTTGCATTCCCCGACATGTGGGCGCGGAAGAGAAAGAACATCACCGCGGATGAAGAGGAGCGCACCCGCCTGGGCTACCTCATCGAGGAGTACCACCAGCCGGGCAGTAGAGGCATCACCTACGAAGTGACGGTTGCTGGCCAGCCGCGGATGCAGCTCACCTACGAGCATAATGGGCGCATCATTGTCATCAACAAAGGCACGCGCAAGAGCGAGATAGAGGAGGCGCAGCAGGGCTTCATCCTCTGCAAAGCATGCCACCGCTGGCTCTTCGGCGAAAAGAGTGTGAAGAACCACACCGCGTCCAATTCGGATGGGCGTTGCCCGCGCGGCGGCACTCCAGACGACATCGTGCGCCGCATCGTGTTGTTTACCGACTCGCAGCACGACGTGGTGATCGTCGAGTGCCCTCTCCCCGAGGGAGTGCCTGCCAACCGGGCGTACGATTTCTACGTCACGCTGCTGCATGCGCTGCTCCAGGGCGTGCAAATCAGCCTGGACGTGGATGAGAGCGAGGTCGCGGGCTTCCTCGCACGCACGCCGGGCTCCGCCACCGGGTACCGCGTCATCCTCTACGAGACCCAGGAGGGCGGCACCGGCGTGGTCCAGGCGCTCGTGGATACCGAAAGGTTCCAAGGTATCGTAGCGCGAGCCCGCGAGATCCTGCACGATGGCGAGCAGGGCTGCGAGCGGGCGTGCTACGAATGCCTCTGCAGTTTCTATAACCAGATCGACCACGCGCATCTCGACCGCACGCTCGTGCTCCCGTTCCTCAAATTGCTCGCGACGGCGGTGGTCTCGCCCACGAATGGCGATGGGCCTGGAAACAACCGCCTGCAGGAACTCCTGGCGAAGTGCCAGTCGGATTTCGAGCGCAGGGTGCTGCAAAAGATCCATGACGCGGGCCTGCCCCTGCCCGACGAGGCGCAGAAGCTGGTGCGCGAGAAGGACGGCAGACCCATCGCCTCGGCGGACTTTTTCTACGAGCCGAACATCGTCATTTTCGTCGATGGCTCGCCTCACTACAAGGACTACGTGGCCGCCGCCGATAACGCCAAGCGCCAGCGGCTGAAAGCCCTTGGCTACCGGATAGTGGTCTTCACGGGAGATGAGGCGCAGATTGAGGGCCAGGTCGCGACTCTCGCGCAGAGGATTGGTGTGTCCCCGAAGGCGCACACTGCGCCGACCCCGGTGCCAGCCGGGGAGGATAAGCTCTCGGGGGTGCTGCGATACTGCGCGCCCGAGTGCCATGAGATTGTCCGGGCATGCGCCCGAGAGGGCCTGCCACTCCCGGAAGTTGGCTATGAGCCGGAAGATGCCAGTGGGGCAGTGTGCGGGCAGGTGGAGCTCGCCTGGCCGGAACAGAAGGTGGCCGTGGCACTCCCGGATCAAGCCGACGGGAAGGCAGCACTGGAAGCACAGGGCTGGGCCGTCTTGAGCGCGGCGGAGGCTGCCGCCGAACCCGAAACGTTGCTGGCACGGCTGAAGGGATAGACCGCAATGTCTGATATCGGCTTTAAGCCCAAGGTGGCGATCTCGATGGAGTTCCTGGAGCGTTTCGGGCAGCTTCCGCCGGAAGTGCGTCAGAAGGCCAAGCGCTTCGTGGAGAAGTTCCGCGAGAACCCGGTCTCCAAAGCAATCAACTATGAGAAAATCCACAGCGCCAGAGACAGCAAGATCCGCACGGTTCGTATCGACGGTGGCTACCGCGCGGTGGTGGTTCACCCGCCCAAAGGAGACGTCTACACCCTGGTATGGATCGATAAGCACGACGAGGCGATCAACTGGACTCGCAACCGGCAGTTCGAAGTGAACCCGGTGGAAGGATCCTTCCAGATCATCCCGATTGAGCGCGAAGAGGCAGTGCCTGAGAAGCCGGCGGCAACCGCTGTGCAAGGGCTGTTCGATTCCCTGGATGACAACACCCTCCTCTCTTTCGGGCTACCCCAGATCCTGCTCCCCTCGGTGCGGAAAATTAAGACCAGGGGCGACTTTGAAAACCTGATGCCCTATCTGCCAGAGGAGGTGGCCGAAGCACTTTTCTGGCTTGCTGAAGGTGACTCGCCAGAGGAAGTGCGAGCCGCGATGAACAAGCCGGCAACACCGGCCGAGGTGGATACCGACGACTTCGCCAAGGCCCTGGAGCATCCAGACAGCAAGCGGCGCTTCGTGGTCGACCCCACGCCGGACGAACTGGAGCGGATGCTGGAAGCGCCTCTTGAGAAGTGGCGTGTTTTCCTCCATCCGGATCAGGAACGCCTGGTGATGCGCACGTTCAACGGGCCAGCCCAGGCGCTGGGGGGTGCGGGCACCGGCAAAACCGTCGTCGCGATGCACCGGGCCCGGCATCTCGCCCGACAGATCGGGCCGGATGAGGATGGCAAGATCCTCTTCACCACTTTCACGGCGAATCTGGCGCGCAACATCCAGCAGATGCTGCAATCACTCTGTGGCGACGAGATCGAGCGGATCGAGGTGATCCACCTGCATGCCTGGGCAGCAAACTTCTTGCGCGAGCATGGCATCCTGTTCACTGTCGCCGAAGACAAGGAAGTGGCCGCCTGCTGGGACGAGGCCATCTCGCGGACTGGGGTTGAGGAGTGGAATCCGAGCTTTATCCGACAGGAGTGGCAAGCGGTCGTGCAGGCGAACGCCATCGAGACCCTGCAAGAGTATCTGCGTGTTCCACGCACCGGGCGGCGTGAGAAGCTCTCGCGGGCGCAGCGCGCGCGTCTGTGGGAGGTGTTCGCCGCCTACCAGGATGCGATGGCGCAGCGCAACTGGTGGGAATGGCATGACGTGCTCCGAGAGGCACGGCGCTATTTGCAGGAGAATCGGGTGGCGCTGCCCTACCGCGCCGTTATCGTGGACGAGGCCCAGGACTTCCAGGAAGAGGGCTGGCGGCTCATCCGCGCCCTGGTGCCCGAAGGCCCAAACGACATCTTCCTGGTTGGCGATGCCCACCAGCGGCTCTACGGGCGTAAGGTGGTGCTAACTCGCCTTGGTGTGCGCATCCGGGGGCGCTCCAGCCGGCTGCGGATCAACTACCGCACCACGGAGCAGATCCGGGATTGGGCAGTTGCCATGCTTCAGGGCCTGGACGTGGATGATCTGGACGGGGGAATCGATACCCAGGAGGGCTACCGGTCTCTGCGCAGCGGCCCGCCCCCAGAGGTGCGCTTCTTCGCAACAGCTCGCGAAGAAGCGGCCTTCCTGAAGGAAACCATCGAGGCCGAACTCCAGCAACGCAAGCCGGAGGAGATCTGCCTAGTAGCATGCACAACGGCTCTGGTGGAGAACTACCGGTTGCTCCTTGAAACGGCGGGGATTCAACACGTGGTCCTCTCCAAGCGCATGGATGAGGGAATGCCAGGGGTGCGGGTCGCGACAATCCACCGGGTAAAGGGTCTGGAGTTTCCCTGCATGATTGTGGCTGGCGCAAATGAGGGGGTCATCCCATCGAGAGAACTCTCTCATATCGAGGATCACGAGGCGAAGGAAAGATGCCTTCTTTATGTGGCCGCCACGCGGGCGCGGGATCGGCTGGTCATCTCGTCCTGGGGAACACCCAGTCCCTATCTCCCTAATCTCACGTGAGCACCGGGAGGGCGGACGGGTGCAGAACGCGAAACCCTGGCCGATGCGCGTCGCCACGCTCTGACCTTGTCTCTCCGAATCCGAGATCAGAATGCCAGCCGGCGCTGGTCAGGCGCCCATATGCCTAAGGATGGCCGTCTACTGGCAAGGCGGCCTCGGGCCTCTAGGCCACGAGACCGCCTCCGATGATGGCGGCTCCCCGGAAACCGGGTGTGTGTTACCGCGGGTCCCAGGAACACCTGCGTCCACATCGAAAGATCCCGCGCTGATGCCCTCATACTGCCGGTTGCAGCCGGAGGGAGAATGGCCGTATCCGCGGCATTTCTACTCGTGATAGTTGGAGACCCACCCATGAGTAAACTGCAGTATGTGAAACCCGAGCCCATCTTGCTCAAGGAGCACCCGGAGTTCACCGAGGCGTGGTTGCAAGACAGGATCGTCGATGATCCATCCATCCTGGGGCTCGGCGATCTCGACGTTCTCGATGTGGAACGGCGCCACCCAAAGGCAGGCCGGCTCGACCTGCTTCACTTCACGAAAGTCCTGGACGAGGTCGTCCTGGGCCAGGATGAAGAAGATAGCGCCTATACGCCACCCGCGGACCGAGCCTACTGGGAGAAGAAAGGCTCGAAGGAGTCGGTTGGCATCGTGGACGAGTGCCTGGGCATCCTGAAAGCGAACAACCCGAAGCTCGAACTGAAGTACAACCGGTACTACATCGGCCTCACCGAGGATGGAAGGCCCAACAACTTTGTCGTGTTCCGCGCCAAGAAGCAGTTTGCCCGGGCAGAGGTGTTACTCGGTGATCAAGCGTCCTGGGGCCAGCGCCTCGAAGCGGCCGGTCTGGCAGTCCTCACTGGCGAGAAGGAGCGAGCGCGCATCCATTTCCGTATCTCAAGGGACGACCCGGCGAAGAACCGTGAGCTGCTTCACGAGATATTCGAGGCAGCCTACCAAGAACAGCAGGGCTAAGGCACGCCATCACCCCGCATCCTCTGTTCACACCACCCGTGTCTGGCTCGGCGGGCAATGCCTGTACGCAGGCTGTCATTGGATACATAGCCCGCGTTGGCCTTGAGCACTTCGGCGATATCGCCACCCCCATTCAAAGCGGTTCCATCTTCGCTTGGTCGAGTACCTAATAGAGGGGCGCGGGCCCCACTCCCGGACCCGCGCCCGTTTCCACCTTTTCGCGATCTGCCTGTTCACGATGGACCTATCGGCGACCCACTATTTCGAGCCGTCGGCATACCACTTCACGCCGGGCGGTGGCATCGTCAGCTTCACCGAGCCCGAGCCGGTGTAGCTCGGGTCGAGCGGGATCTTATACCACTTGGCATGGCCGTCCACGAAGACGATGTTCGCGCCCTCCATGTGCCGCTGCGGGATGAAGCGCGAGACGTGGAACGGGATGCTGAGGAAGTAGGAGTTGCTGTAGCCGTAATCGTCCGTGCTGCGCGTCCAATCCGCCTCTGCGATGATGAGCGTATCGGCAGGATACTCGATCTTCGCCAGCGGCATATCGCCGGCCGCAAGCGAGAGGTGCGTGTTGATGCCGTACGCGGTATCGCCCGAGTAGTTCCCCTTCCACACCTTCCCGCTGCTGGGGCAGTTCATCACCCCGGTGCTCTTGTGATACGGCTCCAGTGCCATATACCATAGCAGTTTCGAGTGGTTGTAGCCGTTATAGGTGAAAGGCGCTGGGAGCTCGATCTGGCGCCGCGGGAGAAGTTCATCGTAGTCCTGGTAATACATCATCAGGGCGTTGCCCATCTGCTTGCAGTTGCTCATGCAGGTAGTCTTGCGCGCGTTCTCGCGTGCCCTGGCAAAGACCGGGAACAGAATCGCCGCCAGAATCGCGATGATAGCAATGACTACGAGCAGCTCGATGAGCGTGAAGCCCCTGCGTGTGTGTAGGAGAGTCATGGCCGTCCCCTTTCATGCATTAGCCTTTGATAGTCTAGCACAGGCACTTTCACCTGTCAACGCCGCGTTTCCCGCGAGATCGCCGAGGAAACTCTCGCTTCAAACTCCTCTGGTTCGGTGCCCGGCATCCCCCGCCTCCCACCCCTGGCCGGGCGCGTGCCCCGCGCCTATCCGGCGAAGGGCACGCGCCTCATGCATCACGGCTCGGCTGGAAGCAGGCGGAAGTGGACGATTGAGTTCCAACCGTTCTGCGTGTTGCCGAAACCACGAAAACGCACGTAGCCGGCCTCGTGCGGGTCAAAAGTGTACGTCTCCAGGTCGGCCGACTTGCCGGAGCTGGCACCGTCGAACACCTTCCGCCACGTGACGCCATCGCTGCTGGTCTCGAGGGCAAATCGCGCCTGGCGGGCGGCGCCCTGATGCCATCGGATGCCAACCCCTCGCAGCTTCACCGGCCGGGCGAGCACCAGGTCGAAGTGCACGTCCTTCCCCTCGGCCGCCCAATACTCGCGCCTGCCGGGAATATCCGCGAGCATGGCGCGCAACGCCGCGAGGTCTGACTCCTTGTTCGCCTCGATCCAGAGGATCGCGTCGTCACCAGGAATCCGGCTTGGAGCCAGGGTTACCCCCACGCCTTCCTGATCCCGCGTGAGCTCCTGTCCGGCCACCGCGGCCACGACGCTATCGGGGAGATACCACTCCCCCTTCTCCTGTACCGCCGGGCCCGGCATCTGGAACCGCCGCCCATTGAGCTCGAGCGTGGTGGAGCCTGCCACAAAGCGCGCGCTCCGGCCCCGGGCGCGCACGCGCAGGGCGCCGCCAGCCTCCTCGGTTTCGATCCCCAGCGCCTTGAAAACCGCCAGCGCCGGCACGAGCAGGTGTGTGTTGGCAGAGCGCACGGGTGGTGCAGGGATCACCTCGCCGTTCAGGAGCACGCTCTGCTCCAGCGACGGCGAGAGCGGCGGCATCAGATCCGCCGGAGCCTGGTACTCCGGCGCCCCAGGAATCGCCTCCGGGCGCACCTCGTAGCTGCCGCCGGGCACGACGAAGAACGCGGTGTTCTTGCCCTCCTCCACCCGGGCGTTGAACCGGACCCGGTTGTCGCGAGTGCGAATGCTCCAGGCGCCCGGAGCCAGGCCGGTCAGCAACAGCTGGAACCCCTTGCCCGCGGGCACTTGCACCTGGAACGGCTCGTTCAGGAACCGCGCGCTCTTGCTCAAAACGACCACGCGGTCTGCCAAGGTGAGCGCGAACGTCGTCTCCGTTTCCGACAGCGAGACGGGCAACTCCGGCGCCTTCTCGTCAGACATGGGGAGAACGGTGAGGAAGACGTCACTGGCACGCGGCGTCTTGGGCGAGAAGAGGACGCGGTGGCCGCGGCCCTCGGGCTTTTCAGGGGAGGGCGGGGTGAACTGCTGGCCGAAGACGTTATGCGTCGCTTCGCCGCTCAGGACCTGCATCTCGCGCTCCTCTGGGCGCGGGCGCAGCATCCGGACGCTCACCTTCCCGGAGAGGCCCAGGGCGCTGTTCCGAAGGATCACGCCATCTGGCGTTGGCTGCGGTGGGTTCAGCGTGTTCACCTGCCAGTACTTCCGGAACTCCGGTTTCGCTGCCGTGATGTGATCCAGGATGATCAGGGCCGCCGGCGTCTCCAGGTTGCCCAGGTTGAGGAAGCAGAAGGTACGCACGAACTCCTGGATCTTCTCGCTGTAGGCCGATTTCAGGTCTACGGAGAAGTAGCTGTAGAACGGCCGCTGGGGCGAGGGCCCGAAGCTGGACGACACCTTCTTCCCGTAGGCAAACATCGGGTTGTTCAGCACCTGCTCCACGGTCGTCGGGCAGGTCTGGACAAATCGGGAGCCGCCATCGTTCGCCGGGGCACGCCCGAACTTCTCCTCCGGGTCCACCACCAGCATCATGCTATGCGCGACCGAGCGCTTGCAGAAGTTGGTATCGTAGGGCGTGCCGTAGAACCGGTACTGGCCGAGATCAACCGCCTGCAGGCCCCGGTAGTAAATCTGGAAGCTGCCCGCATCCGAGTGCTGGTGGTTGCCGAAGTGATACCCGCCTCCCTTCATCTCGACCACGACATCGGCCAGGTTGCGCCCGAGGTTCCAGCCGGTGCGAGCGACCATGCCGCTCAGCACGGGGCCGAAGTCAATCGTCAGCGGCAGATGATCCAGGCTCTTCTGCGCGGGCAGCTCTGGGTCATTCAGCAGGAGGATCATGAGCGGATCGGCCCGGAAGCCCTGGCGGACGAAGTCACCTTTGATGACTGGGTCGCGCGTGTAGGCATAGGCGAGCAGTGGAGTCAGGCCCAGGTTCACCTGCTGGCCATCGGAGAAGCCGTCGCCATCGCGGAGCATCTGCCCGATGGGCAGGCGCATGTAGAGCCAGAACTTATAGACCTCGCCGATGTTGTCATCGAAGACGGGCTTGCCGGTCATCCGGCGGAAGAGCCAGGCCGCGTGCAAGTCCCAGCCAAACCGGTAGGGGCCATAGCTGATGCCCTGGTTGTGCCGCGGCGATTGGTACTCGAACCGGCGCATCGGCACCAGCTCCTCCAGGATTCGGTAGGCGCAGTAGCGGTAGGGCACCGGATCCTCATCGTAGAGGGCGATCGCCATGCAAAGGAGGTCGCGGTTCACCTGCGCTTCGTTGCCATGACCATTGACAATCGTCTGCCGGAAGGGCGGCCAGCCGATCTCCATGTCGTCTGCCAGGCGCATCAGATCCTTCCGGATGCTTTCACGCTCCTCCGGCGTCATCAGGTCGTAGCACCAGTCGTAGACCAACGCCGCCGAATAGATCGCCCGGCCGATCTCGCGCGTGATATCGAGGAGGTTGTCAAACTGCACGGCCGAGAGGTAGTCTCGGATCAGCGTCACCGCTTCGCGCCCGCGCGCCTTATCACCGGCCATCAGATAGACAAACGCCTTGTAGGTAGCAGCCTGCTCCAGCTTGGCGTTGTGGCTCACTTCGGTATTCGGCGCCACCTGGAACTCGAACGGCTCGGCCGCGATCTCCTGAACCTTCTTCCAGTGTGGAGCGTTCTCTCCCCGGGTGAGGTTGGCGCGCACCTGCGGCAGCGACTCCGCGTTCACCCAGATTCGCGGGCGCGTCTTGGGGGGCACGACCGTCGGCTGATACTTCTCCACCTGCGCCGGAACTCTCGGTGGCACATAGGGGCTCACCTGCAGGTAATCGAGGCGCACGCCTGCCGGCAGCCAGACCCGGATCTCCTGCTCTTGTCCGTTGAAGTCGAACTTGCCGGTAGCCTGGGTGCAGCTTTCCGGCCGGCTCCACGGCACGAAGACCACCCGGCTTGTCGGGCGGCTGCCATCCACCGAGATCATCAACCGGAGCGAGGCTTGCTTCCCGGTCGCTCGGCGCATCAGCTCGGTGCCATGGGCGTCTGTCGCCGCGTGGGTGCGGATCCAGTAGCGCCCCGCCTGGGGAGCTCGCACCCGAAAAACCAGGTCCGGCGCGGTATCCGGCTTGCCCACGTTGCTGGCGACGCCCGCCTTGAGCGCGACTCCCCGCTTGCTTGCGAAGCTCTCTTGCGCCACGATCTCGGCCCGGTTCGGGTCAAGCTGAGCGGCCTCTGCCTCGAGCGTGATTGGCCCGCCCTGCGCGGGCGCGGCATCCGCGCCGGCCCCGAAAAGTGTTGTCAATATCATTGTGCTAATCCCCACCACCCTTGCTCCGAGGTGCATGCCGCCCTCCTATTCCTCCATCCTACCTCCGCGCCCGACTATCCCTCTGGCGGCCGGTCAGTGCCGGGCGGGCGCCTGGCCTGTGATCGCGCGGAAAACGATCTCCGCCATCACCTTCTGCCCCTCCGGATTGGGGTGGGCTTCGTCGGCCATCAGCTTTGCGTAGGCATCCTGCCCCAGCTGCTTCATATGGGCGTTAGCGTCCGCGATCGTCACGTTCCGGTGGCGCTTCCCCAGCTCCCTCACTCCCTGAGCATAGGCATCCAACGCCATCCAGTTGGTCTGCCGGCCAGGCGTCGGGGCAAGGAGCACGCACGTCGGCCGCTTCTTCATCACGCCGGCCACCTCCTCCACGTAGCGAACCAGGTTGGCCAGGTAGCGGTCGGTGACGGCGGCCACGTCCTCATCGGCAGCCGGGCGCTCGTTGTAGCCCATCATCACCGTGATCAGGTCCGCCTCGATCCCGAGCACGTCGCGCATAAGCCACTCGCGACCCCTGGAGGTGGTGGAGCCGCCGATGGCACGATTGACTAGGGTGATCTCCGCCTTGGGGTAACGCTCTCTTAGTAGGCTCGCCAGCACAGCGGGATAGGCGTAGTCGTTGCCACCCGCGGAGGTGCCCCAGGTGATCGAATCGCCCAGCGTGAGGATCGTGACAGGCTGGCCGGTCTCCAGCTTGCGGACCACGCTGGAGAGCGGCGGCAGCTTGCCGATGGGAACCCGGCGCCGGCTGGACTTCACGCCCCGGACGAACGCCAGGTCATCGATGCAGAACGAGATCTCAGGGCTCTTGTGGAAGATGTTGAAGTTCCACTCCTTGCCGAAGCCGACGCGATCAATCTCCGCGGGCCGGATGCCTTTGGCGGTGCCCAGTTCATCGATACGCGCGGTCACCGGCACAAAGTCGCCCCATGCCAGGCGCACCTCGTGCCACTCCGTCTGCCGCAGCGGGAAGGAGGCAACCCACGCCGCCTGGCCGTTGCGCGCCTGAAGCCGGATGTTCGCCCAGTTCTCCGAGCCATCGCCCTTCACCCAGAACGACAGCCCGTCGTACCGATTCCACGCCTCGTCCGGCTGGATGCGGCGCATTGCGAGCGCCGAGAGCCGGCCCACGTCCGCCTTCACCGAGAACGCCGCTCCCGGGCGGCCTTCACGGTCGTCGCAGAGCGCCAGCTTCACCGTTGGGGTCTCTTTCACCCTGGAGACGGTCCACTGGTCGATCTGGTCCATCGAATCGATGAGAAAAGTGGCGCCGCGCTGTGCCGCGCCCGCTGAGCTCGCGCAGGCGAGCAGCGCCACGCAAAAGACAAAGAGAGCGTTCCGATATCTCACAAGAGCTTCTCCTTCCCGGTCTGGGCCTTGCTAGCTTGGCCACCAAGTTCCGCGCGCGGGCCGCAACCTCCTGCCTCCGGCACCACCTGGCGGGCATGTAGGTATCCGCAGATGGACACAGATGAGAAGAGTTGATGGGTTCCGGCATGATGCCGGGTGCAGGCTCGCTTTCGACTGGCATGACCGGTTCGCGAGTGCATGATCTCCGCACCTGTGGAGGCTCCAGGCGCCCACACCCTCCGCATCCGTGTCTGTCCCCTTCCTCCGTGGTATCGGTCCCCCGGGTAGCCGGCCGCCAGGAGGAGCCCAGGCCCGCACATCTCTCCATTGACAGAGGCGGCGGTTCAGGGCATAATGGGGGCGACTGGATTTGAGGCAAGGGCCCGCCGCGCAAGGCAGGCCGTGGCCCGGCGAGCGTTGGGGGAAGGAACGACGATGATTCTGAAGGGCAACACCATCGGCGATATCCTGAAGAAGCCGGCGGGCACGCCGGTCGAGGCGCACGGATGGGTGAAGACCCGGCGCGACAGCAAGGGGATCCACTTCATCCAGCTGAATGATGGCTCCAGCTTCACGGACCTGCAGGTTGTCGTTGACGAGGGCGCGGTCCCCCCGGAGGTGTTGGCCGGTGCGACTACGGGCGCATCCTTGCGCGTCTCGGGCGAGCTGGTGGAGTCGCCCGCCGCCGGACAGGCCGCGGAGCTCAGGGCGCGCGCCATCCACGTCTATGGCACGGCCGAACCCACCACCTATCCGCTTCAGAAAAAGGGGCACACGATGGAGTTCCTGCGCCAGATCGCGCACCTGCGCGCGCGCAGCAACACCTTCGGCGCCGTCTTCCGGGTGCGCAACGTTCTCTCGAACGCCATCCACCGCTTCTTCCAGGAGCGGGGCTTCCTCTATATCCACACGCCGATCATCACCACCTCGGATTGCGAGGGCGCCGGCGCCATGTTCCAGGTCACCACGCTCGACCTGATGAACCTGCCCCGAAACGAAGTCGGCCAGGTAGAGTACGCGAGCGATTTCTTCGCGAAGCCGGCCTACCTCACCGTGAGCGGCCAGCTTGAGGCGGAGGTCTTCGCGCTCGCCTTTACGAATGTCTACACCTTCGGGCCCACCTTCCGTGCCGAGCTCTCCACCACCCCGCGCCACCTGGCGGAGTTCTGGATGGTCGAGCCGGAGATGGCGTTTGCCGATCTCGACGACGACCGCCGGCTGGCCGAAGAGTTCCTCAAGTACATTATCACCGCCGTGCTGGACGAGGCGAGCGAGGATCTCGCGTTCTTCAACAAGCGGATCGATGACACCGTCCTCAGCACGCTGGAGCATGTGGCCACCAGCGCCTTCGAGCACATCCCCTACTCCGAGGCGATCCACCTCCTGCAGAAGGCGCAGGATCAGGGCCGCCAGTGGGAGTTTCCTGTCCATTGGGGCGCCGACCTGCAGAGCGAGCACGAGCGCTACCTCACCGAGGAAGTTTTCAAAAAGCCGGTCGTGGTCACCGACTACCCCAAGGAGATCAAGGCGTTCTACATGCGCGTGAACGATGACGGCCGCACCGTGCGCGCGATGGACGTGCTCGTCCCGCGCATCGGCGAGATCATCGGCGGTAGCCAGCGCGAGGAGCGGTATGATGTCCTCCGCGACCGAATCCGGGAACAGGGGCTGAATGAAGAGGACTACTGGTGGTACCTCGACCTGCGCCGCTACGGTTCGGCGCCCCATGCCGGCTTCGGCCTTGGCCTCGAACGCATGATGATGTACGTCACCGGTATGAAGAATATCCGCGACGTGATCCCCTTTGCGCGCACTCCGGGGGATGCTGAATTCTGAGCTGCGCCGGCGAGCCATCCCTTGCCAAGGAGGCGCTCGAATGGAGCGCCTCCTCCAGCGCCAGAGAGCCCTCGCGCGCACGGGAGTCTCTCTCCGCAGCCGATACGTCCTCTAAGCATTCGCCGCGTGAACCCCGGAGGCCAGGAACGGCGCCGGCGAGAGCGATCCAGATGCTCTTCCCAAAGCGCGCGTTCGCGGTGCTCGCCGCGAGTCTGGGCCCGGGATCAGGAAGCCAGGCACCAGCCGCGGCTCATCGCGCGCATTGAACACTCCGGGTGTTTCCACGGTCTACCTGGATCAGGACACTGCTAGAACGGGGAACCCACTGTATGCCTTCGCACTCATTCTTGAGCCTCATCCAGCAGGGAGGAATCTCCCTCGTCCCGCTGGGGATCTGCTCCGTGCTTGTGGTCACTATCTTCCTGGAGCGCCTCTGGGCCTTCTCTTGCATGGGCCGGCCCCCGCGAGAGCTACTTCACCGCGTGGAGAGCCGGCTCACCGCCGGGCAATGGCAAGAGGCACTCCGGCTATTGGATGAGTCGCCCAGTCCCTACGCGCGCGTGGCAAAAGCAGGCCTGCTCCGCCGGCAGGCAAGCCCGCAGGAGGTCTCAGATATGCTCACGCTCGCCTGTGAGACGGAGGTGGCGTCCGCCTCGCGCGGGCTGCCCGTGCTGGGCACTATTGGGAATGTCGCCCCCTTCTTCGGTCTCTTCGGCACAGTGCTCGGGATCATGCGTGCCTTCCAGGAGGTCTCGCACCGCGGGAGCGCGGAGGCAGCCGCGATCTCCGGCGGAATTGCCGAGGCACTCGTCGCCACGGCGCTTGGTCTGGGCGTGGGCATCGCCGCGGTGATTGGCAACAACTGGCTGCAAGCCCTGGTGGAGGGCTTCCGGCTGCGCCTCGAGCGAACGGCTACGGAGTGGGTCTACTTCTTGCAGCACCTGAGCGAGCCTGTCGCCGAGCGCGATCGGGAGCCGGTCGCATGATTCGAACGCGACGCGGCAAGGAATCCGGCACGATCACCGGGATCAACATCACGCCCTTTACCGATGTCTGCCTGGTGCTGCTGATCATCTTCCTGGTGACCGCGCACAGCTTCGCGCGCGAGTCGAGCCTCAGTCTCAACCTGCCGCGGGCGGCATCCGCGCGCACGCCCCTGCCTACCTCGGTCACGGTGAAGATCAACCGCCAGGGCCAGCTCTTCCTGGATGAGGCCCGGGTGACGTTGGGAACACTCGGCGAGCGACTGAAGGAGGCGCGCGCGCGTCATGGAGTCGAACTGTTGGTGATCAAGGCAGACGAAGAGATCCCCTATCGGCTGGTGATCGCCACCATTGACGCCGCGCGCCAGGTCGGCTTTGACCAGATCGCGTTGGCAACACGCCAGCCGGAGGAGCCCTCAACCAGACGATGATCCCCGCATCCTACCGTCCCTGGCTGATCGTCTCGTTGGGGCTGCATGCCCTGGCGCTCATCGTGCTGGGTCGGACCACCCTCCCTGCCCCGCGGCAGGAAGTGCAGGCGCTCGTTCCGATCCGCTTCCTGGAGCCGGAGGCGCCGCCCGCTGCTCCCCCGCCAGCCCCAAAGCCAAAGGTGAGCGTCGCTCCCAAGCCGGCGCCGGAGCCACCCAAGCCGACGCCGAAGCCCAAGCCACGCGTTTCTCGAACGGAACCCGCGCCGAAGCCGGCCGTGGTGCCCGCACAACCGCGCCAGCGCGCCCGCACCGATCCGAAGCCGGCATCGCGCCCGGGGAGCCCGACCGGTCAGCGAGATGGCACCGCAACCCGGCCCGGAGGCGGCTTGCGCCAGGGGTCCGGCCAGACCAGCCCCGCGCCCCCCGCCGTCATGCGCACACCAGGAGGCAAGGGAATGCCCGCGCCGCCCGGGCGACCGGGAGGCACGGGGACGCAGGGCACGGGAGAAGAGCCGGCTGGCCCCACCACCGGACCGGTGCGCCTGGGAGGTGCCTTGCCCACCTATCCGAAGCTCGCCGAGGATGCTGGCGAGGAGGGCACGGTCGTGGTCACCGTCACTATCAGCCCGAGCGGTGAGGTGCAAAGCGCATCGATCACCCGCTCCTCCGGGCATGATTCGCTGGACGCGGCCGCCCTGCGTGCCGCCCGCTCCTGGAAGTTCAAGCCGGCGCTGCAACGTGGGAAGCCTGTAGCCAGCACGCAGAGCATTCGCTTCCACTTTGCCGGCGGCAGCGTCTCTGGAGGGTAATCGCATGTTCGCGCGGCTTGCCGCCCTACTCATCGCCGTCACCTGCTCCCTGGCCTCGCCCGTGGTCGCGCAGGAGCCTACTCCGGCCGGCCAGCTCTCGCGGCCGCCAGCCGCCGGAAGCGCCACGGCGTCTGGCCCGCTCACGATCGCCAACGAGTTCATCCGCGTCGTGGTCAACCGTGGGCCCAACGAGGCCGGCCGCTTCTCCATCGGCACCACCGGGGGCGATCCCTCGCGTCCCCAGAGCGCGAACAAGCACCTCATTTTCGGCGGGAGCTCTCCGTGGACCAGCTACACCACGCTCTCCATCGATGGCACGAGCTACGTTTTCGGCGGGCCCACCACCCGCCGCGCCGGAAAGGCAGCCCGCTACGGCAAGCTGATCTCCGCTCCACAGATCACGCCAACCTCGGTGACGCACCTGTGCCAGCTGGGAGAGATCGAGGTGGCCCAGGAACTCGCCTTCATGCGCGGGCCTAGCACCCGCATGTTTGATACGGTTCAGATCACCTACCGCCTCACCAACCGCGGGGCGGCAACCCACCGCGTCGGGCTGCGCCTCCTGCTCGATACGATGCTGGGCACGAATGACGGTGCGCCGGTGCGTGCGGGCAGCGAGGCGATCACCGCCGCGTGCGCGCTGGCGGGGAAAGCTGTGCCGGATTACTGGCAAGCGTTCGATAGCATCGCGAAGCCCACGGTGATCTCCCAGGGAAGCCTCCGTGGCGGCGAGCTGACCCCGCCCGACAAGATCCTCTTCGCCGATTGGGGCACCCTGGCCGATGAGGCCTGGGAGCCCGCGCTCACGCCCGGCCAGGGCTTCACCCGTCTGGGCGAGACGGATCCGGACACCGCCACCGCGCTGTTCTGGAACCCGGAGCCGTTGCCGCCGGGCGCCACGCGAATCGTGCGCACCGCCTACGGCATCGGCGGTGTCAGCCTGCAGCCGGGCAAGCTGGCGCTGGGGCTCACAGCCCCCTCCGAGAGCACTTTCCTGCACGAGCGTACCCAGCCGATCACTGTGGCCGGCTATCTGGAGAACGCGGGCGGTTTTGATGCACGCGACGTGACTTTGCGGCTCGCCCTCCCCGCGGGCCTGGAGCTGGTCGCCGGCCAGCCCACGATGCAGTTTGCCAGGTTGGCCCCGAACGAGACAATCCAGGGAAGTTGGACGCTGCGTCCCAACGGCAAGGCAAGCGGCGAGTTGCCCGTGACCCTCACAGCCACCAGCGCGAATATCGAGCAGAACAGCCTCACGCGCCGGATCCAGGTCCATGTGCCCTCGCCCCGGCTGAGCACGCTCGTGGAGCGCGTCTCGGTGCCGTTGGAGACCAACGGGCTCCCCACCGTCGTCCTCGTGCCCGTGACGCTTTCCCCCGCGACGAGCTTCGTCTCCGCGCGCATCGTTCTGACCTACGATCCGGAGGTTATCCGGGCGTTCGATCTCTCACGCGGGCGGGCATTCGTGGATCAGGGCGCGTTGCTTCCCGGGTGGAGCTACGACCTTTCCCAGCCCGGACGAGTGATCATCACCGCCACGCGGGGAGAAGCGCCGCCGCTCACCCAGGCCGAGGCCAATCTGGGCGTGGTCCGCTTCCGGAGCGTGGCCCCCGGAGTGAGCGCTCTGAAGCTGGAAGAGGTGGAACTGATCAACGGCAAGGGGGAGCGGATCCCCGCGGAATGCCTGGATGCTGCCATCACCGTCATCCGGGCGAAAGAGTGATACAACGACCTGGGCTGGAAGCACACGCTTCTGCCCGGCGAGCGATTATGTGGCGTGGAAGGAAAGAGATGACCGCGAGAAGGTTCTACACGGGCGTGGCCGCGTGCATGCTGGCCGCCGGTATCGCCGCCTCGGCGCTTTCAGCGCCGGCGAACGAAGCACCGAAGGAGACGCTGGAGGCGACGGCCACCCGCGTTCGCGAGCTGGAGAAGGCAAACGTCGTCCTGCAGGAGGACCTGGCGCGACTGCGCCTTCAGCTGGATCTCACCCGGGAAGCGTTGGACAAGGCGCGTGCCGGGCTCGAAGCCGAGACGGCCGCACGCCAGGCCCTGGAGGCACAGCTTGCGCAGGCGCGCCAGGAGGCAACGCGCGAGATCGCGAGTAGCAACGAAGCGACCAGGAAGGAGCTCGCCGGCGAGATGCAGACGCGGCTCGCCGCGCTGGAGCAGTCGATTCAGGCCCTCTCCGCACGCCAGCAGGCAGAGCTGGCGGCTCTGAAGGAGCAGCACGAGGCGCGCATCGCCTCGCTGCAGCAGGCGCTCGAAAAGGAGACCGCGGCGCGCCAGGAGTTGGAGAAGGAGACCTCGCAGCGCATCGCGGGAGTGGAGCTTCGCCAAAAGCGCGACCGCACCTGGGGCTTCGTGATGAACGGCCTGAACCTGGGTTTCACGCTTTCGAAGTAGCCCACCCACGGCGTTGCCGGCCCCCTTCGGCACTGTCTGCCGCCGTCTCACGGTAGCTCTCCTTCCCTGGGGCCGGCGCAGCGCCGGAGCGTAGGGAGGGAACCGGGGGGTAGGAAAGCACGCGCCCGTCCCCCTCATCCGTGGTATGGATGCCGGGCGGCGATGCCCGCGGGCACGGGAAGATGGCGCTGTTTGCATTGGGCGGCGCGGGCACCCGCGCCGCTGGCGCTCAGCGAGGGGCAGCCACCTGGCGCTCCTGCGCCAGACGGAAATGCTCTGGGGTATCGAGCGTGAAGGCGAGTTCCGGGGGGGCATCCGGAAGCACCGCACAAGGGGCCATCAGCCGGTGGGTAGCGCGTGCAGCTACCTGCCGCGCGGAGAGCAGGCGCAGCGAGTAGAGCAGCGCCGTCTGCATCCCGAGCATTCCGATGGCCGCTTCGGGCCAGCGGGGCCGCCTCCACGCGCGCTGCAAGAGGCCGTAGTTCATCACGACCGCCTGCGGCTTGGCGACCACGACGCGCCCGCCAACAAAGCGGCCGTCACGAAAGTTCATCGTGACTTGGGGAAGCGTTGGGAACGCCCGCGTGAACTCCTTGACGCGAATCAACGGGCAACCGACATCGACCCCCAGGGGAAAAGAAGCGATCAGATCATCTACCAGCTCCGGAGTGAGCAGAGCTAGGTCCGCCGGAATCACCACCACGGGCGTGCTCAGACCCAATCCGCGCAGCCCGCGCCGGACGCTCTCCGCTGGGGTCTCGGCCTCTTCCACCCAGCGCACACCTACAGGGAATCCCATCTCCTCCGCCAGGCTGCGCGGGCCAACAGCAACCACGCTATCGATCCGTGACGCCTCGCGGAGCGCATCGAGCACCCAGGCCAGCACCGGCCGGCCCCGCACCGGAAGCCGCGCGCGCAACGAGATCGCCGTTTGCTCCTGAAGAGGAGCGGCGACACGGTTCGTAGCCAGGACGAGCGCGTGAGCAAGGGTGGCGCCTGCCCGATCTCTTCTCGGATTCGTCAAATGCTCGTCCATGGGGGCTATCTCCTACTATGGGCGAGGGGTGGCAGCACGGCGCTGCAGGCCATCTCCCACGTCACGCGGCATCGGCCAGGCGCCGGGAGGGACGATCACCGGCCTGAACGTAGGCGGCCAGGGAACGGCGCAGATAGCCGCGCCCGCGCGAGAGGCGCGACTTGGCGGTACCTAGCGGAACCCGCAACTCCCGGGCCACATCCTCCAGCCTCAGGCCTTTCAGCTCGTGCAGGGCGATCACATCGCGGAATTCATCGGGCAGCCCGGCAATCGCCCGGCGCACCTCCAGCCGCAGTTCCCGCATCTCGACCGCCTGTTGGGGGCCCGGACTGGTATCGGGAACCTGAAGCGACAGGCCGGTCTCCGTGCTCTCGGCATCCAGCGAGAGAATGGTCTCGCCGGCCTTCCGGCGCGCCCGGCTCCGGCGGCAGAGGTTGACGGCAATGCGAGTGGTCCAGGCGTGGAAGGCCTGTCCATCGGTCAGCTGTGGCAACGCGCGGTAGGCGTTGAGGAACGTCTCTTGGGTGACATCCTCCGCGTCCTCGACGCTGTGCAACATCCCGAGCGCCAGGTGATAGACGCGACGCTCATGCCGCTCATACAGCAGCTCGAACGCTCGCTCATCGCCCGCTTGCGCCTGAAGCACCAGGAGACCATCCGTACGGAAGCTCTCCTTCGCCGTCGCTGAAACCGTCGCCATCTTTCCTCCACCAGACCGCATCGCGACTCACGGATTCCTGACTGCCGGGGCCCGCCCTGAAGAACCCGACGGTGCCCCAAGCGCATCGAGAAGGAGGTCCACCGTCGTCTCGAGGCGGGCCTGCGCGTGGGGATCCTCTTCGGCGCCGAGGCGTTCTTCCAGCACAAAGTGACACAGGAGTGAGGCGTAGAAAAGGCGCACCGCCATGGTCAGCCGCTCCTCGGAGACTGATTCGCTCACTTGCGGGCGCAGGGCGCGCACGACCAGTGAAACCGCATCGTGGATCATCGTCTCGCGGAGGAGGCGCGCCATCTCCTCCGAGCGAACCATCTCGCCCAGGAGAAGCGTGACCAGAGAGCGACGCTCGCGGACAAAGCGGCGCCAGTTCTGGCCCAGGTCAAGGAGCTGATCGCGCAGTGGCCGGGCGGCATCGACCGAGACAAACTGGGGCACATGCTGCAGGAAGCTATCGCGCTCCACCACTCCGCGAAGGACCTCCTCCTTGCTGCGAAAGTGGCGGTAGATGATCGCCTCGGTGATCCCTGCGCGCGCTGCCAGCTCGCGCGTGGTCGCCGCTGCGAACCCTCGCTCGGAGAAGACCTCTAGGGCTGCATCCAGAATCTTTTCCCGCCGCTCCTCCGCCGTCAGCCGCCGGCGCTTTTCGACACCCATAATCCCCCGCATACGATAAGTAAACGCTTACTTACATCATACCAACAGGCGCGCCTCCTGTCAAGGGAATAGGCCGGCCGCCATCAGAGCCACGCTGCGCGAGGGCTTGCCGCGCAACGGGTTCCAGAGGCGACGGGCAGGCCCCAACGGCGCTCCCACGGCGCGCCATCCGCGGGGGATGGGAGGCGAGGCATCACTTTGGGCCGGCCACGGCGACCCGCACCTTGACGGGGGCAGCACGTATCTCCGGATGGGCCGTGATGACGCTGGTGACGAGATACTCGCCTTCGGGCACCTCTTTCCCGGCATTATCCTTCTGCTCCCAAACCGCCTCGAACGTCCGGCTTTCGCCGGGCTTCAGGGTGATCTGCTCGAGTGCCATGGTGAAGGCACGGCCATGGCTCCAGCGCCACACCACCTTCTGGTCGCGTGTCACCGTGAAATCGAACTTTTGGCCCGATCTGAAGAGGAGGCGCTCCTCGCGCTGGCCGTTGTTCGTGACAGTCAGCCGCAGCTCGAACTTTTCGCCGGGCCGGGCCCGTGTGGGGGTCACGCGCAGGGTCGCTGTCATGGGCGCCTCCTTTTCCGCGGGAGCGGCAAGCGCCGCGCTCAGAGTGCCAGCCAGGAGCGCGATCCAGACGAGATACCGCATCGCTACCTCTCTCCCCTCTTCGGATTCCTCGAATCTTCCTTCGGCGTCAGCGAGGTCGTCTCCTGGGGTTTCCGCGCGCTGGGGGCCGGGTACATCGGGGCAAGAGAGATTCGCTCCTTCACAGGGGTGTTGGGGCGCGCGCAGCGGCCCGGGTTCCGGCGGCCGGGCTTAAGGAGGCAGCCGATGGACGTCTGGCGGCGGATCGGCATCGCGATCGGCCTGGCAGGAACCCTACTACTCGGAGGAGTCGGGTGCATCTCCCGGCCAGACACCCAGGTGCGCGGGTACCGGGGCACGCCCCCGCAGACCATGCCGGAGGCGCAGCCAGAGAAGGATCCAGCCAAGCCACCGGGCTCTGAGGGCTTCCGAATCCCGGTGCACAGCAACACGCCAGAGGGGCGGGAGCTGTGCGACCGCATGATTCTCGCCTCGGAGGGCATCCTGGCCGACGCCCAGATCATCGACAACCGTGATCTGCATGTCGTTCTGGGCTCCAAGGCAAACCCCGACGACCTCCCCGCGCTGATGCGCACGCTGGTCCTGATCATGCACCACTCCTTCCCCGAAGAGAACGTGACCGTGCGCGCCTACGACCGTTCTGGCCGGGTGCTGGTGCTCGCCACGGTCGATGTCCAAGAGGGCACGGTAACCTACAGCTTCCCTTGAGGGGCGCGGCGTGCCGGACACAACGGGGTCTTCCCAGATCGCGGCAGGTGAATCCCATCGTCCGCTCCGCCGCGAGAGCGGACTCCCGGTTCACCGTGGCGGGAACGGGGCACTATTGCCTGTATGAAGGCGATACTTTGGTGCACTTTCGGCCTCGCGGGGCTCCTCTGGGCGACCGGCCTCGCTGGGCAGGGCGCTCCCATCGAGCGGGTCTTGCTCGACACAGATACCATGCCGGTGGTGCAGGAGGGGCGAGTGCTGGCGCCGGTGCGCGCGGTGGCAGAGGTGTTCCGAGCGCAGGTGGAGTGGTTGCCAGGGGCGCGCGAGGTGATGGTGCGCCATGCCGGCCGGGAGGTGCGTCTGACCGCTGGCTCGCGGAGTGCGCGCGTGGATGGGCGGCTCGTCACCCTCGACGTGGCCCCGGCTATCGCGGAGGGGCGGCTGCTGGTACCGCTCCGCTTTCTGGCGGAGGCGCTGGGAATCGCCATCCGGTATGAGGCCGCCACGCATAGCGTGCTCGTCGATACGGGCCGCGCGGGCGAGGCTTTGCGCGTGCTCCCGCTCTTCACGGTGCGCGGCGGGATCCACGTCCTGGCGCCCCAGCCAGACACCCGAATTTCGTCTCCGGTGCGCGTGCATGGGCAGGCCAACACCTTCGAGGGCAACGTGGTGATCGAGGTCCAGAGTTCGGACGGTCAAGTGCTGGGGCGCGGCATCACCACCGGCGCGATGGGCAGCTACCACCCCTTTACGGCCGATGTGGCCTTCCAGCTGCCACCCGGGATGGAACGCGGTCGGCTCTTCCTCTACTCATCCGGCGGGCGAGAGGGCGAGATCCTGCACCCCGTCAGCATTCCCGTGCGCTTTGCCAGCCCCGGATAGGGCTCAGGAGAGCGCGGGTGGCAAGCCATCATTCTTTGCAGGTCCGACTCCCGCATGCGCTACACTCTGCCTGGCTTCATGCCTGGCAAGTGCCCGGCGCGCATACTCTCAGGCGCTACGGCAAGACGCTCTGCCACAGCCTCGGGCGATAGTGCTTTGTCCATGCGCTGTTCCTCCCTGGCCGAGCCTAGAACCCTATGCCCATCAAGGTCGGCCAAAGCGCGTTGTGGTTGTGCCCTTCCAGGGATGCGGATGGCTCTTTCGCAATCGCCTTCCAGCACCTCCGGCTTGGAGACTGCCTGGATGAGCCCGTCCGTGATCATTACATTCACGTTATGCACACAATAACACTATTTACAAGAATTGTAGAAAGTGCTATCCTATACTTGACAGGAAAGGAGGCCCCCGTGTCCACCTTGCTTGGCAGCAACCTGCGAAGGCTGCGCACAGCGAAAGGGTACACCCAGGAAGCGGTGGCCGATGCCGCCCGCATCAGCGTCGCCGCTTACCGCAACTACGAGACCGGCCGGGCAATCCCGAAGGTCAACACGCTCTTGGCCATCGCGCGCGCGATTGGCGTCTCCCTCAACGACCTCGTCACCGAGGCGCGCCCCCTCACAGCCGTTCGCTTCCGGGCCGTGAAGCGGCTCAGGTCCCGCGAGGAAGTCTTGGATGACGTGGCCCGCTGGCTGGATAATTACATTGATATCGAGGCCATTACCGGGGAGACAGCAGATTGGAAACTCCAGGAGCTGGTGGGCCGTCACGACCCGATCACCGCGGCATCCGAAGTCAGGAGAGTGGCCGGCATCGGTGACGAGCCCGTGCGCGATGTCTGCGGCCTGCTCGAGTACCTTGGGGTCAAGGTGCTCTCCCGCCCAGTCTGTACTGATGGCTTCTTCGGCCTCTCCGTGGGGCCCGCTGACGGCGGCCCCGCCATCGTCGTTAACACGTGGGAGCGCATCCCCGTGGAACGCTGGATCTTCAGCGCCGTTCACGAGCTCGGGCATCTCGTCCTTCACCCCGACTCCTTCCGTGTGGAGCAAGCCGACGAGATCGCCCAGGAGGAAAAGGAGGCCGACCGCTTCGCCGCCCACTTCCTCATGCCATCCGCGGTCTTCAAGCAGGAGTGGGACGACACGTGTGGCCTCCCCCTCATCGACAGGGTGCTCAAGGTCAAGCGGATCTTTCGGGTGAGCTACAAGACCGTACTCTACCGGCTGGCTGAGGAGGGCGATAGGAGCGTATGGCAACGGTTCAATGCACAGTACGCGCGTCACTACGGCCGCCGCGCCCGGCATAGCGAACCCCTGCCGCTCGGCCCAGAGGAGTACCAGCCGGTTGAGAACAGGCGTTCCAAGGAGCCCGAGCAGCTCGTAGACGTCGACTTCACCGCGGATCGGCTCAGCCGCCTAGTGCGACGCGCGCTCGAGGAGGAGCGGATCACCCGCTCCCGCGCCGCCGAGGTGTTGCGCCTCTCCCACGAGGAGCTCCTCGAGCGAATGGAGGACTGGGCCGCATGAGAGCGGCAGCACCCAGGCCCATCGTCGTCGCAGACGCCTGCGTCCTCATCGATTTCCTCGGCGCGGCGGAGGAGCTTCTGGTGCTCGGCGCCCGTCGCGTCTGGGAGGTCCACGTGCTGACGCCCATCGTCGCCGAGATCCGTTCCCTAGAGGAGGGGCGCTGTGATGAGCTGGGCCTGGTTGCTGTCGAGCCGGAGTTCGATCTGCTCCTTGAGGCTCAGACCCGCCGGCGGAGCCTCTCCTTCCAGGACCGCCTCTGGCTGGTCTACGCGAAGAACCTCACACCCAACGGCGTCGTGTGGACCAACGACAAGAAGATGCGCCAGGAAGCCGAGGCCGATGGGCTTCAGGTTTACTGGGGTCTCGATCTGCTGTTGGAGCTGGTGCGGCAAGGACACGCGGAGCAGGAAGAGGCGCTCGACGCAGCCTCAGCGATCCTCGCCAACTCACGGTTCCAGGTAGAGCCCATCATGGCGCAGTTTCGTGCCGCACTGGCGGCGCTCTGAAGCCGCGTCCCCCTGGGTTTCTGCCGTCACCACCTGGCGTTCGGGGCATGCCCGGCGCCGGCCACGCCGGACCATCCCTCCTGCCAGTCTGAACGGCCCGCTTCAAGCGGAAGAGAGCAGGTGGCGATGGCAAAAGAGAAGGGCCGGACACGGAAAGCACCGCGTCCGGCCCGAAGAGGCATTCTGGTGCCGAGACCCAGAATCGAACTGGGGACAACACGATTTTCAGTCGTGTGCTCTACCAACTGAGCTATCTCGGCAAGCGAGATGGGGGCCATCCTCTTGGACGGCCCCCATCGACTGGCGGACCAGACGGGATTCGAACCCGCGATCTCATGCGTGACAGGCATGCGCGTTAAACCGCTACGCTACTGGTCCTTATCCCCCAATCGCACCCATAGTATATCGCAACTCTCGATTTCTGTCAATAGGTTCTGGAAGCGATTTTTGCGAAGGCGAGCTGCTTTTTTTTGCCCACCGGCCTGACCACCGAGGAACCATCCCCAGCCCGCTCGCCATCGCGCACGACTTGCTCCCGGACTATCGCACCCGCAGGATTCCGCGCGGCGATAGCTAACTACAGGAAGGGGTCACACGCCGTTCCGGCGGAGTGGGCAGGCATGCGCGAGGGTGCGCCCTGCCTGCCGGAGAGGAGCCCCCTGGCGCATTCGCCCTGCCCCATCCCCCGAGGGCGAGATTGAGACCAACAGGCATGTTTTGCCCCGCGTGCGCAAAGAGACAGGCACGCTGAGAGGGAGGAAGATGCGAGAGCTGGAGGAACTGGCAAGCCGCGTGCGCGCCTACTGCGAAAAGGTGCGCCAGGAGCGCGGCGACGTTGCCATG
>JAAZEM010000172.1 GCA_012512265.1 Armatimonadota bacterium | reverse complement strand
CGCGCTGCAGGGAGCCGCCGTCGCCGGTCCCAGCTCGCGCATGCCCGCGGCGGCCGAGATTCTGGCGCGCGCTGGAGTGAGCCGGATTTGCGCCCCCGGCGCTCTGCAAGTGCCATCCTTCGCCTGGCACCATAACGGGAGTTCCATCGTTCGCCACCTGCTGCACTGGACTGACCTGGAGACCGCCTGATGCTGCCTGAGCTACGAACCGAGGTGCCCGGGCCACGCTCGCGCGAGATGTCTCGCGAGCTACGCCGCTGGGAGAGCCCGAACATCACCTACGTCAGCCCCGATTTCCCCATCTTCTGGGAGAGCGCGTCCGATTGCCTGGTGACCGACGTCGACGGCAACACCTTCCTCGACCTCAGCGCCGGTTTTGGAGCCGCCGCCGTAGGCCATGCGAACCCGCGCGTCGTTACCGCGATTCAGGCGCAGGCCAGCCGCCTGCCGCATGGCATGGGCGATGTCCACCCGCCGGCCGTGAAGGTGGAGCTGCTGCGTGCATTGGCGCGCGTCTGCCCCGGACGCCTGGAGCAGGCGATTCTGGGCAGCTCCGGGGGCGAGAGCATCGAAGCGGCGCTGAAGACGGCGGCGGTTGCCACGGGCCGCGCCGGGGTGATCGCCTTTGAGGGCGCGTATCACGGGCTTACCTACGGAGCTCTCGCGGCCACAGGGCGCGACGATTTCCGCCGCCCCTTCCGCGAGCAGCTGGGCCGCTTTGTCCGGCACATCCCCTACCCCGTCGATGCCACGGAGGCAGCGCGCGTGCTCGAGCAGGTCGCGGAGTGGCTGCGCTGCCCACCGCCGGACCTGCCCCCCGTGGGCGCCGTCTTAGTGGAGCCGATTCAGGGCCGCGGGGGGATTCGCATCCCGCCTTCCGGCTGGCTCTCCGACCTCCTCGCGCTCTGCCATGAGCGGGGCGCTCTGCTGATCGCCGACGAGATCTTCACCGGCTTCGGACGCACCGGAACCTGGTTTGCCAGCGAAGTCGTGCCGGATATCCTCTGCGTGGGCAAGGCGATGACCGGTGGCTTCCCGATCTCCGCGTGCGTCAGCACGCCGGAGATCATGGCGACATGGGGCGAATCGCAGGGCGAGGCGCTGCACACGAGCACCTTCCTTGGAAACCCCTTGGGCTGCGCCGCCGCGCTGGCTGCCATCGCCGAGATAGAGAAGCGTGGGCTGGTGGAGCGTTGCCGACAGCTAGGCGAGTGGCTGCGCCCGCGCCTGGAGGCGCTGTGCGAGAGGCACGCGCTGGTGGCAGAGGCGCGTGGCCGCGGGCTGATGTGGGGCCTGGAGCTACGCGATGCCTCCGGGACGCCGGCCACCCACGCCGCCGCGCGCGTCGTCGTAGAGGCGCTTCGCCGCGGGGTCATCCTGCTGCCCGCCGGTCCTGATGGGAATGTCCTGGAGCTGGTGCCGCCCTACACCATCACCGAGCAGCAACTCCAGCACGCGCTGGACGTGCTGGACGCCTGCCTCAAGACCGCGTCGTAGCCATTGGCTACGACCGGAAAAGGCTGTTCACCTGAGGGGCGAACCGCTCCAGGATGACACCCCGTCGCGGTTTGAGCGACGGCGTCAGCTCTCCCAACTCGATGCTGAATTCGCGGTCGAGCACGGCAAAGCGTTTCACGCGCTCGAACTCCGCGAGGCCGTCGCTGAGCCGGTCGATCTCAGCACGCAGGAGCTGCCGCACCTCGGGATGGGTAGCAATCGCCTGATTATCCAGGTCGGCCAGGCCATTGTGCGCGCGAATGGCATCGAACCGCGGCACGATCAGCGCGCCGATGGTGCTGTGCTGGTCGCCCAGAACCAACACTTCACCGATGAACGGGCTGGTCTTCAGCCGGGTCTCAATCGGCTGGGGAGCCACCTTCTTGCCTGTGGAGAGGACGATCAGGTTCTTCTTCCGGTCGGTGATATGCAGGTGCCCCTTCTCGTCCAGCCGGCCGATGTCTCCCGTGTGGAACCACCCTTCGGAATCGATGGCGGCGGCGGTCTCCTCCGGCTTGTTCCAATAGCCCTGCATGATGCTCGGGCCGCGGGCGCAGATCTCGCCATCTTCGGCGATGGTCAGCTCCAGGTTATGAAGCGGCCGGCCCACGCCCTCGGAGCGCGGCTCCTCGGGATGGTTTACCGCGAGGACGGGAGAGGTTTCGGTCAGCCCGTAGCCCTGGAGGATCAGGAGGCCAAGGGCCATGAAGAACTCGGCCGTCTCGCGCGGCAGGGGCGCGCCCCCCGCGACGAAGGTGCGGATCCGCCCGCCGACGCGCCCCCGAATACGGCGCAACACCAGGCGGTCGGCGAGGGCATGCTGCAGGAGCAAGAGCGGATTCGGCCAGCGTTGCTCCAGGCGACAGCGACTATGCTCGTAGCCCACCTGGAGCGCCCACTCGAAAAGCCGCCGCTGGAGGGCCGTGGCCTTGCTCGCCGTATCGAGGACACGCTGCTGGATGTTCTCGTAGAGGCGAGGCACGCTCATCATGATCGTGGGGCGCACCTCTTCCAGGTTCTTCGCCACGGTGAAGACGCTCTCGGCGTAGTAGATCGCGGAGGCGTTGCGGATTGCGAGGTAGTAGCCGGCGGTGCGCTCGAAGATGTGCGACAGCGGGAGGAACGAAAGAAAGACATCCTTCTCATCGAGCCGGAAAATCGGGTCGCACCCCTCCAGGTTCGCCAGGATGTTGCCATGCGTGAGCATGGCGCCTTTCGGCTCGCCGGTCGTTCCGGAGGTGTAGACAATCGTCGCCAGCGTGTCGCGGTTGAGCGCGCCCGAGCGTCGCTCGCTCTCCGCCTCCGAGTCGGGATCCGCGGGCTGCGCCAGGAGGCTGTCGAACGCGGTCGTCCCCTTCGGCGCGTACTGGCCGATGGCGATGATGTGGCGCAGGTTGGGGAGGCGCTCGCGCAGGGCCAGTGCGCTTTCGATTCGCTCCTTGCCGGAGACGACGAAGATGCTCGCGCCCGAGTCGCGGAGGATGTACTCCACCTGCGGCGGAGGCAGCGTGGAGTAGAGCGGCACCAACACGCCCCCGGCGGCATAGGTCGCCAGGTCCGTGAGAGCCCACTCGGGACGGTTCTCGCTCATCAGGGCCACGCGATCACCCGCCTGTACACCCAGACGCACCAGGGCCGCACCCAGTCGCCGCACTTGCGCCTCGACAGCCGCATAGCTTTGTCCCTGGTAACGCCCATCCACTTTCGCCGCCAGGGCAATCTCGGCCGGGTGTCGCCTGGCCACCCTGAAGAACATCTCTAACAGGCTGCTATAATCCACCCCAATGCCTCCAGACCGCGGTCATGGCCGCGCAATGCTCCCACGCCCCTGCTGGGGTCCCAGTAAGAGCGCACATTGCCACGCCCATACTTCTCGGACGCTTGCTCGTTCTCCTTGTTCCAGGAAAAGGCGGGTGCAGAGCGAACGGAAGAGTTATGGACGAGGCTCTTGAACGCACCATCGCTGCGATCCACCGCTCGCCGTGCCAATGCGTGATCGCCGCCGCCGGCACAGGAAGCCAGGCGCTCGCCTGGCTAATTCGCGTGGCGGGCGCCTCGCACACGCTGCTCGAGGCCCGGCTCCCCTATGCCAAAGCGTCGCTACGCGATCTTCTGGGGCACCGCGCGGCGCACTGCGTCTCTGCCGAGACCGCCACGGCGATGGCACGCTGGTCACTCTCGCGGGCGCTCGAATTGCGCGAGGGGGATGTTCCGGTACTCGGAGTCGGCTGCACCGGGGCGCTCTCCACCACGCGCCCTCGCCGGGGGATGCACGGGGTCGAGCTTGCCATCCTCTCGCCGGGCGAGGGCCCTGAGCAGGAGCATCAGGCCCACTACACGCTCCGGCTAGAGAAGGGGGCACGCACGCGCGGGGAGGAGGAGGATGCCTGCAGCCTGCTCCTGATCCACGCGCTGGCACTCGCTTGCGGGGTGATCCCAGGCTTCACGCTCCCGCTGCTGCCCGGCGACGAGATGCACCATGAAGGCGACCTCTCCCCTCTCACCGACCTGCTTCAGGGGCGCGCGCGCCATATTCTGGTCAGCCAGGATGGCCGCGCCCTGGCAGATGCCGCAGTGACGGGCGGCGTGCTTCCCGGCTCCTTCAACCCGCTGCATGAAGGCCATCGCCGCCTGGCCGAGGTAGCTGCTGAACTATTGCAGGCCCCGGTCACCTTCGAGCTCTCGGTGGAGAACGTGGACAAGCGCGCGCTCACCGAGGGGGAGGCGTTGCGCCGGGCGCAGCAGTTCTGGGGATGGGCGCCCGTCGCGCTCACGCGCGCTCCCACGTTTCGCGAGAAGGCCCGTCTCTTCCCTGGGTGCACTTTCATCGTCGGCTACGACACAGCCGTGCGCATCGTGGCCGAGCGCTACTATGCCAGCGCAGCCGATATGCAAGAGGCTCTGCGCGAGATCCGCGATGCCGGCTGCCGCTTTCTCGTGGCCGGCCGCGCGCACGCAGGCGCTTTTCATACCCTCGCCGATGTGCCGGTTCCGGAGGAGTTTCGAAGCCTCTTCCAGGAGGTGCCCCCGGAGCTCTTCCGGCTCGATATCTCCTCGACGGAGCTGCGCGCCCGGCAGCAGAGCAGCGCGGGTGCAATCCTGGAACGCCCGCGGCCGGGCGCGTAAGCGACACGCCTGCTACGCGGGCCGGCTCAGCTCCAGCCAGAGCGCCCGGTAGTAGCGCATCAAACGCTCCGGATCGGCGTTGGCAGGAACCTCCGCGAGCGTAAAGCGATCATAGCCGATTCGGTTCAAGCCGGCGAAGAGCTCGCGCCAGGGGTACTGCTCGCGCCACAACTCGGTGATGTGCACCGAGCGGATATCGGGCGCCAGGAGGTCGAAGTACTCCGCGATGCTCCCGTCCTTCACGTCGGTGTCGTTCGAGTTCCAGCAGGCGCCGACCGCCGGGTGATCACAGTGGTCGAGGATGGTGCGGATGTAGGGCGGGTGAGAAGTGCCCCGGCCATGCACTTCCAGCCAGATCTCCACGCCGGCATCCGCCGCGGCCTGGCCGCACTCGCGCAGCGCCAGTCCGATCTGCTCCAGCGTACGCTCCACGGGGATCCCCTGCTCCTCCGCCAGGCCGTTCGGGCGCACCTTCACGCCGCGCGCGCCCACATCGGCGGCCAGCTTCACGAACGACCGACACATCTCAATCTGCTCGCGGACCACGGCAGGGTCCGGCGAGTGAAACTCGCAGACGCTCCCCAGACCCCACAGCGTCACACCCGAGTCCGCGAAACGCTGGCGGACCTCCGCGCGCGCCATAGGCGAGAGATCGGGCTCCACCCCATGCGCGTGCGAAGTGCGCAGCTCCACGCCCTCAAACCCGGTGCGCTGGCAGCGCTCGATAATCGTCGGCACGTCCCAATCACTGGCCAGATTGTAGGTGACCAAACCCAGCTTCATGATCCCGATGCTCCTTCTCTCCAGCGATCCGCTAGAGCTTCACCGGCTTGCCAAAGATCGTCACGGTGAACCCCTTCAGCAACTCGGGCCGCAGGATGCGCGCCCGAACTTCGCCATCCACCAGAGACACATCCAGCCAGGGCACAGCGCCTTGCTCCCAATCGGCGAGCGGGAGCAGCGGCACGCGCAAAGGCACGCGCACCGGGGAGAGCGCCACCTGGCCCGCCACGCGATCCACGCTGAGACCAGCCGCCGCCGCGAAGGCGCCCACGCTGGCCGCACCGCGCGGGTAGAAGTTGAGCGTGTTCCAGCCGTAAGTGTCGATGAAGCAACCGCCCCGCCCCACCGTGTTCTCCATCACCTCGAAGGCCCAGTAGCGCGACGCCATATCGAGGAGGTCGAGGCCCATGTAGGCGGCGACAAAATCACGCCACAGGTTCTGCGACACCCACAGGTTGCTCCTGTCGGCGCTCGAGTGGGTGCATCCATACTCCAGCATCGCCTCGCGCGTGGCGTGGGCGATGTCGCGGGCGAGGCGCGCGTAGTCCAGGTTGGGGCGATAGCCGGAGAGAAGCGGATAGAGGAGGCCATTGGCCGTATGGATGGAGTAGGCATCCCACCCGGGAAGCTCGCCGGTGCCGGCCGGCTTTCCGCTCCAGGGGTCGGTAATCTCATCCATGCGCTTCTCCAGGCACACGGCGTAGTGGTCGCCCTGCCACGCCTCCGTGTCGAGAGTCTGCTGGATGAGCGCCGCGCGGTCGCGACAGATACCGGCGAACTCCTCATCGCCGTTGGACTCGGCCATGAGCGCGGTGACTTCGAAAGCGGCCAGCGCCTTGACCGCGAGGTAAACCTGCTTGCGCGAGAACTGGACGGCTGGCGCGGCATCATCGAAGGTGTTGGCGACACCGAGATCCGGGAAGCCGTTGCCGGTCGTATCGGCATCGATGACATACTTCGCGAGCCGGCGAATCAGCGGGTAGTGGGTGGCAATGAAGTGCTCGCGGCCCGTGGCCCGCCAGCAGGCAAACGCCATCAGCAGGAAGTTGGTGTTCTCCTCCACCTCCATCGCGTGCGGGTAGGATTGGCCGTTGGCCATCATCCCGGCGCCCATATCGTGCGACAGGTAGCTGCCATAGAGACCCCGTTGCTCATGCTTCGTCCACTCTTCCAGGGTCATCTCAAGCAGCTCCGGCCAGAGGGCCAGGTAGAACAGCCCGACGTTGTACTCCACATCCACCGTGGAGTGATAGAGGCAGTTGCCTTCCCAAACGGAAAACCAGTCCTGCCCGTGCCGCGTCGTCCAGAAGGAGTTGGCCAGGTACGTCTGCAGCGAGAAGGCGATAAGCTGCTGCAGATCGCGAGGCACGGTGCTATCACGGATCACCCCGTCAAAGAGCGCCATCTTCTCGTCAATGTGGTTCTTCTCGGACGAGGCGTAGGCAAAGACGTCATCCACCGACGCGAAGAACCCGGAGTATTTGAAGCGGTAGCGCTCGCCGCCCGCCTCAAGGCACTCCGCGCCGCAGTAGCCAGCGAGGGTGAACTCTTCTTCCACGAACTCCTGATCATCGAGGAGGAAACGCTGAGAGATCCGCCGGTCGCCCAGCTCCGGATCGGGGTCAACCGCGGCGATCCCAAATTCAGCGGGAACGCCATCGGAGAAGCCCTCGGGCAGGTGGAGGTCGCGTCGCGTACCGTTGGGGGAGAACTTGCCGGAGAAGACGAAGCCCCCGTCGATTCGCCGCGCGGAGAACTCGGGCCCGGGGCGCGCTGCGATAAAGACCTTCCCCTCGATGGGCCGCGGCTTGTTCTGGCGGCCCGCAAGGCGCGAGACAGTGACGCTGACGTAACAGAACGGTGCCGTCGACAGAATGACATCGTGGGGATAGAAGGCGGAGCGGAAGGCGATATCCACCATCACCCCAAGCTCCGGCTCCTTGCAGTGGAAGACGACACCGCTCGGGAGCAGCTCCTGTTCCACGGAGTCGAAGCACTTGTAGCGGTCCGAGAAAGGAAGAATGCGATAGTCATCGCCGATCTGGATGCCGACAGCGAGGTCGACCGGCACATGGAAGTAGTATCCGAGCGGCGACAAGAGAAGCTGGCGGCGGTGCGGGAGCAGGTTGAGCGTGAAGCGCGAGCCGAGGTTCGACACCACCGTCTCAAAGAGCTGCATGGGCGCTATCCTTTCCCGGCCGTGCAGACCCGCACGGCTTATAAGGGTGTTCTCGCCAAGGCACAGCGAATCCTCTCACACTCCGGGGCTCGAGGGACGAGGGGCAGACTAGACGTCCCACGTTGCGCCGCGTTCACACAGTGGATACTCCGTGAGGGTGGATGCGATACGCCCGGCAGGATTGCATGGATCCCGCCCCGATTTCATCGTTAGCACGCGCAGAAGATGGTCGCCCAACGTTACGGGAGAGGAACTGCAAAAGGCACGCTGCAGAACGGCCGCAATGGACCTCATCACTCCCAGGTTAGCGATGGAACTCGCTCGTCGGTTTCACTCTTCTGAGGCATGTTCTCTGGATGGGCGGTCAACCGGCATGCGCACCCGATAAGAGCGCTGCTTGGCCATGTCGCGCCCAGCGCGTAGAGCCAGGTAATCAGCCACTAATGCCCTCCCGCGAACTTCGGGCACACAATGCCATAGACAGCCCCGCACAGGCAGACAATAACCCAGCAGATGATCAGGGGCAGGTAGTCCGCGAAATCGCTCCCATGCGCGCGCGCTTCATACACGCCCAAACCAATACCCCCGATCACGGCGACAATGACGGCCGGCTTGTTATGACTGACACCCGCTCCCGACCACACCTGCGGTATCATGGAGAGCCACGACCCGACCACCTCCGCCGCGAGCGTGGCGAGGAGAATGTAGCGGATGATCCGTGGGAAGGTGGGATCGTAAACCTTTGGCAGGAGCACCAGGGCGAACATCACTAATACCGTCGCGACATAGCCCGTAGGAGCCGCAGTCATGAACGCCTGTATGCTGCCTTCGTAGGGGGCCGCGCCGCTGAAACGGGGCTCCCAGCTGGCCGCATCGCCCATCAGGTGCGCACCCTGTATGCAAGCGAGGGTGGCGACCACCAGCGTCGTGTAAAGCAGCCGGAAGTGCCCGGTGTGCCGGTGCTCCTTCGGTAGGGCGAGTACCAAGGTGAGGACGGTGATGCTGATGCCCGCCAGCGAGATCACGAAGCTACCGAAGAACTGCCCGCCAGCGTCATAGCGCCATATCCAGCCTGCCATGTCACCCTCCTACGCGTACGCCCGCTACGCGCGGCGTTGCAGACGCGGAGTGCTGGCTGCAAGCGGTCCATCGCACAGACGCCGCCGGCCGTCTGTTTGCAGCACGCTACTCGAGGATGGAAACCGAACAGTCAGGGACGCAACATGCCGAGGCATCCAGGTCATTGAAGGGGTACATCTTGGTGGGCCGAGCAGGATTCGAACCTGCAACCAAGGGATTATGAGTCGGGCGTGTGCGCTTCCAACCGTTCCCGTGGGTACACGACGAGTGGTCACATATAGTCACAACCCACCATAGCCGGTCCGACCACCGTCGGGAGCGCACCATCCGTCCCAGGTTTCCAATCTGACTGCGCACGGATTGCGCACGCTGTGGCCCGGAACTCCCGCCCATCCCTGTTCCGCACTTGGTCGAGATCTCCTCTTCACCCGTGCGGTGGCTGGACCCGACCGCCGCTGGACGGCACTGCCTCCTTGCCTGGGTACTGGGTCTGCCACGGCTCTGCAGCAACCGTGACGCCAACTCCGTGCTGCCCAAACGACGCTTGCCGGTGCGGTCACAAGGCACACACGCCCACAGGCGGCGAGCCGCTGGACCACCAGTGCGGCACACTTCCCGATCTCACCGGCAACTTCGGCGCAACACGAAGCGCCCTGCCGTCTCGGGCCACATACCTGACCGGCTGTCAGCCTCGCAGAAGTTGTCCGTCCACATCCCCACACCGTATCGGTCAGCAGTGAGGCCGCGCGGACGCGTGAGACACTCGCAGCGCCGCCGCGTAAGGCAGGTGTCGGCGATGCCCGCCGACAGCGGCAAGACGCCGACGCGGAAGCGGCGGCTACTGGTTGGTCTCGAAGGGAGGTCGGATACTGAAGACAGAGTCGGGCGTGATGACAAAATGCGGACGGGCTTCTCAATGCGCGCTCTGCAGGCTCAATGGCTGCGGGACTGGACGGTGCGGATCGCGGAGCGCACCCACTACGGACGGACGTATGGAGAACGGACCCAACGTCGGCCACGGCCAGATTGGGGCGCGCGCACTGTCGCCGGAAGCTGAGACCGTGCGGCCAGATCGGTGATACGGTGCAGTGCGGACGGGGCATCCGCCCCCCGCTTTGAGCGGGGAGTCGATGCGCTACCATAGTGATACGCGAACGCAGGCGCGGCTATGCCAAGGGTGCGAGCCACGCCTGCGCTTCGAGAACCGGAAGGAGGAACGACTGATCGATTACGGACACAGGCTGACGGAGTTGCAGTTGGAGATCATGTCGTCGCTCCCGGCGGATCGCCGCGACACGTTCGCGCGGGAGATGATGACGGCCAACCAGCGACGAGAAAGGTTTCTCGCCGCGTTCGTGCGGGTGGAGGAAGGGGGCGATGAGCAGCATGGTTGAGCGAAAGGGGGGCGTCATCTACCACTGCGTGCAGGCCGATGACGACTTCGAGGCGGCGGCGCAGAGCCTGTTTCGGCTCATTCGGAAGGCACAGGAGGTCGATCCGGGTGGGCCACGCTATCTCTGCCTCGACATCGAGGGGCACCGCAACTCCAAAGGGGGACTCGACCACGATATGTTCGAGCTATGTCGGGAGTTCATCCTTGGATTCCTGATGCGCTACCTGACTGAAGCCACAACGCCCCTGGGCAGGTACGGCAACTCAAAGCCGCAGGACAACGCGGTCCCAGAGAAGCTGCAGATCACCCCTCCAGACGACACGTCGGCGTAGTGTGACCCCACGGCAGCGCGCGGGTCTGACTCGCCAGAACGTGGCAGTATGGCGGCAGGGCAATGCCAAATGCCCTGCCGCCATTGCTCTGCCGATGGACGCCGACGTGAGACACGCCACCATTGGCAGCGTATGATGGGTAGAGGCACGCCGGGATGCTGACCCGGCCACGGTCAGAGATGGGAAGGGGGTTAGCGTTTGGACGACCTGATCGGCGAACTGCAGGTGACTGCGAGCGACTACGCCACCCGGTTTCGATGGCGGGTTCTGAGTGGAGACCGGCGGCGAGTGCTCCGCGAGGGCACCGGCGACAACTATGCTATGGCGGGCAGGCTACTGGGGGATGCGATGCAGCACATCGTGCGCGATAGGGCCAGGAACTCGGTCGGGGCTGTGTGAGGCCGCTCTGACGGTCGGGCATGCAACGGCAGGGCTGCGCGATGCGCCCTGCCGTTCGCCTCTCCCGGCCCGATGGCGACGTGAGACATGCCACACGCGGCGGCGTAAGTGAGGCAGGACGGAGCCGAGGCCAAAGCCCCGGCGCGAGTTACGAGACAGAAAGGAAGGGCTTACTGGTGAGGCGATGGGCGAGGCGGATGTGTTGGAACGCGCGCTGGATCTGGTTGGATCTGGCGCAGTGCCGTAGCGTGGCGGACTCGCTGCGTTGCCTGCATCTGGGCATCACTCGGCCCAAAGGGGAGCCGGTCTTCCCGGCCTGGGAGCATTGGTTGCAGGTGCCCACGACAATCCGGGAGGTCGCGATGGGTAAGCTGCTGTTGGATGGCGCAACGCACGACGAGATCCGGCTCTATCTTCAGGAGCACGGGGTTGATGCCGAGGCGGTTCGGGCATCGAACGCGGTCGTTGCGCACTGACGCATGCGGGGGAGTGGGGGGTATGCGCCCGCTCCCCTGCGTACCAGGGCGGAGCATCGTGAGACATGCGTCATAGGTTGGCGTATAGTAAGTAAGGGAGGACATGCCGTGGCAGTGACCATTGAGTTCGAGGGCGTGACGGCAACCATCGACCACTTCCGCTGGTCGTGCCCAGAGGACCCGG
>JAAZEM010000171.1 GCA_012512265.1 Armatimonadota bacterium | reverse complement strand
GGTGATCACCTCAACCCGGTCCTGCTGTCTCTTGTTCAAAATAACACACTCCATACTCCACGGTTCACCGTACGGAGTGACATTTTCCCTGAGCAGTTAACTGTGACATTTTCCCTGAGCAACAACATTGCTTACGGCCGCGGGTTGACGTCTCCGCCCGCCTCGGCTACAATGCCAGGATAGCGCCGGCCAAAACGCCGGCCGGTGCACCGCTCGATTTCAAGGAGAGACCATGATCCGCATCATCACGGATGGCGCATGCAGCGGCAACCCCGGGCCGGGAGGCTGGGCGGCGATCATCATCCGCGACGGCGAGGTGGAGGAACTGGGCGGCTACGAGCCGCAGACGACAAACAACCGCATGGAGATGCGCGCGGCAATCGAGGGCCTGCGGCGCGTGCCCGCCGATGCGCCCGTCCACATCGTCAGCGACAGCTCCTACCTGATCAAGGGGATGACGCAGTGGCTCCGCGCGTGGAAGGCGCGCGGTTGGGTCACCGCGGCCGGCACCCCGGTCCTCAACCAAGACCTGTGGGAGGAGCTCGACCGCCTGGCAGGCACGCGCGTCACCTGGGAGCTGGTGAAGGGTCACGCGGGCCATCCGGAGAACGAGCGTGCGGACGCCATCGCCCAGGCCTACTCGCAAAGGAGAACGCCCCCGCCGCGCGGCGCCCGGCCCGCGGCCACGCCAGATCCCGTCGAGGCACGCCCCCGGCGCGCCTCTCGCCCCGCCCCGGCGGAGCCTGTCTCGGCTGCGTCGCTGCCACCGCATCCCGGGGGAGTCACCTATCTCAGCCTGGCCGGCGGGCAGCTGCGCCGGCATGCCACCTGGGAGGAGTGCCGTCAGGTGGTTCATGGCGCCAGTGGAGCGCGCTTCAAGAAGTGCAAATCGGCCGATGAGGAAGCTGCCACTCTGCGCTCGTGGCGCGTGACGCTACGCCCCTGAGCCGCTAGATGCCCCCTTCCCCGCGCCGGACCCGCGTTACTTTCGCTTCAGCGTGATTCGGGTAGGCACGCAGGCATCCACGCGAACACCCTGGATCACAAGCGTGTCTCCCTGTCTTCGGGAGCGGTAGCCTACCGGCACGCCCGCGGGCGCGGGGCGCACCTTCACGTCGGTCCTGTACGAGGGGCGGTTTCGAATCGAGCGGTTGAGTTGCGCGCGCTTCAACCAATCGTAGGTGGGCCGCGGCGTCACGCCATCGCGGCGCACAATCCCGAATCCGTAGTCATCGATGGTCCTCCCCTTGGGGAGATGCTTCCGGGCAAACTCCGGATCCGCCAGCTGGTCGCGCATCGCCTCGTTGCCGGCCTCAAACTGGTAGGGGAGCACTTTGGCGTAGAGCCCCGTCTCAAACGCGGCGTGAATGGCGCCTTCCCACTGTCCCTGGTGCATGCGGTCCAGTGCATCCCCAATCTCGTCCGGGCTCCCTTTCGGCATCCCCCACGCCGCAACCAGGTTTCCCGCGTCGATCCCCATCTCCGTCAGCCAGAACGGACGCTCGGCGTCGCCATATTCAACCATGATGTCGCGCAGCGCGGCGCCGCGCGTGACCACTCCCCACTCTACCGGCACCCCATACGCGTGCAGGTTCATGATGTCGAAGTAGTCGCGCCCGCCTCCCTCGTAAATGCCGCGCGGGAACTCCTGCCAGTCGGTCATGCCGCCGACCAGGACCAGCGCTTTCGGATTGGCGCGCTTGATCGCCGGGTAGGCGAGCTTGAGCATTCGCGCGTAGTGCTTGCCACGCTCGCGCATCGGCACCGAAGGATTGACGCCCGCACCAAAGAGGTCGGTGAACCCGGAATCCATCTCGTTCCACAGCTCCCAGAAGCAGACGCCCGGATAGCGGCTGGCCATGTCGCCCATGAAGCGGGCGAAGCGCCGGTAGCTCTCCTCGCGCGTTGCCCACCCCACGCCCGGTGGATTGCCATGCACCACCACGAGCAGCTCCACTCCGTGCTTTTTGGCCCGGGCAACCAGCTCGTCCCAGTGGCGGAGATACTTCGCGTCATACACGCCGGGCGTCTCCGTCTTCTCCATCTCCTGCCAGTAGAGCGTGATCCGAACCAGGCGGATCCCCAGCGCCCGGACCAGATCGAGCTGCTTGTCGGTCATCCCGTGCATGCCAATGCCCAGCTCCGGACGGTTGTCATATACCCACAGCTCGTCGGGCGACCGCTGCCATACTCGGTAGTCCGGCTGCTGGCGCACCAGCTTCTGCCGCAGCTCCTGATACCGCCGCTCCTCCGCGCGCCAGCCAGCCTCACTCGCAAGCGCGCTTGCCAGCAGGAGGCGCGCGCATCCCGGACCCTCCGAGAGCGTACCGACGAGGCGCCCGAAACGCGCCCTCGCGCCATTCCCGGCCAGAATGGGAACCGCGACCGCTATCAGCAGGAGAAGTATCACGCGTCGCATCGGCGAAACCTCCGAATAAGGACGAGGCAGGGCCCGCGCCAGCCGACCAGGGCAGCCTGCCCTATGCCTAGCGGCATAGAATCCGTGCGATTGTTCGGCTACAGGCTCATCATATCGCGCGCGCCCGCAGGGTGTCAAGCGATGCGCCGCATGCGTCGCGCGGAAGTGGATGTCGAAGGCGCGACGGTGACCGGTGCAGAAAGAATGAACACAGGTGGCAGGCGAAGGTCCAGCCGGGCGAACAGTAACCGCTCGCCCCTGTGGCCGTGCCGGGATAGGTGTCCCCCCACCTGGTCCGGATGCTGAACAAGCACCCGGAAGCCTGCGCCTCAAGAGAAGCAGCGTGTGAGAGGAGCACCTTCGTGAAACGTTACCGATTGAACCAGTTGCCTGACGTAACCGAGGGCCACTTCCTGAAGGGGATTATCCCTGGCGAATACCTCTGCAAGGGCGGGCTCTCCTTCAAGAAGCCCAACGCGCGCACCCACACCAACGACGGCCCGGGCGGCAAGGATTGGCACGTCCACGAGGACGACTGCGAAGTCTTCATCCTCTTGCAGGGCAAAGCGATCATGGAAGTCAATGGCGAGCGCATCCCGATGGTCACCGGCGATGTCTTCGTGATCGAGCCGGGCGAGGACCACCACCTCATCTCGGACGCCGAGGATCCCTGCGTCAACCTCTGGCTCCATGCGGGCCCCAACCGGCACCCGGATCAGCTCTGAGTGGTCCCCCGGTCTCGGACTCCCCATCGCATAGGGTCGGGGGCACTCGCGCCAGGGGGCCCGCGCCCTATGCTGAGAGGCCGGCGCCGCAGCGGCGCGCGGGGATCAATCCCCGCGCTGCTTGTGAGCGAAGCCCTGCCGGGCTGGCGGTCTTTACGTTCTCGGGCGATCCTCGCAGGCGTGGGCCGGGAGGGAGAGCCCGAAGGGCTTTGCCAGGAAGCAGCGCGGAGCTTCAGCTCCGCCCCTGCGTGTGCAACAACCCCGCGACCCTATCCCTCTCCCAGGAAGCAGCACCCCTGCTCCAGCAGGAGCCGGCGCAGCAGTGGGGCGGGCAGCTCTCGGGGCGCATATCCCTCGCGGACGCAAAGGGCAGCGGCAGCCCCTGCCGCCTGTCCAAACTGCATGCAGTTCACCATAACGCGGATCGCGCCGTGGGCCTCGTGCGTCGCTGAGATGCACCGGCCGGCGACCAGCAGATTCTCCACCTTCCGGGGCACCAGAACGCCGTAGGGCACCTGGTAGCAAGGGGTCTTCTGCACCTGGCCATCGGGTGTCCAGGTGCCTTCGCGGCGCGATCCGTCCGGAAGCACCTCTCGCCACCTGCCGTCGAGATGCTTGAAGACGATTCCCCGCCCTCGTGGGTTGTGGATATCCACCGGGTAGGTCCCTTGCGCGATGGCGTCCGGGAAGCGCACGCCCTCCAGCAGCTCCTGCTCCTGCAACAGGTGCTCGCCCAAGATGCGCCGTGTCTCCCGGATCCCGATCTGCGCCGGCAGCCCCGCCAGGTATGCCTTCTCGAACCCAGGCACCTCCTCGCGCAGGCGCTTCAGGACCCACTCCATCTGCTGGCGCCCCTCCATCTCGGCGCGCGTGAAGCTCCAGACGTCCGTGGCATCCACCTCCGTCACGCGCGCGCCGGCCACCAGCAGCTCGTCGTCGCGGAAGAGGCTCTCCGTCGTCCAGAGGAAGCAGGGGTACTCCTGGCCATTGTAATCCATCGGCCGGTTCAGCGCGCGCATCACGGCACCCGTCTTGAACCCCTCCTCGTTCGCGCGCCTGCGGTCCACGCCACCGATGCGGAAGCATAGCCCGGGCGGCTGCATCAGCCCTTGGGCATCACCCTTCTCGAAAGGAGCGCCCGCCAGCGCAGCCACGTCACCATCCCCCGTCGCATCCACGACGACGCGAGCCCGCACGGCCTGCCGCCCCGACTTGCTCTGCATCAGGACGGCCGCAACTCGGGGCCCGTCCATCACCACACCCGCAGCCCAGGCATGCAGCAGCGGAACGACCCCCGCGTCGCGCACCAATTCGTCAAAGACGAGCTTGGCATACTCGGTATCCACGACGAAGTAGCCTCGGCCATCCGACCGGCTGTTGCGCGCGGCCCCTCGCCGCTCGAGGCGCTCCACCAGCTCCTGCACGAGCCCGCCGATCACCTGCGTCTCCCCATCGGTGGAGTAGAGCGAATGCCAAATGGTGACGCCGCCGGCCGTGGTCATGCCGCCGAAGAAGCCGTGCCGCTCCACGAGCAGCACGCGGGCGCCAGCACGCGCTGCTGCCACGGCGGCACACACCCCCGCGGGGCCACCGCCACACACCAAGAGATCCACCTCACACAGGACCGGTACCTTCTCGGCAGGCACCATCACGGAACCGCTATCGCTCATCGCAAGGACTCCCTCCACGCCATGCCGTTACGGAAGCCGGCCCGACGCGCCGGCCCCTGGTTAGGGGAATCTTCGCCGGGATCCGCGCGCCCTCCCGCTAGATGTTGATCCGGTTGCGGGAATGTCGCGCGCCGCTCTGGCAGAACCTGGGGCACCGCGCTGGGATTGTCCCCAGGATCCCCTGCCGCGGGCGCTAGGCGCGCGGGTGTGCCTTGCGATACACCTCATGCAGGCGCTGGGTGGAGACGTGGGTATAGATCTGGGTGGTGGCGATGCGCGCGTGGCCCAACAACTCCTGGATCACGCGCAGGTCGGCGCCGCCATCGAGGAGATGGGTGGCGAAGGAGTGGCGGAGCGTGTGCGGGGTGATCTTCTTCTGGATGCCGGCCTGGAGGGCATACTTCTTGATCACCTTCCAGAAGCCGGAACGGCTGAAAGCCTGCCCGCGATCCGTGAGGAACAGCTCCTCCGCGCCCGTGCGCGCCGCCCAACGCGGGCGCACCTGCTCCAGATAGAGATGGAGGCACTCCGCGGCGGTTCGCCCGATGGTGACCAGGCGCTCCTTGGAGCCCTTCCCGAAGCAGCGCAGCCATCCCTCACCCAGGTTGAGATCGGCCAGCCGGACGGTGAGGATCTCGGAGATGCGCATCCCGGTCGAGTAGAGCGTCTCGAGCATGGCCCGGTCGCGCAAGCCGTTCGGGGTGTGCATGTCGGGCGCGTTGAGGAGAGCATCCACCTCGGCGATGCTGAGCGTTCCTGGGATACGGCGCGCGATGTGGGGCTGGGTCGCAGTCGCCGCTGGGCTGCCCTGAACATGACCTTCCCGACAGAGAAACTTGTAGAAGGTGCGCAGCGCGGCAAGCTTGCGGCTGACACTCGTCGGCGCCAGATTCTTCCGCTTCAGGTGGGTGAGAAAGCGGTCTATCTCATCCTGGGTGATGGCCGCGGGATCATCAAGACCCGCGCTGGCAGCAAACTCGCAGAACTGGTGCAGGTCGCGCCGGTAGGCATCGACGGTGTTCACGGAGAGCCCGCGCTCGATGGAAAGGTGGAGCAGGAAGTCGGCGACGCGGCGCGCGAGCGCGGTGTCGGCGGCGGGGCGATCCTGTGGTTCCGGGTGGCGGCGCATCCTCGGGGTCCTCTCTCACAGGCTGTGGTTCGCCGGCGCCGGGCGTGATCCTGCCGAGGGAGTGTTGGGAGAGAGCACAGAGCGACACGGCGCCATCCGCGCGAGGCGGATGGCGCCGGTCTTACGAATGCGGTCTGGATCCGTGCAGACTAGGCGGCTGCGGCCTGCGTGCCCGGAGTCGTTGCATGCTGGCGCGCCAACCCCACCATCTCGGTGAAGGCGCTGGCATCGGTCACCGCCATGTCGGCGAGGATCTTGCGATCCACTTCAACTCCGGCCTTCCTCAAACCCTCGATGAAGCGGTTGTACGTGATGCCGTTCAGCTTGCACGCGGCGCTGATACGGGTGATCCAAAGCCGGCGGAAATCGCGCTTGCGCTGCCGCCGGTCGCGGTAGGCATACTGCCCGGCATGCATCACGGCCTCATGGGCCTGGCGGAACAGCCGATGCTTGGCTCCCCGGTAACCCTTTGCCAGCTTCAAGACCTGATTATGGCGTTTGCGGGTGATAACCCCGCGCTTCACTCGTGCCATTGTTACCTCTCCAAATGGTCAAGAGCCTGTCTGGAATACCCCTCGGCATCGACCCGAAGCCCGCCCGAGGACAACCACAATGGACAGGTTCTAAGCGTACGGCAGATTGCGCCGAATCTCTTTAGCAAATCCGCCAGTTACCTCGGCTTCCTGGCCGAGGCGGCGGCGCTGTCCGGGCGACTTGTGAAGCATCAGGTGTCCCTTGAACGCCTTGCGGCGCATGATCTTGCCCGAACCGGTCACCTGGAAGCGCTTCGCCACCCCTTTGCGCGTCTTCAACTTGGGCATGGCCATCCCCTTCTCATAGACACGAACTGTCCCGTCGGCCGGTCTCACAGCACCTGCAGACCCCCCGCGGAACAGTCCGATTACCCTAAATCTACATGCAGCAACTCACGCTCGCGGCTGTGCTTGCGCCGGCTGGGGCGGCGCCGCCCCGGGTTGCGGCTGCTGCCTGGGACTGAGGATCAACGTCATCATTCGCCCCTCGAAGGCAGGCGGCCTCTCTACGGCGGCGATCTCCGCGCACTGTTGCACGACCTGCTCAAGCAAGCGCTTGCCGAATTCGGGGTGCGTGATCGACCTCCCACGGAACATCACTGAGATCTTGACTTTATCGCCTTCCTTCAAGAACTTCTGGATGCTCCGCAGTTTGAACTGAAAGTCGTGATCATCGATCTGCGGCTCCATGCGCACCGTCTTCAGCTCGGACGCCCGTGCCTTCTTCCGCGCCTCGCTCTCCCGCTTGCTCTGCTCATACTTGAACTTGCCATAGTCCATGATCTTGCAGACAGGCGGTACGGCATGCGGAGCCACCTCAATCAGATCCAGGCCCTTATCGCGCGCCAGCTCTAGAGCGTAGCGAAGGGCGACGATGCCCCTCTGCTCCCCCTCTTCGTCGATCAGGCGCACCTCACGGGCGCGGATCCGATGGTTTACCCGTAGTTCTCTGTCTCTGTCGATGCCCAGTCCCTCCCTAATCGCGGTGATCGCTCTCGAGTTCTCTTCTCCTGCGGGCGTACGGATCGCTCAGACGGCCGACCGCTCTCGCCTGCGCTATAGATACGCGGAGTATACCACAGGGACGGGGGCTTGTCAACGTGTGCCGCGCCTGAATTCGTGGTTTTTTACCAAGGCATTCCATGCACACCCGCCATAGACAGACATTGTTCAGGATGCCCTCGGGGGCGAAAGGGTTCCCGCCCCTCCGCCAGATCCCCCACAACTTCTACAGGTAATCGGCGCTGGAACGCCGAAGTAGGCCACCGGCTGGAGCACGAGCCGATGCGGAACTTCGGGCCAATCGCGCGGGCGCATCCAGACCCCGCGCTCGGGCCCGGTGGCGTCTCGGCGTCACAGAGATGGAAGACGGAAATGAAGATGGACCGATTTGCGCAGGAGAATCCGAACCTCTCCCCTGGCCGCCCGACCGCCCTGCCCCATCGCCGGAGCTGGGGCCTGTTGTGGGCGATTCTGGTTGCGGCACTGCTCGCATGGCGCCCGGCACAGGGCGCGCCCGCGATCTACGCGCCCTACCTGACGGATACCCCGCCACGCATCCTGGAAGTGCTGGAGAAGAAGACGGAGGAAGGCGTGGAGATCACCCGCCTGAAGTTCCTCAACCGGGAGTTGCCCGATGGGGAGAAGGTGATCATCTACGGCATCCTGGCACGCCCCGCGACGCCCGGCCGGTATCCGGGGGTTCTGGTCTGCCATGGCGGCGGCGGCTACGCCGACGGCGTCGCGCCCGCGGTGAAGGCCTGGGCCAAGAGGGGCTACGTCTCCTTCTGCCAGGACCAGCCGGGCATCTGCAACATGCGCCAGGCCTCATCCTCGGGGCCGTGGTCGGCGAAAAAGTGGGGCCTCTTCACCGTGGAGCCGGATCCCACGTGCAACATCCTGTTTGATGGCGTGGTCGCGGCGCTCAACGGCCTGGCGCTCCTGCGCTCGCAGCCGGACGTGGATCGGTCGCGCATCGGCGTCACCGGTGGGAGCTGGGGCGGCTACATGACCACCATGGTCAGCGGCCTGGCGGGCGACCGGGTGCGCGCCGCGTTCTCCATTTATGGTTGCGGTTTCTACGATGAGGGCTCGCACTGGAGCCACACGATCGGAGGGTTGCCAGAGGAGACGCGGAAGCGGTGGGTGGAGCACCTCGATGCCGGCCGGCAGGCGAAGGGGATTCGCGCAAACTACTTTGTCGCCGCCGCAGCCAACGACTGGTTCTTCTGGCCACACATCGTCATGCGCACGCTCAACGAGATCCCGGCGCCTAAGAACCTGGTTTTCTCGCCCAACGACAGCCACTGCATCCTGGTGCCGGGCGGCACCTCCGGCCCTCCCGCGTTCGACCACCAGGGTCACCGCACCTACATGGAGATCCTCTGGATGGATTACCACCTGAAGGGGGCCGGCGAGCCGTTCCCCGTCTGCCAGCCCATCGGGGCGCCCCGCCGCAAGGGAGACGCCATCGAGGTGCGCTTCCAGGTGACCGGCCCCAAGCCGGTGCGAGAGGCGAGCGTTTGGGTAGCCCCAGCCGAGATGCCCTGGCGTCTGAAGTGGTGGCGCAAGGTGGAGGTTCAGCCCTCTGGTGACGGCCTCTACACGGCCCTACTCCCCGTCGAAGAGACAGAATATGGCCTGAATTGGTTCGGACTGGCAACCGACGAGCGCTACATCAGCACATCTACGCCGATGCAGGAGGTCCAGCCGGCAGCACTTGGCTTCAAGCCGGAAGAGCGGCGCGACGTCCGCTTCGCGGAGGACTTCGAGGGCCCGGAAGCGGCAAAGCGGTGGCGCCGGCAGTACTGGCCGGAGGAGAAGTATAAGAATGGTCGGGCGCTCGTCTGCGCGGAGGCCGCGCGCACGGGCAAGCGAGGCCTGAAGATCACCCAGCAGTTTGCTCTGCGCGGCGATGGCATTCGCGGCGTCGCGCTGCGCGCGAGTGGCACGCGCGGGCTCGCCTTCTGGGTGCGCTCGCCCGGCGGCACCGGCTTCGATGTCCAGCTCATGGGCGAGATGCCGGACGGCAAGCGGATCTACTGGCAATCGAGCCAGCCCGACCCCGGCAAGGAGTGGAAGCGGATTGAGATCCCCTGGAGCGAGTTCAAGCTCGTGGACGAAGAAACCGCCCCGTTCGAGCCGCTCTCGCCCGGCCTGGGTCAGATCCGCTTCGTCACTCCCGAGAACGCCGAGATCCACATCGACGACCTGGAGGCGATCCGGTAGCTCAGCCTCCGAAGAAGATATGGTAGGAGCGGCTCGCCTCCGGTGAGATCAGCATGCTGAGAAGCGGCCACAAGATCCCGGCGAGGGTGAAGTGGCCGATGATCAGCCCGAGGAAGAACGGGATGCCGCGCCGGTAGAGCTTGAGACCGCCTGCCTTCAGGATGATCAGCTTCGCCAGCCAGGCCACGAAGAGTGGGAAGAAGCAGGTTGTGTGGTCGCCGTAGGCCGTGGCCAACAGAAAGCCGAGCGGGTGGAGCGGGAAGCCTGGCACCCGCGCCCGCACGGCGGCCAGCGCCGTGGCGATCCCAAAGCCACTGGCGTTAGCGGTAATGCGCGTCCAATCGCGTAGCGGCGGCGCCGTGATCCGGCTGGCCATCTGCTGGTACTCTTGGCGGGCAACTGTCGCCCGGTACTCCCCCATCCCACCGGAGGCAGCGTTGCTCCCGATCTGGTAGTAGCCATCCAGGTGCGCCCAGACCGCCGCGCCAAGGCCAATGGCAAAGGCAACCCCCAGAGCTACCGCGAGCTTTCGCCGGCCGATCCGCTCCTGGTCATTCAGCTTGAGGCTGTCAATCTGGTAGGCCGCCAGCGTCTCGGTCATGTGGTGGCGCGCCAGCCACGCCAGGCTAGAGAAGATCACCATGCTCCGCACGCCCCCCACGCCAGTGATGCCGGGCACCGAGAGCGCGTTCAACACCATCTCCTTGGGCAGCCCATAGGGGTAGATGAACTCCAGCGGCACGCCTGTCTCGGCGCGAATCCGCGCGTAGACCAGGACGAAACAGCCCAGCACCAGGAAATAGGGGATCGCGACCTCCAGGGCCAGGCCGGCGGCCACCGCCCACCCGACGACCACCACGCTGCAGACGCCCAACCCGACCCAGGCAACGCGCTCCTCTCCAGCGTGCATCCAGGCTCGCCGCCACATCGCCCCCAGGTGCCGCCGGGCACCCCAGATGAGCATCAGCCCGCAGGCCAGGTAGGCGCCGGCGCACTGATCCTGGATGAAGGGATAGCCTGGCTTGTCATATCCAGCAGCCGTGCCCGCCACGGCAAACGCCTTCTCTGCCAGGTAGAGAAACCACGCCGAGAAGCTGATCTCTAGCGGCACGAAATAGCCGAAGCCAATCGTCTCCAGCATGTAGAAGAGGGTGATACTCCGCAGCGGAGTCCAGGGCCGGTTAGGGAAGTGGGGCGCGAGCGAGTAGGAGAACTTCGGCGCCGGCACCGTCGGAATGAGCGCGTGCGCGATGTTGAGCGCGTTGAAGAGGATCGCGATGCTGATCCCTGCCCACAGAATCGGGCTACGCAGCAGCGGCTTCCCATCTCCCGTAAAGCGCGAGCCCCCCTCCGAGGCCAGCGAGAGCGGCAGGTAGAGAAGCGGAAAGGTGAGACGCTCCGACTGCAACCACTGCCGGCGCATCAGCAACATGAGACAGAACGCGCCCCCGAAGAGCGCGAGCATGAAGGGAATCCAGCGTAGGAGCACGGGGAGCCACACGCCCCACGGCACCTGGCCGTCGCGCGAGCCCTCGAAGTAGGCTCGTGCCGCCTCGGCATCGCGCGGCGCGTACCACTCCGGCAACTCCCCAGGATAGGGCGCCAGATTCGCATCCGACTGGCTCCAGTACTGCAGCGCCACCAGGTGGGGCAGGAATGCGCGTACGCCATATGCGCCCGAAAGCCACACCCCGATGGTCAGCATCATGTAGACGAGCAACGCCTGCGACCGACTGGGGCACAGGCGCGGGTGGATCCGCCGCAGGAGCGGGCGTGCTCCCAGGAAGAGAAGCAGCCCCGCGAAGGCCAGCACCGGAGGTACCCCGGAGCTCACGTAGCGCCCGGTGATAATCTCCGTGTGCCGCACCAACAGGCCGATCAAGACGAGGATCACGGCGCCAGCGATGATAGATACGAGGGCGCCCTTCCATGTCAGTGACTGTGACTGCGATTCTCCAGCGGAAGCCCCAAGACTGTTGGGGGAGTGCTTCTCGTGATCTGGCATAACCGTGGCTACTTTCCAATTGTTGTGGAGTGTTGACCGGTTCGTCATCTCCCGCCCGGGATCCTGCGGGATGAGAAGGCTCGCGCTAGTGCCGCAAATACCCGGGTGTTGCTGCACTCGATCCCCTGGCAGGATGCCAGGCCGACACAGTCGTATCTACTCTGCAAATCGCGCGCGCGAGGAGCCCCCGGCGAGCCGGCGGCCTCTCGCCGGTCGAAACAGGGGGAAGCGATGAATCTGCCGGATATCTGGGGCCCGGGCCAACTCCTCGCCTTCTCGGGAATAGACGGACATACCGACTGGGCAAAGCCGTTTGTGCTGCATACCGGGGCGCGCCCTGGAGGCCTGCTGGTCCGCCTGCCCGCGACCATCGCAGTCGGCTTCGAGGGAATGCCCCCGCTCCGCTTCCAGGCGATCCTGGGCGACGCGATCACCGCTGAGTCGCCCGGTGGAGCCTACCGCGCCGTCTTCCTCGACCATCACACCCTCGCCGGAGAGCTGCCCGAGGGCACGCGGATGACCGTGGACGGACGTTCGGCCGGCGAGGATGCGCTGAGCGTGGATGCCGGCCCGATGAAGCTCGTCGCCGCCACGCGAGGCCGGCGCTGGGCGCTGCTCCTATCCGATGCCAGCGCCACGGATGTCGCGGAGCGCCTGACGCAAGCACTCGGCGCGGATCTGACGCCAGTGTTTGAGCAGCGAGAGGCGTTCGTGCGCCGGGTTCGGATCCCCGAGGGGCTCTCGCCCGAGCGCGAGCGGCTCTTGCGCAAGGCGGTCTCGGTGATGAAGGTGAACACCGAAGCCCCCTGCGGCGTGATCCGCCGACGGTGGACAACGCCCGACCGCTGGCCGCACCGGCACATGTGGCTGTGGGATTCCGCCTTCCACTCGATGGGCATCGCCTATGTGGACATGGATCTGGCGAAAGACGCCGTTTTGGCGATGCTGGAGCAGGTGCACGAAGATGGCTTGCTCCCCCATATGGTGCCGGCGGGAGGTACTCCGTCTACCATTACCCAGCCGCCCGTTCTCGCCTGGGCCACTCTGCGCATCCTCCGCCTCTCCGGAGACGTGGAGTGGGCCGCCGAGTGCCTGCCCTACCTGCATCGCTATCTGGAGTGGATGCGCCTGAACCGCGACAAGAACGGGAATGGGATCCCCGAATGGCACATCGCGGGCGACCCGCTCTGCCGATCCGGCGAATCGGGCCTGGATAACTCGCCCCGGTTTGACCGCGCCGTGCTCCTCGATGCCGTGGATTTTGCCAGCTTCCTGAGCCACGACTTGGAATGCCTGGGCGAGATCGCCGCACGAGTGGGGAACCAGGCGTTGCAGGCGGAGTGCGAAGCACACGCCCGCCGCATCGCCGAGGCGGTCAATGCGCTCCTCTGGTCGGATGACGAGGGCTTCTACCTCGACCGCGATTTCGAAGGCCGCCTGAGCGAGGTGAAGGCGGTCACCGGCTTCCTGCCGCTCCTGGCGGGTATCCCGAACGCGGGGCAGGCCGAGGCGCTGTGCCAGCACCTGAGCAACCCGCGCACCTTCGGGGCGCCACTCCCGGTGCCCTCCGTCTCTCTCGATTCCGGCAGCTACTGCAAGGATATGTGGCGCGGGCCTACCTGGATGAACCTGAACTACGCGATCCTCTGCGGGCTGCTCCGCGCCGGCTTCCACGAGGAGGCCGCTCAGTTGCGCGAGCGGTCACTCGCGGCGATGCAGCGCATCTATGAGACAGACGGCTGCTTCTACGAGTACTACGATTCCCTGGACGTGACGCACCCCAGCCGGCTGGACCGCAAGCAGCGCCTGATGAGCGGGCAGGGTATCGCCCCGATCAGCGACTACCACTGGACGGCGGCGCTGACCGCGGCGATGATCTTCGAGGGATAGGGCGCGGGTACGGAGGGGGCCCCGCTGCGCGCGTGATCCAGGGGCCTTTAGAAGCGCATGTTGAGGGAGGCGCGGGCACGCACCTCGTCTTCCTCCGTGCTGTTCTCGCCCAGGCGTTCCAGCAACTCGCTCTCCAGCGAGAGATCCAGCGAGTTGGCAACCCGCCGCGAGTAGCCAAAACCATAGTGGATCGTCGTGAGCGCCGCGGCGCCTGTCTCCTCCGCCACCTTGTAGGTGGTGAAGAGGCGGTCATACGCCGACAGATTCAGCGTCATGCCGAGCCGTAGCTCCTCGGCCAATGGACGCGCCGATACATCGAAGCGCTGTGCCAGATCGCCGGTGAAGGTGAGCCAGCCCAGTTCGGAGCGCAGGCCCATCGTGCGCCGCCGCTCCTGGACCACAACCCCCTCCTCCTCCGGGTTCTGGATGAGACCGCCCGTCAACTGAAGGAACTTCACAGGAGCCAGCCGGATGCGGAGGCCGCGCGTGAATGGACCGCGCTGGTCGCGCTCCTCGCGCTCTTTGTAAGTGCCAGACATCTCGATGCCGCGAAGCGGCTTCATGCTGGCATCGACCGCGCGCACCAGGCCCAGCTTATTCCCGGCGCCGTCCGTCTGTTCCTGGAACCGACCCGCCAGCTGGATGCCCGCGGGCGCGCGAACCTCCACCTGCGCGTGCTTCTGGAGCTCGACCTGCGCGCCGGTCTGCAATTGGCGCACGCCGCCGCCGATCTTTACGCCCCCGAGTGGGGTCGCTTCCACTCGGGCCCCCTGGATCTCCTCGGCGGCCAGGCCCGGGCGCTCGTGCTCCGAATACTCGCCCTCGAACTTGATCTTCCCCCCGGAGACTCCGGCGCTCAGGGCCACCTGCGTCTTTATGGCGGGCTCTTGCTCCTCGGCGCGCGTCTCCAATCTCTGCGCAACGACGCGGGTGCTGTTCGTCACGCGCGCGTCCAGCTTCATGCCGGTCGTCTGGGTGGTCTGCTCCTCGCTGCCGCGGCCATCCACCATCACCTCATGATGCACCTGGGCGGTGCCCATCTTCCCGAGCCGCTGGTCTAGCTGCACGCGCTCAGAGACCTTTGTGCTCTCCGAATCGCCAGGCGCGCTCACTTCCTCTTCATGTCGGCGCAGCGTCAGACGCGAGAGAGGGGTGATATCTGCCGTCAACGCATTGGAGAGGAGAGTTTTCACGCGCGCCGTCTGGCCATCGGCGGCCTCTTCGGTGCGCTGGTATTCCGTCTGCGCGGAGAGGCGGCTGGAGAGCGCGTAGGCGCCGGAGAGATCGAGCTTCTCGATGCCCTGCTGCCACTGGTAATCCTTGGCGCCGGCAAATGCTTCGCCCGTGCGCAGATAGCTCGCGCGGGCCTTGGCGCGCCTGGTCGCCGTCTCGGCAGCGATCTGCATGCCGGTGGTATCCCCCCCGACGCCGTTCTGCGCGGAGCGAGGCGTGACGGCAATTAGCGAGCTCACCCGCGTGTGACTCCCGACCTGCGTATCCAGCCCCACGCCAACCGCGGTGAGGGGAACCTCGCCGGGATCGGTGGCCCGCCAAGCACCCACGAGCTTCACGGTCGAGTTGATGCCGGCCCCCACCTGAAGCTCGGCCAGGTTGAGCGAGAGCGGGCCGCTGGCAACCTCCATTGCGGCGCCCGTGCCCCCCGGGCGATACGTGTACGCCACGCGCGCGATGTGATCCTTGGAGAGAGCCGTCGTGAAGGTGATGGTCCCCGCCGCGTGATCCACATGGTAATCGGCGGGCAGGAGCTCGCGGGCGCCGTTCAAGCGCACCGAGAGCGTTCCAGGCACGATGGGCCGATGCGAGAGCTTGTAGGGACCCTTGCCCCCATTCCCCCAGATCAGGTCGGTGGCCGCGTGGCGCTGCACCTCGGCGACCTCACCGCCGAACCGGGCACTCAACGACGCGCGTGCCGGAACCGAGGCTGCGATGACCAGGCTCACAGCGATCAGGCCCCACGCCCACTTCCCAAGCGGGCTCCGTACCCTAACCCTATGCATCCGTTGCCGAAGCATCGCTCGCAGGAGACTCCTCAACCCTCACCCAAACCAATCGCCTTACTCTTAGAGGGTTGATCGTTCCAGGAAGTTTCCATCGGGCGGTGCCAGTGGAGTGGTCGGGCACGCAGGCCATGCCCGGCATGCTATGGGATCTCCAGCGGAGAAGCGTCCCAGCGTCCGTCTTCCCACCGGATCTGCCATCCCTGGCGCAGCGCGCCATGACCGGTGTTCAGAACCGCGTTCCCATCCGGGAGGTCACTCCGCTGGAGACGGTGGATATGCCCGCACAGATGGAGGCGCGGGCGGATGACGGCCGAGGCCAGGCGGAAGCAGCGTTGGCCCCCATGGCCGCCACCAGGGGTCTGGTCGCCCCATCCGGCAGGGCAGGCATGCGTGACCAGAATATCGACCTCCTGCCCGGCAATGCGCGCGGCCAGGGACTCAACTTCCTCATCGGTGACGTATGGGGGCAACTCGCGTCCGGCGAGCCATTCGTCGAAGGCGAGCGTGGGCTTGCGACGCCTGGCAGCTTCCCACTGGCGATTCAGCCGCGAGCCCAGCTTCGTCTTTGCCCAGATCCCGCTGATCCCCGCCACGGTCAGCCCGAGGATGGAGCGGGTCTCGCCCTGGTCCAGCAACACCGGCGTACCATCCGCGTTTCTCAATCCGGCAAGGAGGCGTCGGTCATCGTGGTTTCCGTACACCGAGAGCACGTGGGTGCGCTCGAGAATCGCCGTGAACTCCTGTTCGCGCAACTGGCCCGGGTCGCCCCAATCGCCCGCGCAGAGGAGGAGTTGCGGGCGAATGCGGTCCAGGGCGGCCGGCAGCCAGGAGAGCTCGCCATGCAGATCGCTGACCGCCATGATTACCATCGCCATCCTCCATCCTGACGCATCCATTCGCCCGGCTCGCGAGGCAAGCGTGCGTGGGGCACTCGCCATTGCAAGCCACGAAAGCCCCTCGTCCCCCGCGGTTCCGGAAAGCCCGGCATCATTCCCGCACTTCCCGTGCCAGGGTTCTCCGTGTGAACACCTGGCCGCGATAGGCATCCCATCCACTCACGCGAGCGGGGAATCTCACCCGGCAGCCCCATGAACGCGCGCGTGACACGCCGCGCTGGGGCAACCGCTCGCCGCCACCACATGGAAGGAACAGGCGCCGGCATCCGCGAACGAGGGTGCAACTTGACAAAGGAGCAAGTGTTGTGGTAGAATAGACGCGGCGAACAGGCGCCGGCATCCGCGAACGAGGGTGCAACCGGGCTGGCGCCAAGGGCCAGTCGCCGAAGGGGGTTCTCAATGCGCAAGCGATACTCCTGTCTCCTTTGCTGGCTTCTTCTCGCGGTTTCGCTCGTGCCGGCACGCGCAAGCGAGCGCGCCGTGCTCCTCTGGCAGGATACACTGCCGGGAGGCGCTGATGTGGCATCGCTGGGGGCGGTGCTCCGTAACGCCGACATCCCGACCGAAGTCGTGAGCGGCAGGGATCTTTCCGCGCCAGGCCGCCTGGATATCAAGCGCGTATCGCTCCTGATTCTACCCTACGGATCGCGATACCCTGCGCCCGCGCGCGATGCCATCCTCGCCTACCTACGCGGCGGCGGGGCGCTTCTGACGCTGGGCGGGCGTGCCTTCACGGAGCCACTTCAGCCCGCGGGGGATGGTTGGGCCACCGCCGAGGCGCTGCGCCAGCCACTGCCCGGGGATCCGCTGGTCGTGGCCGATTTCGAGCCGAACGGGGCAAGCCCCGAGGCGACCACCGCCTCCGACCGGTCCGACATGCCGGTCATCCGCACCGTGACGGAGAAGGGCGGGCACGTTCTGGAGGCCCACTCCCCCTCCCTCACCGGCTTCGAATATGTCTTGCTGCGCGTTCATCCGGCAAGAGCGGACCGGCCCATCCTGCGCTTCCGCGCGCGCGGCGATGGAGCGACGCCCCTCCTCTGCGTTGAGGCGGGCGAAGCGGATGGCTCCCGCTGGAAAGCGATCGTGCCCCTCACCAAGAAGTGGGAGACCTACCGCATCCATGCAACGGAGTTTGTGGCCTATGCGAGCCCGTCGCGCATGGGCGAGGGCGACTCGTTTCACCCGGAAGCCCTCCGCGAGCTGCGCTTCGGCTACACGCAAGCGATGGTGGGCACCGGCGCCCACCGCTTCTGGATCGATGATATCGTCTGGGAGCCAGGGGTTACCGTTGCTCGCGCGGGCAAAGCGCTCCCGCTGGTGCGCACGGCGGCATCGCCCGTGGAGGTCTTCTTCGGAAGTCGCCTCACGGGTGGCACTGGTGTCATGCCCCTCTTCTCCCTGAGCACGCGCATCCCAGACGGCGCCCGGCTGGTGCCCGTGCATCCCCTCGCGCCGCCGGTGCCACAGAGGCCCGCGCGCGGCTGGACGGCCACCGGATGGGCCGACGATCTCTTTACGGCGTGGCTGGATAACCCTGGCGGCCGGCTCTCCGTAGCGCGCCAGTCCACCGGAAGGCGGGAGACACTGGTTGAGGCGCGCGCCGCCGGGGGTAAGGTGGTAGGACCCGCGTTCTCATTGATCGTGCAGACCCGCGGCGAGTTCGCGGGCGGCCGGTGGGCTTTCTCGGGCATCGAGTCGCCGGACCTCTACTCCGCGAGGGACGCCGCTTCTGGGGCGGCCTTGGTGCGCCTGGTGCACGCGCTCACATCCAGGCCGCTGCTGGGCGAGCTGCGGCCCGAGTTCTCCGCCGGCGAGACCGGCGCGACGTTGCAGATCGCTGCCGAGGTGGCAGGCATACCCGGGTCCGATTCTACCGCCACAGTACGCACCCGCGTTTTCTCCCTCGGTGAGGCAGCGCCACTCGCGGAAGCAACGGCGTCCGCTCAAGTGCCTGCGGGCAAGCGCGCCCTGGTCAAAGGCGTCACCGTGCCCCTGGCCCGGCTGAACCCCGGAGCCTACCGGCTGGAGGCCTCGATCCTCGTCGATGGCGAGGAGATCGATCGGGCGACCTGCACAGTCGACCTGGCGCAGACGCTGCGCATGCTCGCGGACGAGTTTTGCCAGCGCCAGCGGGAGAACGGCACCTACAGTGGCGTCGCCTTCAACGATGCCCGCGCGGCGCGCACGCTCCTGGCGATGCACGCGCTCACCGGCGACCGGCGCTACCTGGCGTCGGCGCGCCGCTGGGGCGAGGAGGTCCTGCGGCAGCAGCGCGAGGATGGCGGTTACCGCATGGGCTACGGGATCACCTCCGTAGGCGAGGAGTGCTACGTGGCCGACGGCGGCGAGATCGCTACCGGGATCATCCGCCTGGCGCTCGACCTACCCGCGCGCGAACGAGGGCGGTATCTGAAGTCGCTGGAACAGTATATCCGCTTCCGCGAGGATTTCCGGTGCGAGGGTGGCGGCATCGGCGTCGGCTACTGCAAAACTGACTACGGCGTGCGTCCCACGGTGCCCCTCAAGGAGATCCGGCGCATCTACGCGCCGGAGATCAACCTCTACACCATCGGATGCACGCTTGCAACCGCCGCGGCCCACGCCACGCTTTTCGGGGGTCTGGAGGAGCAGCAGCGTGCCGCCGGGGATGCGCGCTGGCTGATGGAGCGGCAGAAGAACACCATTCACGGCGCCTATGTAGAGAGCTTCATCTGGGCGCACGCGCTCCTGCCGGACAAGGCGCTGCGCGCCGAGATCGAGGCGTTTCTCCGCGAGCGGATGATCCAGCCGCTGTGCGGCTCAGACCGCCCCTGGTGGATCTGGGGGGCCGGCCGCTCGGCGCTCATCCTCGATGGCTTCATCTACGCGGCGAACACCTTCGCCCCGGAGCCGGCCGTCCAGGCGGAAGCCGCGCGTGCCATCTACGGCCTCTGCGCGGATAGCACGCCCTGGTCCTTGCACCGGCTGCGCGCCGAACCAAAGTGGAACCACCACGACTGGATCTACGCGAGCTACGCGGGAGTCAGCCTGGCCGATGCCCTGCGCCCAGGGATCACGCTGCCCCCAACTGGAAAGTGACCTGTGGAACGAGAGTACGACGTGGTGGTCGTGGGCGCCGGCGCAGCGGGGATCGGCGCCGCCGTGGGAGCCGCCCGGAATGGCGCGCGCACGCTCCTGGTGGAGTCGGAAAGCGCACCGGGCGGCGACCTGGTGACCGGCCTCCCCATTCTGGGGGCGTGTAACGCCCGTGGGGAATGGGTGGCAGGCGGGGTCCTTCGCGACCTCCTGGAGCGCGTGGACGCGCTGGGTGGCTATATCGGCCCCGTCTGTGACTGGCGGGCGGTGCATGGCGTGTGCGTGGACCCCGAGGCGCTGCGGCTAGTGCTCGCCGCCGCCCTCCGCGAGAGCGGGGTCCGCCTGCTCCTCTCCGCGATTGCCGCAGGCGTGGATGTTTCCGAGGGAACGATAACGGGCGTGCGCGTGGTGACGCGCTCCGGGCAACACGACGTGCGCGCCCGCTATCTGGTAGATGCCACGGGCGACGCCTCACTCTGCGCCCTTGCTGGAGCGCCCGTATGCGCGGGCGATGGGCAGGACCACTTCCAGCCGCTCAGCCTGGTGTTTCGCGTGGCAGGAGTCGACTTCGAGGCGCTCCTCAACTTTGCCGAGGAGAACCCGGGAGAGTTCCTGCTGGCAGAGAGCCCGGTGATGCCCACCGATCCGCGGGAGTGCGCCCGGCGCCTGCGCGAGCGTGGCTACCCCTACCTGGCGCTTTCCGCGTCGGGATCGCTCTTGGGCCGGCGCATTGGTGACGGCTCGCTCTTCCCCTGCACGGCGTTCTTTCTAACGCCCACCTCTCTCGCGAAGCGCGAGCTGTGCGTGAACGCGACGCGCCTGGCCGACGTGGACGCCACCGATCCCGAGCAGCGTTCCAAAGCCTATGGCTCTCTGGCCGCCCAGGCGGAGGCGGCGCTGCACTTCATGAAAGCTGAGCTGCCCGGATGCCGGGAGATCGTGCTCTCCGCGGTGGCCCACCGCGTCGGGGTGCGCGAGACGCGCCGCATCCACGGCGAGAAGACGCTCGGCACCGAGGCGGTGATCCACGGTCTGGACGCGCCCGACGGCATCGCTCGCGGGGCGCATCATGTGGATATCCACGGGAGCGGCACCCACCAGGTGCGGATCCCCGTTCGCGACGGGGGTTCCTACGCCATCCCCTTTGGCTGCCTGATCCCTCGCGGGCTCCGGAATCTCCTCGCCGCCGGGCGGTGCCTCTCGTCCACGCGAGAGGCCAACGGCTCCGCGCGCGTGATGGGGACCTGCCTGGCCACGGGCGAAGCCGCCGGCACCGCCGCGGCTCTCGCGGCAGCGCGAGGCCTGAAGGACATCCGCCAGATTCCCGTGGCGGATCTTCGAGACACACTCGCGGCTCAGGGAGCGATCCTCTGAGCCGCGAGCGAGCTTCGTGCCCTCAAAGCGAACCCGCATCCCGGCGCGCCTGCGGGCCCCCGGGTGCGAGAGCGAAGCCTAGTCCATCGTGATGTTGAGGAAGGTGCAGTAAGTGCCCGCGGTCTGCGGGATCATCCCCCGGATCTTGTTCGCCGCGTACCACTTCACGTGACCATCGACGAAGGCGACGTTGGCGCCATCGCTGTGCCGCGTGAGCCCATTGCCCATCCCGTTCATGCAGTTTGTGTACGTGTTGGTGCTCGGGATCACGAAGGAGCTTGCATATCCATGAACATCATCTGGTCCGATGGATACTGCACCGTCGCCTGGCTGCGCCCGTAGCAGCCGTCATAGTTGTAGCCGTAAGCGTTGGTAATGCGCGCTGCTCCCGAGCCGCTGGTGCAGGTCGTCGGCTGCGTGCTAGGACAGAAGAAGACCCGGGTGTTCTTGACATACGGCTGCAGGTGGTTCGCCCACCCGTAGTAGTCGTTGATTGCGTTCGGAGCCGCGTCCTGATGCGAATGGCCGAACAGGCACGTGCCCGGATATCGGCCCGAAAGGAAGCACTCGTCGTAATCCTGGACGTAGGCGAGCATCGCCGTGGCAACCTGCTTCAAATTGCTCTGGCAGTTCGCCTTGCGCGCATTCTCCCGGGCCCGAGCGAAAACCGGAAAGAGGATCGCTGCGAGGATGGCAATGATGGCGATAACGACCAGCAGCTCAATTAACGTGAACCCTCGACGGACGTTCATGGCGGACTCCTCTCTTGGGTGATTCCGTACGGGAGAGCACAACTCTTTATACTTTTCGCTAGTATATCAGACGCGTCTGCAAGCGTCAACAGAGGTTTTCCCCCGTGTTCAAAGGCCGCCCCCCGCCCTACCCGGTGTGCCCGCACATCCCTATCCGCATCCGTTCACTTCATCCGTGGTATCGCTCGGCCTCTCCACCGGACTTCCCCAAGGCGGCGCCGGGTGGTATAATGAGTGCAGATAGATTCATACCATCTCATATCGCCGAGAGTGAGAGGATTCGGCGTTGGCAATGCCGGAGCCCGTTTTGTGGTGTACGGCCCGGCCCAAAGAAGTGAACTGGCGATTGCTAGAATGCACCTTTCTGATATTGTACCCGTTTTGAACGATTCGGTAGAGTTCCGCTCCCTGGCCGCCGCGGTCTCGGGAGGCGAGCGCGCCGTGTGGAGCGATGGTCTGGTAGCCCCGGCGAGGGCATCCTTACTCGCGGTGTTGCATGCGGCGGCGCCGGCGCGGCCCCTCCTCATCTTGACGCCCAGCACGGAGCGCGCGGATCAACTCGCGGAGGATCTGCTGGCCCTCGGCGTGGCGGAGACGCGCGTCTACCCACTGGTCACCCCGCCGGCAGCCGATGGCCAGGGGGATGCCGCGGTGGCTCTCGATACCGGGGCGCTCCGCGAGCGCCTCCAGGTGCTGCAAGATCTGGCGGCCGAGGCACCCTCCGTGGTGGTCGCGCCAATCGCCGCGGCCCTGCAGCCGGTGCCCGATCCCACGAGCTTGCGCGAGAGCAGCCTCCTGCTTCGCCCGGGAGAGCGCGCGGATCTCGAAGAGCTGTCGCGCCGGCTGACGGCGATGGGCTACGAACGTGTCTCCCTGGTCGAAGAAGCCGGGCAGTTTGCCATCCGCGGTGGGATCCTGGACCTCTTCCCCCTGAACGACACGCATCCGGCGCGCGTTGACCTCTTCGGCGACGAGGTCGAATCCATCCGCTGTTTCGATCCGGCAACCCAGCGCTCGCTGCGCCCGTTGGAGCGCCTCCTCGTGCTGCCCGCGGCCACCCCTGCGGAGTCAGAGGGAGGCAACCTCTTCGATTTCGCGGGCGCGACCACGCTCCTGGTCGTCGAGGAACCGCGGCAGATGGAAGCACGCTGGGAGGAGTACGTCCGGGAACGGACTCCCTGCCCCGCGGAGGAGGCGGAGACTCTGGCCCGGCGCCAGTTGGCCGCCGCGGCCAGCCAGATTCGGCAGCACCAGACACTCTACCTCACCCTGGGAGCGCGCAATGTGCCCTGGGAACCATCCCCCAAGGCATTCCCGCTTGCCGCACACACCAGCGGCAACCTGGGAGGCCTGGCCGCCGCCGTGGAGGCAATCGAGGGGTGGCGCACCCAGGGATGGCGCGTCACCGTCGCCTCCGACCGCTCCGACCGTCTGGTGGAGCTGCTCGCCGAAAATCAGATTCCCGTGACCACGAGCCTCGCCGAGGCGAACGGCACCGCCCCGCCCGTCACCTGCCTTCAGGGGGCGCTCTCCGCGGGCTTCCTCCTCCCCTGGCTGAAGCTGGCCGTCCTCACCGACAGCGAGGTGCTTGGGGCACGCAAGATTCGCCGGCCGCGGCGCGTTGCGCGCCAGGGCCAGCGCATCACCTCGCTCTCGCAGCTGACAGAAGGCGACTACGTGGTGCACCTGCACCACGGGATCGGCCGCTATCGGGGCCTGGTCACGCAGAACGTGGATGGCGCCGCGAAGGATTACCTCCACCTGGAGTATGCTGACAACACTCGCCTCTATGTGCCGGTGGACCAGATTGACCGCGTCACCCGCTACATCGGCTCGGATGATCACCCGCCGCAGATCCACCGCATCGGGGGCACCGAATGGATGCAAACGAAGCGGCGCGCGCGCGCCAAAGTGCGCGAGATGGCCAAGGAGCTGGTGGAACTGTATGCCGCCCGGCAGGCGGCGCAGGGATACGCCTTCAGCCCAGACACTCCCTGGCAACGCGAGATGGAGGAGAGCTTCATCTACGAGGAGACGCCCGATCAGCTCACCGCCATTCGCGAGATGAAGGAGGGCATGGAGCGGCCCCAGCCGATGGACCGGCTCATCTGCGGCGATGTCGGCTATGGCAAGACTGAGGTGGCCATTCGCGGGGCTTTCAAGGCGGTGATGGATGGCAAGCAGGTCGCCGTCCTCGTGCCAACAACCGTGCTCGCACAGCAGCACTTCAACACCTTCACCGAGCGCCTGGCGGCCTTCCCCGTGCGCGTGGAGATGCTCTCGCGCTTCCGATCCCCACGCGATCAGGCGCGCGTGGTGAAGGGCCTCCGCGAGGGCACGGTCGATATTGTCATCGGCACGCACCGCCTCCTCTCGAAAGATGTGGCGTTTCGCGACCTTGGCCTCGTGATCGTCGATGAGGAGCAGCGCTTCGGAGTAGCGCACAAGGAGCGGCTGAAGCAGCTTCGCACCAGCGTGGATGTGCTTACCCTCACCGCCACGCCGATCCCGCGCACGCTGCACATGTCACTCTCGGGCATTCGCGATATGTCGACTATCAGCGACCCGCCCGAGGGGCGAACAGCGATCCGGACCTATTGTGTGGAGCGCAACGATGAGCTGATCCGCGATGCGATCCTCCGAGAGCTGGACCGCGATGGCCAGGTCTACTTCGTCCACAACCGCGTCGAGACGATTGAGGCGGTGGCTCAGCAGCTGCAGAACCTGGTTCCCCAGGCGCGCTTTGCCGTCGGGCATGGACAAATGCCGGAGGGGCGCCTCGAGAAGGTGATGCTCGATTTCTACGACCGCCGCTACGACGTGCTCGTCTGCACCACGATCATTGAAAGCGGGCTCGACATCCCCAACGTCAACACCATCTTGATCGATAACGCCCCCCATATGGGGCTCGCGCAGCTCTATCAGCTCCGCGGGCGCGTCGGCCGGTCGCCACGCCAGGCCTACTGCTACCTGCTCTTTGATCCAAAGCGTCTCCTCACCGAAACGGCGGAGAAGCGCCTGGATGCGATCCGCGAGTTCACCCAGTTGGGATCCGGCTTCCAGGTTGCACTGCGTGACCTGGAGATTCGCGGCGCCGGGAACCTCCTCGGGGCCGAGCAGCACGGCTTCATGCTCTCCGTTGGTTTCGAGCTCTACTGCCGGATGATTGAGGAGGCAGTGAAATCGTTGCGCGGCGAGGAGGTCACCGAGAGCTTTCTGCCCGCCGCGGATCTGCCCGTGGATGCACATCTGCCGGGTGGCTACGTTCCGGATGACCGGCAGCGCCTGGATATCTACAAGCGGATCGCCGCGGCGAGGACGCACGCCGATGTGCAGGCCATCGAGGAGGAGATCCAGGACCGCTTTGGCCCGCCACCGACGCCCGTGCGCAACCTGCTGGAGCTGATCCGCCTGCGCGTGGATGCCGCCGGTGTTGGCGTGGAGAGCATCGCCGCCAAGGAGGATCACCTCACCGTGATCCTGGCGCCGCGCAACCGGCTAGATGACAAGACGGTCGCCCGGCTATGGCGCCATCCCGTCGCCAACCGCCCGGGGTGGCGGTGGGTGCAGGTGCGCCCCGACCGGATCGTTGTCGAACTCCAGGGAGGATCGGCGCTGGGGGCGGCGGCTGCCGTGGTTCGAGCACTCGCGGAACCGGCCCCCGCACGCCCCTCCAGCAAGGGGAGACAGGGTTCTGCCACACGCCGGAACCCTTGACAGGCGCATGGAAACATTGTATACTCTCCGCGACATATGTGTCTGGGAAGCATCCAGATACGCCTGCCGCAAAGCTGCTTGCGTCTCTCCCTTTTTGGTCCAGAGAGGGCTCGCCGGCGGGTGAGCATGCCACAGCGCGCGGTAGTGAGCGCGCTTGCGCGCCTACCCCCGGTAGGCGCGGGGTTGTTTCACTGACGCGGTATGGTTTGTTGGCCGAAGAGTGAATCGAGTCCGTAGCGGACCTCAGGTGCGTCAGGCATCCTCTGCGGGATGTGTCGTGCACATGGTTTCGCGATGTGCGGCGGCTCCTCCTGGCGACCCGGCGAGGTCCTTTGGATCACGTCGTGGACGGGAGTATCG
>JAAZEM010000170.1 GCA_012512265.1 Armatimonadota bacterium | reverse complement strand
ATCGTCATCACGCACAACAAGGGGACGATGGAGGCGGCCGATGTCCTCTATGGCGTGACCATGCCGGAGCAGGGCGTCTCGCGTATCGTCTCGGTTCGCCTGGAGGATATTCCGGAAGCCGCATAAACTCCCGCGACGCCCGGGCGCGCCCGGTTGACCGCGCGCCCGGGCCCGTGGTAGGATCGCGGGAGAGCTAGGCGAAACACCGCCGGCCAGCATCGAGAGGAACAAGAGCCTTGCCGCCGCATCCGGCGCCAGAGGGTGCCGAGAGTGGCAAGCACGTGGAGAGATACCCGTGACACGTACCATCCGCGTTAACGACGTTGTGATCGGCGGGGATGCCCCGCTGGCGGTCATCGCCGGTCCCTGTGTGATTGAGAGCCGCGACCTCTGCCTGCGCGTGGCCACCGAGACGCAGGCGATCTGCGAGCGCCTTGGACTCGGCTATGTCTTCAAGGCCTCTTTCGATAAGGCGAACCGGTCGGCGCTGGGCAACTTCCGCGGCCCCGGCCTGGAGGAGGGCCTGTGCATCCTTGCGGACGTGCGCCGGGAGGTGGGCGTGCCGGTGCTTACCGACGTGCATGAGGTCGCACAGGTGGAGCCTACGGCGGAGGTGGTCGATATCCTCCAGATTCCCGCGTTTCTCTGCCGGCAAACCGACCTGCTGGTGGCCGCCGCGCGCACCGGGCGGTGCGTCAACGTGAAGAAGGGCCAGTTCCTCGCGCCGTGGGATATGAAGAACGTGGTGGAGAAGATCACCGGATCCGGGAATGAGCAGGTGATCCTCACCGAGCGGGGGAGCTCCTTCGGCTACAATACGCTCGTCGTGGATATGCGAGGCCTTGCCATCCAGCGTTCGCTGGGCGTGCCCGTGATCTTCGACGCCACGCATAGCGTTCAGGAGCCGGGCGGCCTTGGAAGCGCGTCTGGTGGCAAGCGCCACTTCGTGCCCACGCTCACTCGTGCCGCCGTGGCTGCCGGCGTGGATGGGCTGTTCCTCGAGATCCATCCCGATCCGGATCAGGGCCTGTGCGATGGGCCCAACATGTGGCCTCTCGGCCGGCTGGAGGAGCTCCTCACTCAGGCGCGCGATCTCGACGCCCTCGCGCGCGCCTGGAAGTAGGCCTTTTTGCTTCGCTGGCGTTCCCGGAGATCCCCGGGAACGCCGGATCCCCCCTCTCGCGCGGCTTTCCGCGCACCCACCGAACATCCTACCCCGGCTCCCGACGGTTGGCACACGAATGGAAGTGGTAATGAATCCCCGAGGTTGGCCTGTTCTGGCCACGAGAAGGAGGGATCATCATGCCGAAGTATCGCGCGCGGGTACACTATACGAACGAACAGGGGCAGGAACGCTGCGATACGTTCGAGGTGGAGTCGGAGAGCTATCGCGCTGAGGAGATCGCCCGGGCGGCCCAGGAGGCGTGGGAGGGATTCCAGCAGCAAGGCGAGGAGCGCCTGCCGCACAACATCGAGTGGGAACTGGTGGAGTGACGCCTGTCGCGAGCGAAGGGTGTCTGCCGCCGTGAGGCGAGCACCGAACGAGCCGGATGGGTGCGTGCCGAGGAGAGCTGCGATGCCACGGAATGGGAGACGCAATCTGCCGCCGGAGTTCCACGTCGGGGTTCCCGTGGTGGGGCCGGAGGGTGAAGTAGGCACCATCACCCGGGTGGTGGTCGATCCCGATACGAGCGCGGTCATCGATATCATCCTCCGCTTGCGCAACGGGAGCGAATCGCGCGAGGTGGTCTTGCCCGCGGATCGCGTGCTCTCTTCGGATGCCCACGAGACGCGCGTCGATCTTACCCGCGAGGATGCGCGCCGCCTGCCGGACCTGGAAGAGGTGCGCTTGCGGAAGCCCGAGGAAGGCTGGGAGGGGCTTCCGGGCGATACACCGGATGTCGTCTATTTCTGGATGCCTCGGAGCGCCGTGGAGGCGTTCGTTCCCCCGAGCATCGTGCCGGAGCCGAACGTGGAGGGGACGCGAAACGTGCCCGAGGGGAGCGTGGTCGTCTCTGCTGACCTGGATGTTGTGTGCGGCGACGAGGTGATCGGGCACGTCGATGGGGTCGTCACGGATGCCGAGGGCGATCACGCCACGCATCTGATCGTGGAGCGAGGTCTTCTGAGGAAGGACCGCCATCTCGTGCCTGTAGACCGCGTCCGCGAGGTGACGGATTCGAGGGTGCGGCTGGAGTGCGATGCACGCGGGCTGGCCGCCTATCCGCGCTACCAGGAGTGAACCATGCCGCGCGACATCACGCCACTGACCGGCCTGCGCGAGAATCTGATCCTTCAGGAGGAGAAGATTCTCCAGGCGTGGAGGGCCCTGGTGCCGCCGGAGCAGACGCTCCTCGCCGAATCGCTCGCCGATTCGGTCAGGGATCTGCTTCTCCTGATGTATGAGTGCCTCTCCGGCATAGGAACGGAGGCAGGGACCGACACCCGGCACCTTGCCTACCAGATCGCCCAGCAAGTGCTGGAAGAGCACGACTATCAGACGCTGATCAACGTGTTCCGCGACGCGCTCCAGGAGGCGGTGATGGATTACACCGCTCTCACCAGTGGAGACGCGGCGCGCAACCTCATTGCCTTCTTCACGATAGTCACCGATGCCTACTGGCTGGCCTATTCGGATGGGCTGCGCAAGGCGATTCGCCATCAATATCGGGAGCGGCTGAGCAATGAGCTGCGCGTGGCCAAGCGGATTCAACAGCGCCTCCTGCCGAAGGTGATCCCGCAGATTCCTGGCTGGGAGATTGCCGGCCGGCTTGTGCCCGCGCTGGAGGTCGGCGGCGACTACTGGAGCGTGAAGCACTATGCGAACGATGGCGTCATCACCTGCAAGCTGGCAGATGTGACCGGCCACGGGATTGGCGCCGCCATCCTTGTTGCCGCCGTGAAGTTCATCTCGGGCGGCTTCTACCGCGGCGCGCCGTCGGCCTCGTGGGTGATGGAGCGGACCAACCACGTCCTGGTGGTAGAGACCCCCAGTGACATCATGGTCACCATGGTCTATACGTGGATTCGCCCCGCTACCGGGCAGATCACCCTGGTGAATGCTGGCCACGGTCCGGTTTTCGCATGCCGCGATGGCCAGGTGCGAACCCTGGCGCCCACCGGCCCCGCGCTCGGTTTGCTCGAGTCGCGGTATTCGGAGGTAGAGCTCCAGTTTCGGCCTGGCGATATCCTCTTCTTCTGCTCGGATGGCATCATCGAGGCGCGAAGCCGTGATCCGGCAAAGGCGCGCGAGATGTTCGGTACGGAGCGGTTGCATGAAGTTGTCTGCGGCTTCTCGCACCTCCCCGCCGCTGAGATCGCCGATAAGGTGGTGCAGACTGCCATCGACTTTTCCGGAACTCCCAACGACGACATGTCGCTCGTTGTGATCAAGCGCGTGTCCGACGATGCATGAGAAGGCACGCGCCCCCTTCGCGTGCCCTCTCCTGCTCAGCCAAGGAGTTGCGCTCTCCAGAGGCGAAAGGGATCGCGTCGGTAACCGCGCGACCGCGACAGACCGCGAAGTCGCAGAGCCGGAAGGAGACGACGGCAGTGAGAAAGATACGTGTTGGCCTGATCGGAGCCGGCGGGATGGCGAACAGTGTTCACTATCCATCCCTCGCCGAGTTCCCGGATGTGGAAATGGCCGCCCTGTGTGACCTGGACGAGCAGAAGCTGCAGGCAACGGCGGCGAAGTTTGGCATCGAGCGCACGTACACGGATTACCGCAAGATGCTGGATGAGGTGGATCCGGAGGCGGTTTACGTGCTCATGCCTCCGCATCACCTTTTCGACCTCGCGATCAATATCCTGAACCAGAAGCGTCACCTCTTCATCGAGAAGCCGCCCGGCGTGACGCGCGAGCAGACGCGCAACATGGCGCTGACGGCCGAGCGCAACGGCTGCCTCACCATGGTCGGGTTCAACCGGCGCTTCATACCGCTCATCCGCGAGGTGCGCAAGCGTGTGGATGAGCACGGGCCGATGCTGCAGTGCGTGGCCACTTTCTATAAGAACAGTGTTGGCGCGGGGCCCTACTATGGTGGCGCCATCGATATTCTCACCTGCGACGCCGTCCATGCCGTGGATATGCTCCGCTACATGGGTGGCGAGGTGGCGGCCGTCGCGGGCGATGTGCGCGCGTTGCACGCCACTTACGACAACTCCTTCAACGCTCTCGTGCGCTTTGAGAACGGATGCACCGGTGTGCTCCTGACGAACTGGGTGGTGGGGAAGCGCGTCCATACGTTCGAGATGCACGCCAAAGGCTTCTCGGCGTTCATCGATGGCGATACCCAGGCGACGCTCTATTCCGGGAACAACGATCCGGGCGAAGTCCTCGACTCGCGCGCGGTGGCCGGGAGCGATGCCCACTTCAAATACTACGGCTTCTACGGCGAGAATCGCCACTTCATCGATTGCCTCCAGGAGAACCGCCTGCCCGAGACGCACCTTGGCGACGCCGTGAAGACGATGGAACTTGTGGAGCGGATCTACCGGTCCCAGATCTAAGGCGCGGCCAGTGGCCCGCCGCTGATGGCACTAGGCGGAATGCCCGACGAGCGGGCAACAGCTTATCCCGCTCTGCATCAGCCGCTGTTTCGTCGGGCATTCTGCCAGCCGGCCATTCCGTGGGCACTCCCCCCAGGGCAAGCCGCGTGAGACGGGCCGATGCCGCCGCGGACGCGGATTGGTGGGGATGGCGCGCCTTTCAGGGCGTTGCCCGCGGAAGATCTGGAGTGAGGAACCGCACCGTGTTCACCCGATGTCAGACAACCCACAACGACCGTGCGACCCGGCGCGCTACCGCGCGCTGTCGCTTCATCGCGAGCCGATGACCGAGCAATCCGGGAAGTTCCCGTTCCCCTCGAGGGCCGAGCTGCGGCGGGTCGCCCTCGCGGCCGCCGCTCTGATCGCGTTCACCTGCCTCCCGTATCTCTGGGGGTGGCTGCTCCGGCCTGCGGATTTCATGGGGCATGTCTATAATGCCGACGATGCCAGCGTTCACCTCGCCTGGATGCGCCAAGCCGCCGAGGGCCGCTGGCTCTTTACCGACCGCTTCACCTCGGAAGAGCAGCAGCCGCAGTTCTTCCACCTCTTCTATCTGGTGCTGGGAAAGCTGGCCGGGCTTTTTGGCGACTCCTACCGGGTGTTCATCAGCTTCTATCACCTGGCGCGGGTTGTTGGTGGGTGGCTGTTTCTCATGGCGGCCTACCTTCTGGCTGCCTACATCTTTCCGGATGCCAGGACGCGCTGGCTCGGGTTTTGGACGGTCGGTCTCTCATCGGGGCTTGGCTTCTGGCTGGAGCTGCTTCTTGGCAAGGCCGACCGCTCGTGCGACTACGGCCCCGGCCTGCTGATGCCAGAGGCGATCACTTTTCTCAGTCTCTACCTCTTCCCGCTCTTCGCGGTGAGCATCCTGGTGCTGGTCGGTCTCTACTTGCTGGTGCTGCGCGCCTTCGATACCGGGCGGGTGGCGCCGGCGATTGGGGCGGGTGTCCTCGGCCTGGTGCTGGGGAACATCCATTCCTACGATCTGTTGCCCGTCTACGCCGTGCTCGCGGTCTACGTGATCACCCTGGGCGTTCAGCGCCGCGCGTTGCCGCGCCGGGAGATCCTCCTGGCGGCGCTCGTCGTGGCGATCTCGGTGCCGGCGCCGGCGTATCAGTATCTCGTCTTTCGATCAAACCCGGTCTTCCAGCAAAAGGCGCTGACGCCGACGCTCTCGCCCAGCGTGATGAATTACGCGCTCACGTACGGTCTGGTGCTCGTCGCGGCGTGTGTTGGCGCCTGGCATCTGAGACGCCGGCCCCACCACCGCGGCAATTTCCTGATCACCTGGTTCATCGTCACGCTGGCGATGGCGTATCTGCCTGTGTCGTTCCAGCGCAAGATGATCGAGGGCGCGCACATTCCGCTGGCGCTCCTGGCGGCCTCGGGGTGGCTCGCTCTGACGTCGCGGGTGCGCCTGCCGGGCGCTGCGGCCACCCTCCTATGGATTGTGCTTGTTATCCCATCGAATCTGGGGGTGATGGCCGACTCCATTCGCAGGCTCGGAGACAACAACGCGGAGGGCGTGGCCTACCTGCTGCCGCCTTACTACCTGGACTCGGACCAGCGAGCCGTGCTGGAGTGGCTGCGCGAGAATGCCCGGCCCGAGGATGTGGTCCTGAGCTCACCGTTGGATGGATGCTATATGCCTCCTTACTGCGGCGTGACGACCTACGTCAGCCATTGGGCCGAGACGATCAACGTGCAGCGGAAGCTGGCGGACCTGCGTGGCTTCCTGGCCAGCTACACCGCGGACGAGTGGCGCATCCAGTTCTTGCGCGAGAACCGGATCCGCTATTTCTACCACGGACCGGCTGAGGCGGCGATGGGTGGATTCGATCCCTCGGGGGCGAGCTACCTGCGCCTGGTGTGCCAGAGCGGGCCAGTGGCGCTGTATGAGGTCGTCCTGCCATGAGACGACCGTCGCTCCGCGATGCCGGCGCGTATGCGTGCTTCTTGCTGCTGGCGTGCGTGCTGTTGTGGCCGGTGGTGCTGCGCGGCGAGGCGCTGCTCCCGTTGCAGTACGCCGCGAGTTTCTACCCCTGGAAGCAGGCGGGAGAGGGACTACCGCAGCCGGGTGAACGCCTGAACGGGGAACCGTTGCCGTGGAACGCGCTCCTGGCCGACAGCGTGCTTCAGTACCTGCCGTGGCGGCATTTCGCGCGCGAGAGCCTGCACGCTGGCTACCTTCCCCTGTGGAACCCGCACCAGTTCTGCGGCACGCCCTTCGTGGCCAACTACCAGTCGGCGCTCTTCTACCCGTTCAACCTCCTGTTTTGGGTGCTGCCTGTGGTCCACGCCTTTGGCGTGTCGGCGATCCTGCACCTCTTCCTGGCCGGCGCCTTCGTCTATCTCTATCTACGGGGGCGCGGCGTGGACCGCGGCCCGGCCCTCCTCGGCGGGATCACCTTCGAGCTGAGCGGCTTCGTGGTGGCGTGGCTGGAGCTCCCGACCGCCGTGAACGTCGCCGTCTGGCTGCCGCTCGCGTTCCACCTCTATGAACGGAGCCGGGCCGGAGCAGGCGCTCTGCGGGGCCTGGCAACCACGATTCCCCTGGCGATGATCCTCCTGGCCGGCCACCCGCAGTTCGCCTTCTATGCGCTGCTCGGCTTTGCTCTCTACGCGCTCGTCCATCCGCCTGCCGGCCGTGAATCCGCCCAGACCGGCCTCATTCCGCGCGCGGGCGGGTGGCTGGGAGGGTTGTTGGTGTGCGCAGGCGTGCCGCTTGCCCTGGCGGGCCTGATTGCTGCGGCCCAGGTGCTTCCGATGCTCGAGCTCTCTCGCTTGAGCCACCGCGCTGGCGGTTCGCTGCTCTCCTTGGACGCATCGGGCTATCGGAACCAGGCCCTCCCTCTCTGGTCCGCCGTGGTGCTGGCGTTGCCCGACTTTTTTGGCAACCCGATGCGCGGCGATTTCTGGGGTCCGGCAAACCGTGCGGAGTTCGTGGGCTATGTCGGGGTGCTCCCGCTTCTTCTCGCGGCGCTCATGGCGGTGAGCCTCCTGGTACCCTCGATCCGGCGTCCGTGGCTGGCGGCGCTGCCTCCCGGCGGCGCGCGGCATGTGGCCTTCTTTCTGGGGTTGGCCCTCGTGGCCGTGGCCGGATCGTTTCGGACTCCGATTGGTGACGTGCTCTATCAGATCGTGCCGGGCCTCGGACGCCTTGGCTCGCCCGGGCGGATGCTCTACCTCTTCACTGTGGCCCTGGCAATGCTGGCGGGCTTTGGTGCACACGCCCTGATGCGGATCCCGACGCGCGGGAAGCCGGTGGCGCTGGCGGTGACGGTTGTTGGCGTGGGCGGCATGAGCGTGTGGCTGCTTGCCTCCTTGATGGCGGCGGCGCTGGGCGCGGGGGATGTGCTCGGCGCAACTGCTGGCGCTGCCTTCCACTTCTGCGCGCTGCTGGTGCTGGCTGGCGGAGTACTGGCCGGAAGTGGACGCCTCCCCCGGCCAACGGCAGGGGCGCTGCTCCTCCTGGTGCTGGTGGGCGACCTCCTGGCGAACGCCTGGGGGCAGAACCCCACGGCGCCGGCCGCGCTGGCCTACCCACCCAACCCGGTGGTGACAGTGCTGAAGCAGGATCCGGAGGCGCGTTTCCTCGCCATCACGCCACGCTGGAGCCTCGGAGAGTATCCGATCACCGTGCTGCCACCCAACACCGCCACAGCCGTGGGCCTATTCGATGTGAACGGCTACGACTCGCTCTACGGCATCGCCTACAAGAGCTTCTTGAACCGCCTGGCCGGCAAGGAGACGAGCCCGGCGGCCAATGGGAACATGATCCTCTTCGAGAGCGCGGAGCCGGAGGTGCTGCGCGCGCTTGGCTGTCGCTACGTCGTCACTTTGGGCCCGTTGGGAGAGGAGCACTTCGAACTGCTGGCTTCCGGCGTGGTGAACGTCTACCGGCTTCGCGGTGCGTGCCCGCGCGCGTTCCTCGAGGGCGGGCCAGGCCAGGCGACGCTTTCGACAATGGCGCCCACGCGGGTGATGATGAGCCTCGATGCACGGGGCCCAGGCCAGGTGGTGCTTCTGGAGAGCTATTTCCCGGGATGGCGCGCGTGGGTGGATGGCCAGCCGGCGCCCGTGGAGCTGGCGCGCGAGGTGTTCCGCGCGGTGCCGGTGCCGGCCGGCGCCCGTCGCCTGGAACTCCACTACGCGCCGATGAGTTTCCGCCTCGGCCTCTTCCTTACTCTGTTGGGGGTGGGCTTCCTCACCGGCGCCGGCATCGCGCGTGCGAGCGCGAAAAAAAAGGTGCTCTCTCCAGTGGAGCGAGCACCACAATAAAAAAGATGGATGATACTGATGAGGCTTGGTTACAGAGTGGCCGCTGAATCGCGCAGGCGCCCAGGAAGCGCACGGGAAAGAACGTCACGGATATGCGCGAAAGTCATGCGTGTCCTTGCGGAGAGGCGGTTGTCGGTGGCGGCACCACTCGCCGCGCGGATAACCCTCTCCCAGTCGCTGCGGCAGAAAACCACCGAGGGGTACGCGGCCATGTAGCTGAGCGTCTCGCACCAGGGCGCCAGGCGCATGTCACTGTACTCACGAACCGCCTCGCGCACCGCGGTGGAGGGCGCCAACGGAAGGTAACGGATCCCGGCGATGTTGATATGTGTCACGCCGTCCACCTGCTCCTCCCGAGTACTGCCGCCGATCCTCAGATTGCCCATAGGCTGTCTCACCTCCCTTCAGGCGGTCTGGCTTCCCTACTACCACCGTATGTATTATACTGGCACCGCATTAAAACAAGATTAGAAAAGGATTAGAAACCTCTAATCTTGTAGGGGGAGCCTGTCAGGGCTCCGGATCAGACGCGGGTGACCGCTGCCCGCACGGATGAGGGTGCGCGCCCCCGGGGCCATCGCAAGCTGTGACCCGCCCCGATCCGTCCGGCGCTGCCCGGGGCCGGCGGGAACCCCAACCCTCGGTCTCCACGCATTCGCGATAGCCTCCATCATTCCGTCCGCGCTCGTCCCCTTCATACGCGAGGGTGTTACACCCGAGGTGTCAATGCCGTTGCTAGGGTGCCAGGGGAGCAGGCAGTACGGCCCAGGCCAAGGAGACCCCGGGCATCGCGAGCGGTGTGATATCAGTGGGGGGGACCTGGCTTCGGCGCTTGCACAGGAACGAACCAGGACGCCGTTGTTTGCGTCTTTAGAGAGCTAGCCACCTGGTGGTACGGAAGCGGATCTCGTTGCATGGCGATGCCTGGAGAGGATGTGGATGTGAGGGGAACTGGAAAGAGGGTGAGAAAAGCGCGGGGAGCATGGTCGCTGTGGTCGCGGGGTGCGGCCCGGGTGTTGCTGGGTCTCATCGTCGCGTGGGGCCTCGTGGCGCCGCGCGTCGCCGCGGCCGATCCGGATCCGGGGGCGGGCGAGCTCCGGGGCGTCTGGATTCATACCTATAGCCCATATGATTGGGACCGCGTGATGCGCCAGCTGCGCGATACGGGCTTCAACGCCGTCTTCGTGCGCGTGGGGCGCGGGGGGAACGTGCTTTATCCCAGTTCGCTCCTGCCGATGGACGCCTGGGCCGAGAAGGCAGGAGGCGATGAGCTGAAACGCGCCATTCAGGCGGCCCATCGCTACGGGCTCGACTTCCACGCCTGGCGGGTCTGCTATCATATGGGCTCGGCGCCGAAGGAGTATCGGGCACGGATGGCCGCCGAGGACCGCCTCGCGCGCGATCCCGACGGAAAACAGGCGCTCTACGCGAACCCCGCAGACCCACGCAACAACGAGCTTGAGTATGCCGCGGTGATGGAAGTCGTGCGTAAGTACGACATTGATGGGATCCACCTGGACTATATCCGCTACCCGAGCGACCCGCATTACAACTTCGACTATGGGCCGCGTTCGCGCGCCGAGTTCGAGAAGGCGACTGGCCAGAAGGTGGCGCAGTGGCCGGAGGATGTGATTAGCGGGCCGTTGAAGCGCGCCTATGAGGAGTTTGAGCGGGAGTGCGTCAACTCGCTCATGGAGCGGGTTTACCGAGGTGTGAAGAGAGAGAAGCCTCGGGTTCAGGTCTCCGCCGCGGTGTGGCGCAACCACCGCCGCTATCGCGCCGTGATCAAGCAGGACTGGCCCCTCTGGATCGAGCGCGGCTGGATGGATTTTGTGGTTCCTATGGACTACACCGCGGACGACGAGGTGTATGCCGCCACCGTGAAGGAGCAGGTGGCGATGGCCTCTGGGAAGATGCCGGTCGTCATCGGCATTGGCGCGTGGCTCCTGAAAGATCCGGCGCACCTGGTCCGACAGGTGGAGCTGGCCCGTCAGGCCGGAGCGAGCGGGCACGTGCTTTTCGCCTACAATGCGCGCGGGATTGATGCGATGCTGGATGCGCTCGCCAAAGGGCCCCATCGCTTGCCCGCGAAGCCCGCGTACCGCGCGCCACGAATCTGCTTCGAGCTTCCAGACGCCATTGCGCGCAAGGATGCCCCCCATGCCGTCGAGGCCGAGCGTCCCTTCTCACTTGCCGCGGCATGGAAAGCGGGCAGGGTGGATCGCTCCCGCGGAGTCCAGCTCACCCTGGAGACGCCGGGTGGCCGGTGCCTGGCGCAGGTGGGCCAGCTCTCCCCGCGCAGCGAGTTGCGGGCGGAGCCACTGGCCCCGGCGGACCTCTTCCAGGTTGTGGCGCGCGGGGTGCTGGGCGGCATGGAGGTCGTCACGCGTGGGCCGCTCCTGGAGGGCCGGCCGGCAGCAGAGATTGAGGCGCTGCGTGCGCAGGAGAACCCGCCTCACGTGCCCGATGGCGCCCTCCCGCGTGTGGCGGTGTACGAGGGTGGCATGGGGGCGGCCGGTATCCTCGCGGCACTGGAGCAGAGCGGGCAGGTGCGGGCGTTCTCCCTCCATCGTCTGCGTCCAGACCATCTGGCCGCGGCGGATGCGGTGATTCTGCCCCAACTTCGCGACGTGGCCGACCTGACGCGGGATGCAGAGGAAGCCCTGCGTGCCTGGGTGGCCTCTGGGGGCACGCTGCTCCTGACTCACGATGCCGTCGGATTTCGCTGGCACCCGGCGCCCTTCCCCGAGATCGGCGTAGGTGCCGCGCTTGCCCGGCGCCAACCGCTGCTCGTGACAACGCGGGGGGCCGATGCCTGGTCGCTGGAGTATGCCTATAGCGACCACGTGCGCATCACCCCGGCGCGGGGAGCGACGGTCGTGGCGCGCGAGAAGGACGCGAAGGGCGCTCCCGTCGTGGTGAGCGGGGCTTTCGAGAAAGGCCGTGTCATCCTCTGCGGGATCATTCCGGGGTTGAAGGGCACGGGCGAGTTGCTACCGGGCGAGGCTCGCCTCCTGCTGGAGCTCCTTACGCCGGCTGAGAAGTGAATCATCGGACGACGGCGCGCCGGCGCCGCCAGAGGTATCCGAGCCCGGCAAAGAGGCTGCCCGCTCCGGCCGTGCCCCACGTCCATGCGCGGGCGCGCTCCGGCCAGAGAAGCGATGCCGCATCGATCTGCTGGAGAGGGTACCGGAGCAGCGCCGACAGGCGCCATGACCCTCTTCCACGAAAGCGGATCCGGTAAGCGCCGGCGCGGCGCTCCTCTGCCCGGACCACGAGGATGTACTGCCCTCGAACCGGCACCTGGAGGGCAAGCGAGCTGCGCGCGGGTCCGGCCCGGCGCATGTCACCCTCTTCCATCCGGCTCGGCTCAGAGGCGCGCTGAGAAGAGAGGCCGGGCCCGACCATTTCCAGACGGAGGCGAGGGGGTGGTCGGCCCGGCTCGGCCCACGCGTGCAGATCGACATGCACCCGTTGCCCCTGGTGCGCGATCAGCGAATAGTAATGCGCTTCAGTGTCCTCATCGATAGGCGAAACGACCTGTAGCAGCGTTTCTACCTTTCCCAAGGGGTAGGCCAGCACCCACGCGTCATGCCGCTGCCGGACCACGACCTGTCGCGGCACCCCGAGTGGCTCCATCACCACGAGGGCGGTGATGGAAAGCAGCAGGAGAAGTGATCCCACACCTGCCTTCCGGATGAACCCATGGGGGTGCATATCCGATTCTTTCCCGCGAGCCAGGGCAGGGAAACAGCGGTCGGGCGCGGGCGTGCCGTTTCGCACGCCCGCTTGCCGGGTATGACCGACAGAGATGAGCGGGGGCTACGGATCCGGTGGCCCTCGGGAGTGTGTTGCTACCGGCGCGGTCCGGCGGCGGTTTGGCGAGGTTTTTGCCGTCTTGGCGGCAGGAGAGAGGGCGCTATGTCGATCACGCGGGTGCTGGCGTTCACCTTGTTGCTCCTGAACGTATTAGCCCTGTACGACATCCTGCGCCGCCCGGTGGATCTGGGCAGCAAGCTGATGTGGATCGCGCTGGTGTGGCTCTTTCCGTTCGTCGGCCTGCTGCTCTATCTGCTTTTTGGGCGCCCCAATCTCATCCGGGCCGAGCGAACGGGGCAATCACAGTTCTAGTGACCGCCCGGGGGGCAGCTGGCGCGCTGTGGAGCGTCCGGGGGAGGGGATGGCATGCGTTTGGGAAGGGTGCGCGGGATCACTATCGACATTCACATGTCGTGGATTGTGATCTTCGCGCTGGTCACCTATTCGCTGGGCGCCGGCTACTTCCGGGTGACGTTCCCGGAATGGGGTGGGGGCGTCCTCTGGAGCGTCTCGCTCCTCTCCGCGGTACTTTTCTTTGCCTGCGTCGTCCTTCACGAGTTAGGGCATTCGCTCACGGCCCAGAAGCACGGCATCTCGGTGCACGGGATCACCCTCTTCCTCTTCGGAGGCGTGGCCCGGATGGACCGAGAGCCCGAGACACCCCAGGTGGAGATGCGTGTGGCCCTCGCCGGTCCCCTGGTGAGCGTGTTGCTGGCCCTGGGCTTTGGTGCCCTCGGCTGGGCCTTTGGGGGACTCGGGGGGAAGCACCCGGTCGCCATGGTAAGCCTCTACCTGGCGCTCGTCAACGGCATGGTCGTCATCTTCAACATGGTTCCAGGGTTTCCCCTGGATGGTGGCCGCGCTCTGCGCGCCGCGCTCTGGTGGTATACGGGCAGCGTCGCGCGGGCCACGCGTCTGGCCGCCGCGTCTGGCAAGGGGTTCGGGGCATTCCTCATCGCCAGCGGTATTCTCCTTGCCTTCGCCGGGAATCTCTTCAACGGCACGTGGTTCGTGCTAGTCGGCTGGTTTCTGGCAGATGCCGCCGGAACGGCCTACGCGCAGACGCTCTCGCAACACGCGCTTTCCGGCACGCCCCTCTCCGAGGTGGTTCCCTGGCCGGATGAGGGCGTCACCGGGGAAACCTCGATCCAGACCCTGGTCGATACGCGGCTGGGCTACAACTCTCCCGATCCAGTGCCCGTCGTGGAGAATGGGCGGGTGCAGGGCCTGGTGGGGATTCCCGAGGTGAAGCGCATCGCCCAGACGGAGTGGACGAGCACAACGGCGCGCGAGGCGATGGTGCCGGTGGCCGCGCTGGGCACCGTGAGCTCCGACCGCGATGCCTGGGAGACGCTGGTGCGTATGTCCGACCAGAACCTGGAGTGGCTGGCGGTGGTTGATGACGGCGAGTTCCGCGGCGTGATCAGCCCTCGCCGTCTCCTGGAGTACGCGCGCCGCCGGCGCCTGGCGGCCACCTAAGCGTTGCTGCGGCGGCTTCTCCTCAGCGGCCCGGAGGGTCCGGGGAGCGACATGAGCCCCCTTGCTCTTCGCGGAGCCGCTGTGAGGAGAGCGCGTCTTTCACAGAAAGGCGACTGCCTCTGGATTTCATACCCCTGTTTCTCTATGCCAGGTAGCGCCGGGCAAGACGCACCAGGATCTCCACCGCGATCCCGATGGCGCGTTCGTCCATGTTGAAGCGCGCGTTGTGGTGGGGGTACGCCTCTTCCGAGGGGTTTGCAGAGCCAACCCACAGGTAGCAGCCGGGCACTTCCTGCAGGTAGTAGGCCATATCTTCGCCGCCCATCGTTGGCTCCGGGGAGAGCACACCCTCCTTGCCCACGACCGCGGCTGCCACCTCGCGCGCCAGGTCCGCCATCGCCGCATCATTGACCAGAACGGGATAGCCTGGCCGGTGATCGTAGTCGTAGGTGGCCCCGAGCGCCTGAGTGGTCCCGTGAAGCACCTCCTCGATTCGCTTCAGGAGCAGAGTCCGGTTCTCCTGGCTGAGGGTGCGCAGAGTGCCCCGGAGCAACACCTCGTCCGGGATCACGTTGCCCGCATCACCCCCGCGAATGCACCCGATGGAGAAGACGGCGGGGGCCAGGGGATCTCTGGAGCGGCTGATGATACTCTGCACGGTGACCAGGAAGTGGGCCGCGGCGAGGACCGGATCGACCGCCTGGTGGGGCGAGGCAGCATGACCGCCTCTGCCTCGAATGATGATCTCGAAGTAATCGGTCGCGGCCATGGCCGGCCCGGTGGTGACGCCGACCGTACCCAGCGACATCGAGTTCCAGAGGTGGAGTCCGAACGCGGCATCCACGCGCGGCGCCTGCAGGACTCCCTCTTGCACCATGCGCTCGGCCCCTGCGCGAGATTCCTCGGCCGGCTGGAAAACGAACTTCACGCTGCCAGCCAACTGCTCGCGCATCGCGGAGAGCACTTGCGCCGCGCCCAGAAGCGCCGCCGTGTGCCCATCATGACCGCAGGCGTGCATCACCCCAGGCACCTGAGACGCGTAGGGGTATCCGGTCAGCTCCTGGATGGGGAGCGCATCCATGTCGGCGCGGAGCATGACGACCGGACCTGGCTGGCCGCCCTCCAAGAGGCCGACCACCCCCGTCTCCGCCACCCCGGTTTGCACTGACAACCCCATTGCCTGCAGGCGCTCGGCAACCAGCGCCGCGGTGCGCACCTCCTGATAGCCTAGCTCCGGGTGGGCGTGGATCTCACGGCGTATGGCGATAACATCGGCCAGGACCTCCTGAACTTCCGGACTGAGCGTGATTTCAGGCTCCACGATCGCTCCTTTCCCATCTCCCATTTTCTTCTCCTCTACGGCTACAGCCACCCCTTGCGATGGAAAAAGAGGCCCAGTGCCACCACGATCCCCAGCATCAGCAGGAGCGCAAAGGGATAGCCGTAGGTCCATTCTAACTCCGGCATCCGCCGGAAATTCATCCCATAGATAGCCGCCACGAGCCCGGATGTCATTAGCATCGCCGAGAGGGCTGTGAGCGTCTTCATCACCTGGTTCAGCCGGTTGGAGACCACCGAGAGGTGCGCGTCGAGCGCACTCGCGAGGATATCTCGAAAGACGTCGATGCTCTCCGTGAGCCGGGACAGGTGGTCATACACATCTTGTAGGTACGCCAGATAACGCACGTCGATGAAGGGATGCTCGCGGCGCATCAGCACGTTGACGACGTCGCGCTCCGGGGCGACGACGCGGCGCAACGCCAGGAGCACGCGCTTCAACTCGAAGATCCCCTGCAGGGCAGCCGTCTCTTCCTCTGCGAAGATCCGATCCTCCAACGCATCGGTGCGGTCGGCGAGCGAGTCCACCACGGGGAAATAGTCGTCGACGATGGCATCGAGCAGGAGGTAGAGGAGCCACGTAACGTTGTGAGCCGAGGTCTGATCGCTGGCCTGCCACAGCGCCGTGACTTCTCCGATGACCGGAATTGCATCCGGGTGAACGGTGACCAGGTAGTTGGGGCCGACAAAGAGGGCCAGCTCTTTAGGGTTCAGCTCCTCACTGGCGTCATGGGGAGAGACGGCGTAGAGCACGATGAAGAAGTAGTTTTCGTACTTCTCGATCTTCGGTCTCTGGAACGCGTGGATCACGTCCTCCACCGCGAGGGGGTGGAATCGGAACACCTGGTGGAGAAGGGCGATCTCCTCCTGCGTGGGGCGCTCCAGGTCCAGCCACAGCAGGATCTCCGGGTCCGAGAGAAGGCTGGCGAGCCTCTCCACGGACACGTTCGGCTCGAAGCCGTGCCTGGCGTGATGGACAAGTAGCCTGGTCAAGATCCTCTCCTCGGAGCCGCCGCGACGCGGCAACGAGGCGGCGCGCCGGATTCCATCCTGATTATAGAGCGGCCACTGGCGAGCGTCAAGGGGCCGGTCCCGCCGACTGTGATACCGTCGATGCAGGGGCCGGACGCGGATGGGAATAGCGCGGCGGCCCAGCTCGCGCGGTGCCCGGGGGTGTGGATCGCGTCCGGGTGAGGTGCTCTCGGAGGAGCGCGAAGCAGACCGGCGTTCTGGCCGGGGCGCCAGAATTGTGGGTGCGCGGGCTGGCGATGCGGCCGGGCGGTGCTCGCGCGGGTGGCCCCCAACATGATTGCGTCTGGTTGGTTGACCGTTGACCTGGATTATGCTAGAATACGCCCGGATGAAGGGCAGGTCGCGCCGATCAGGAGGCGAGATCGCGAGGAGGAGGAGACCGTAGTGAGCCGTCGGGGAACCGTGTTCGTACTATCCGCGCCTTCTGGAGCGGGGAAGAGCACGGTCACGCAGGGCGTCCTCGAGCGATTGCCCCGGGTACGGCGCTGCATTACCGTCACCACGCGTGCCCCGGCTGCAGGTGAGGTGGATGCCGTCGATTACTTCTTTCGCACTCCCGAGGAGTTCCAGCATCTCGAGAGGCAGGGCGAGCTGCTGGAGTCCGCCTGCGTGCACGGCCACTACTATGGCACGCCGCGATGGTGGGTCGAGGATCAGATCGCCCAAGGCACCGATATCCTGTTGGTGATCGATGTTCAGGGCGCGCGCTCGGTGCGGGCGCAGCTAGAGCGAGTGGTCAGCATCTTCCTTGCGCCGCCATCGCTGCCAGAGCTGGAGCGCCGCCTGCGGACGCGAGCCAGAGACCCGGAGGCCGCAATCAGGACGCGCCTGGCCAATGCGGTCACCGAGCTCCAGGCGATTCCAGAATACGACTACCTGGTGATCAACGACGACCTCGAGTGCGCCGTCGCCGAGATTGTTGCAATCATCACCGCGGAGACCCTGCGCATCCCCCCTGGTCCGGCCGCCCAGGAGATGGTGAAGTCGCTCCTCCGCGGAGACGATGCCCCAGGAGAATGATGCACCGCAGTGTCTGGCCTCGGCTCACCGCGCCATGACTGCCCGCCCGCGCGGTGGGGCCGGCCGCCGCGGAAAAGCATCGCGAGACCGCGGTCGATCGCACATACGGCAAGGGGAGTGAGTGGGAGCGCGTCGCGCGCTGTGACTCCAGGGAGGACGACTTGAGCAACAGGTTTCTCTTTACCTCAGAATCCGTAACCGAGGGCCATCCCGATAAGATGGCGGATCAGATCTCGGATGCGGTGTTGGATGCTATTCTGGCCCAGGACCCCTATGGCCGTGTCGCCTGCGAGACGATGCTGACGACCGGCCTGGTGATGGTGGCCGGTGAGATCACCACCGCCTGCCATATCGACATCCCTGAGATCGCTCGAGCGACGATTCAGGATGTCGGCTACACCCGCGCGAAGTACGGCTTTGACTATCAGACCTGTGGCGTCATCACCGCGATCCAGAAGCAATCGCCCGATATCGCGATGGGCGTGGACCGCGGCGGGGCCGGCGACCAGGGGATGATGTTCGGATACGCCACCAACGAGACGCAGGAGCTGATGCCGATGCCGCTCATGCTGGCGCATAAGCTGGCCCGGCAACTCTCTCTCGTCCGCCGCAACGGCACGATCCCGTACCTGCGCCCGGACGGCAAGACCCAGGTCACGGTCGAATACGAGAATGGACGCCCGATCCGGGTGGACAAGATTCTCGTCTCCTCGCAGCACGATCCTTCCGTCAAGCAGAGCACCATCTACGAGGATATCGTCGAGCACGTCATCAAGCCGGTGATCCCCGAGCACATGGTCGACTCTCAGACGAAGCCGCCCCTGGTCAACCCGACGGGCAGCTTTGCTGTGGGGGGCCCGCAGGGGGATACCGGCCTCACAGGACGCAAAATCATCGTCGATACCTATGGGGGCATGGCACGCCACGGCGGCGGGGCCTTCTCCGGCAAGGACCCCACCAAGGTGGACCGCTCGGCGGCCTACATGATGCGCTACATCGCCCGCCAGATTGTCGGCGCCGGCTTGGCCGACCGCTGCGAGCTTCAGGTGGCCTACGCCATTGGCGAGCGCGAGCCACTCTCCGTGAATATCAACACCTTCGGGACCGGCCAGATCCCCGATGGTCAGATTCTGCAGATTGTGAGCCGCCTCTTCGACCTGACGCCAGGCGCGATCATCGAGAAGCTGCAGCTTCGCCGTCCGATCTACCGCCAGGTGGCTGCCTTTGGCCACTTTGGGCGCACGGATCTCGACGTGGCCTGGGAGAAGGACGACATGGTCGACGCGGTGCGCAACGCTGCAGGCGTCTGATCTCTTCCGCGCTGGTCTGATCCAGCCGGGTGGCAAGCACGATAGCGGCGCAGAGGACACAGGAGCGCATCGAGCACTGTGTCCTCTGTGACGTACTCCTCCCGCGTCTGAGCCGGGCACTTGCCCGATGCGACACCAATGGCTCTCCCCTTCCGATGGGTCTCGCTTGAATGGGCCGCGGGCACTCCCACCGGCCATCGCGCGATCCGCCGCGGGGTTTGATACTCGCGGGGCAGGGGAGAGTGGACCGCGCGGCCGGCTGAGCCATCCGGGGTAGACCCGACGCATCACGAAAAGAGCCGAGCTTCATGTTTGCAAACGTGGTCGTCGATCTCGAGGGCCGCGGACTGCCGGGGCCACTCACCTACGCGATCCCAGAAGCGATGCGCCCGCTGGTGCGCATCGGGACGTACGTCCAGGTGCCCCTGGGCACGCGGCAGGCGCTCGGCTACGTTGTGGAGTTGCAGGGCGAATTCGAGGGCACTGCGAAGCCCCTCGCCGCGGTGCTCTATTCGGAGCCGCTTTTTGATCCGCCGCTATTGCGCCTCGCTATATGGATGGCCCATCGCTATCGTGCCTCTCTCGCGGAGACGCTGCGCTGTATTGTTCCCGAGGGAATTGCCACCCGCCTGCGCACTCGGGTGGCTCTGGAAGGCGTGGCCGATCCGGAGGATGCCGCCCGGACGCTGGAGCGGCGGTCGCCGGCGTTGGCATCCCTCCTGCGGATTCTGGCGCAGGAGGGAGCGATAGATACCCGAACGCTGCGCGAGCGCTGGAAGGGGAGCAATCTGACCGCCGCGCTGGGCCGGTTGCGCACCCGGGGGTGGATTCGTCAGGAGATGGCGCTGGAGTCGCCACCGGCGCGCCCGCGTGAGGTGACGGTGTTTCGGCCGGCGGTCGGCACCGAGGCCCTCGCTGCCGAGGCCGAGGCGCGCCGCCAGCGCGCACCGGCCCAGGCGCAGGCGCTCGCTCACTTTTTGGAGAGCGGCGCGGGCGGTTTCACCGCGGCCGAGTTGGCGCAGCGCGGCACCAGTCGTAGCGTGCTTCAGGCTCTGGCACGGGATGGTGTTTTGGTCGCCGAGCGCGTGAGCCAGCGGCGCAATCCGTGGAGCGGACGGGCAACTGCTACCGCCCCACCGCCCCTTACCCCGGATCAGAGCGCGGCGGCGGCGGCGATTGCGGAGACAATTCACGCCGGCCAGCATGATACCATCCTCCTTCACGGCGTGACGGCGAGCGGGAAGACGGAGGTCTATCTGCGCGCGATTGAGACCGCGCTTTCCGCGAACAAAGGCGCCATTGTCCTGCTGCCGGAGATCGCGCTCACCGCGCAGGTGGTGGAAGTGTTCAAGTCGCGGCTGGGAGAGCGCGTGGCGTTGTTGCACTCGCGGCTTTCCGCCGGGGAGCGGTATGATGAGTGGCAGCGGCTGCGCACCGGCGAGGCGCGAGTGGCCGTGGGCCCGCGATCGGCGCTCTTCGCGCCCATTGCGAACTTGGGCCTGGTGATTCTGGACGAGGAGCACGAGCCATCCTATAAGCAAGAGAACTCGCCGCGCTACCATGCGCGCTACGCCGCCATTCAGCGGGCCCGCGACGCGGATGCCGCGCTCGTCTTGGGGAGCGCCACCCCATCGGTGGAGAGCTACTACCACGCCTGCAACGAGGATTACCGTCTGGTACGCATGCCAGAGCGCATCCCAGGGCGCGCGATGCCCTCGGTGCGCGTCGTTGATATGCGCGCGCATCCGCCGCTGGGGCCGGAGGGCGTCTTCAGTGACGAGCTGTTGGATGCCCTCGCCCGACGCGTGCACGATGGCGAGCAGGCGGTGCTGTTCCTGAACCGGCGCGGCTTTGCCAGCTTCATCCTGTGTCGCGACTGCGGATACACCTCCCGGTGCCCGCATTGTAGCGTTTCGCTGACTCTCCATGCCAGCGACGCGTCGCTCCGCTGCCATCACTGCAATCACCAGCGGCCAGCGCCCTCGCTCTGTCCCGTATGCAAGGGCGAGCGCGTGCTTCCGTTCGGCTTGGGCACCGAGCGCGTCGAAGCGGCGGTGCATGCCCACCTGCCAGAGGCGCGCGTCCTGCGCATGGATCGCGATACCACGGGCGGGAAGAACGCGCACGCGCGATTCTACCGGGCGTTTCGCGCCGGCGAGGCCGAGATCCTGATCGGCACGCAGATGGTCGCCAAGGGGCTCGATTTCCCTGGTGTCACGCTGGTGGGAGTGATCAGCGCCGATGCCGGACTGAACGTTCCCGATTTCAGGGCGGCCGAGCGCACCTTTCAGCTCCTGACGCAGGTAGCCGGACGCGCGGGCCGCGGCGAGCGCGCCGGCGAGGTGATCATCCAGACGTACAACCCAGAGCATTACGCCGTGATGGCGGCATGCAAGCAAGACTATGAGGGGTTCTATGCCCAGGAGATCCAGTTTCGGCGCGAGCTAGGCTACCCTCCTTTCGGGGTGCTGGCTGTCGTCCTCTCCATCGATCCAGATTCGGCAGTGGCGGAAGGGCGGGCTGGTCGGGCCGGGGCGTCGATCGCCCGGGTCGCCAGGCGCCACGGATGGCCCGTGGAGGTACTCGGGCCGGCGCCCGCGCCGCTGGCGCGCATCAAGCAGCGCTATCGGTGGCAGCTGATCGTGCGCGGCCCGGATGACGAGCAGGTCCACTCCGCGATCCGAGAGGGAATGGCTCTACTGCCGGCCGCCGACCAGGATGCGCTCATTGTAGACGTAGACCCAATGACAATGGTATAGTGGGAGTAGGTATTGTAAATGCTAGTGTTGGAGTGCCCGGCGGAGGCGGGCGATATCGCGCTGTGGAGCGGTGTGAGACCCATTGAGGGAGGTGGGCGTGATCCGAAGAATTGTGCACTATGGTGACCCGGTGCTGCGGCAGAAGGCGCGAGCTGTGCCGGAGGTGACCCCGGAGATCCGGGAGCTCATCCATGACATGATCGAGACAATGCATGCCGCGCCCGGAGTGGGTCTAGCGGCGCCACAGGTGGGCGAGTCGCTCCAGGTGATCGTCTACGACGTGGGCGAGGGCCCGGGCGCGCTGGTCAATCCCAAGATTATCCGCAAGTCCGGCTCGCAGACGGGGCCCGAGGGCTGCCTGAGCATCCCCGGGCTTCAGGGCAACGTGGAGCGCCCCGAGCGCGTCGTCGTCCGTGGCCTCGATGTCGACGGAAACGAAGTGCGTGTGAGTGGCGAGGGCTATCTGGCGCGCTGCCTCTGCCACGAGATCGACCATCTTGAGGGCATTCTCTTCATCGACCGGGCGGATCCCACTTCGTTGCAGTGGGTGACGGCAACTGAGGAAGATGAGGTGGATGAGGATGGCGAGGAGATCGGGGTCGCGGCCTCTGCGGAACAGCCTCGCCGGAGGACGCGGGCTCTGCGCCGTCGCTGAGGTGATCTGATGCGGGTGGTTTATATGGGCACGCCGGAGTTCGCCGTACCGGCACTGCAAGCCCTCCATGGCGCCGGCTACGAGATCGCGCTGGTGATCTCGCAGCCGAACCGGCCGCGCGGGCGCGGGCGGCAGGCAAACCCGACGCCGGTGGCCGCTACTGCCCGGGAGTTGGGCCTCCCCCTGCTGCAGCCGGCCAAAGTCAATGACCCAGAGGTCGTGGAGCAGGTGCAGGAGTTGGCGCCGGACGCGATTGTCGTCGCTGCTTTCGGCCAGATCCTGCGCAAGCCGCTTCTGCAGATTCCCGCTATCGGCTGCGTCAACATTCACGCCTCGTTGCTGCCCCAGTACCGCGGTGGGTCACCTGTGCAGCATGCGCTCCTCGCTGGCGAGCGCGTCACCGGCATCACCATCATGCTCATGGATGAGGGGATGGATACCGGTCCCATCCTGATGCAGCGGGAAGTGCTGATTTCGCCCGAGGATACAGCGGGAACGCTGCTCGACCGGCTCGCGCGTGTCGGCGCTGACCTGCTTCTGGAGGCGCTTCCGGCGCTGGCGGCGGGGCGCCTGGAGCCGACCCCCCAGGATGCCTCCCGGGCCACATATGCTCCGAACCTGTCGCGTGAGGACGCGCGCATCGATTGGAGCAGCAGCGCCGAGAAGATCCGCAATCAGGTGCGCGCGTTCAGTCCGAAACCGGGCGCCTGGGCCGAGTTCCGCGGCAAGGAAGTGAAGATCTGGCGCGCGCGCGTCGATTCTGATGCCACGGATGCGTCGCCTGGGCAGATCGTAGCCATTGGGCCGGAGAGTATCCGGGTCGCCACCGGCGAGGGTACCCTCTGGCTGGAGGAGGTTCAAGAGGCAGGCAAGAGCCGGATGGGAGCTGGCGCCTTTGCCCGCGGCGCGCGCCTTGCCCCCGGCGAACGCTTCTCCTGAATCAAGATGTGGGCACGCGGCCCGCATCGCCGCTGGCCCGCGGAAGATGCGCGCTTCTCCTAGCGGTTGGACTCCTTGATCGTCGCGAGGAGCTCATCCATGCGCGCCTTACCGGCTTCCGCCTCCTGGAGTTGCTGCCGTAGCGATTCGATGCGTTCCGAGAGCTCCGAAGGAGTCTCAGCGATGATGCGTGCCTGAAGCTCCTCCGCGGCCCGGCGCGCCGCGAGAGCTTTTTCCATGACGGCATCCGCCTGCATCCGATAGCGCATCCAGCGGAGGATGGGAATGAACGCCCACCCGCCAAGCATGACGGCCGACAGCAGCAGTCCGACGGGCGTGCGGAGGACGGCCGCGATCTCGCCGTGGAGAGCAGCCAGGCCGCCCAGGAAGGCGGCCCCGGCCAGCATAATCCCGCATCCGGCAAGGGCATGTTCCTCCAGTGGAGGCGGTGCTTCCAGGAGGGCTTTGCACTCGCGCTCCGCTGCCTCTGCCTCAGCTTCCTTCTGCCGCACCTCGGGCGAGCTTTCCCAGCCCGCCTCGTGGATGGCATTTTCCAGCTCTTCTTTGAGTGCCGCCGTGGCGTCTCTGCGCCTGCAGGCCTCTTCCTCTAGCTCGCGCGTGGCGAAGGCGAGCGCAGGCGCCGACGCGCGCGCCGCGTAGCGCTCGATCTCAAGCACTGTCAGGTAGCCGGCATCGGTCACCTCCGATGCGGCGGCATCAGCGCATGATCGCCCTAGATAGGTCGGAAGCTCAACGGTATGCCCGGACTGCTCTTGCCAGGAGGCGATGCGGTCGAGAGCGTCGCTCCAATGCGTGACCATCGTGCGCGCCTGATAGCGGGCCTGAGAGAGGACTCGCGATATCAGTTCGTGCAGCTCGCGGGCTAGCGCCGTGAAGTCCGCCTCGGCGAGTGCGGAGATGGCGACCGCGGGAGAGCGTTGGATGCATTGCGCGATCCACTCTTGAGCCTCGGAGATGCGTCCGGTGAGCGCCGCATAGCGGGCGCCATCAAAGAGGACCTCTGGGTCGAGCGAGACCTGAAGGGCATCGGCGATGGCCCGATAGGCACCGACGATGTTGCCACGCAAGTAGCGGATGTGAGCGACGTGCCGGAGGCTCT
>JAAZEM010000169.1 GCA_012512265.1 Armatimonadota bacterium | reverse complement strand
GCTTGTGACGCGCGACCAGGTCGTCATGCTTTTCCTGGGCGGTCTCATGATCGCGGCGCGCCACACGCCACTCGGTTTGGAGCGCCTGCCACCTCTCAACCTGCTCGACGCGCGCGCGAAGCGCGTCAACGTCCACCGGCTCTGGAAGCGTGTCGAGGGCCTTCTCTACCTCGGCGACTTCCTCCTCCGCCTGCTCGCGCGCGCGTGCGGCGTCGTCTGTCGCTTTTTTCGCCTGGGCGTGCGCGGTTTCCGCCCGGGAGAGGGCAGATGCGGCCTCTTCCAGTTTGCTCTGGGTTGTGGCGGAAGTATCGAGATTGCGGAGAGTAGCGATGTCGGCATCGTGCCCGCACCTGCAGTCCGCTTCCTGCCGGGCGGCTGCGAGTGCCATCTCGGCCCTCTGCTCTGCCTCTTGCAGCTGGCCTGGCAGTTCTCGGTGCTGGGCTGCCTCATCGGCGAGTTTCTCCACCGCGCCGGCGTGCGTAAGCAGCGTCTCGTCTACCCACAGCCCGTCCAACTCGCGCTCGATGCTTTGGGCGCGCGAACGGGCCTCATCAGCCTGCGTTCGCGCCTCGTCGTGGCGCTCTCTCGCCGCCTGATAGTCGCGTTCGGCGGTCAATGGGAACTCGGCCACGTCAGCCAGCGGCTCGAGTTGTGTGCGGAGGCTGGCGGCCCGGTTCCACGTCTCGCGCGCGTCCAGAATCTCCCGGCAGCGTGCCAGGCCCTTTCTCACGCCGGCGAGTTCCTCGTCCAGTTCGGCAACGCGCTGGCGCTCGCGCGAGAGTTGGCGCTCGTAGTCGTTGAGCTGCGCAGGTTGCTGCGAGAGCTGGAGCACTTCGTCGTTTGCCTTCTTCCACGCTGCGAGCGCGTGCTTGACGGGCGCCTGCGCGGTGGCTTTCTCCGTCTCTTTGATCGCGTCGCGCAGCTTCTCGCCCATCGGGTCGGCCTGCACGAGGATGACGTCGCGGAGTTCGTTGCACCATTGGAGATCATCCAGGCCAAGGGCGTAGACGCTCTGGTAGGTACCACGAGAGGTGTTCCCCAGCCAGTCGCGGTTGAACGTGTCCAGGAGAACGTTTGGACCGCCGTCCGCGGGCTTGAGAGTGAACGCGCCCTTGCCGCGAACATCGCGCCGGGTGAGGTGCCAGAGTGTGCCGTCGTGCCACAGGATGGCTTCCACGTGCCGTTTATCGCCATCGGGCTCGTACTGATTGACGCCCGACTGCCTGCCGGCCGAGCCAAAGAGGAGGAAACGGATGGCGCCGAGCAGTGTGCTCTTTCCCGTTTCGTTCGGGCCGAAGAGGGCGTTGAGCCCGGGCTGCAGGTCGCCCACCTCCCAATCGGCGAACTCGCCGAAGCGCACCAGCTTGATTTGGTCGATCCTCATGATTGTACCGGCTCCTCCTCCGAGGCGAGGGCATCTTCCTCATCCCAGAGCAGCGTGAGCGCGATCTTCTCTGCTGCATCCAGGAGCTCCTCAAGCGGCATCTCGGGTCCGGGGATGCCTCCGAACTCGCGCGCGTCTGCGTTCTTCGAGAAAGCGCTGAGCGCCTCTTCCACCGCGCGGCGTGCGCCACTCTCGGGGGCTTCCCGCGCCTGGTCCAGGACGCGGAGGAAATCGCCGAGCAGGTCTTCGCGCTCCCGCAGCTCTTCGCGCGGCGGGAGCGGCGCCTGGGCGCGCGACTCCAGCTGCTCGATCACCAGGAAGGGCGTCTCCGTCGCGCCGGCGGCGTTCTTCCGGATTTCGTCCAGCGTTTCCGGGCTCTGCAACAGCCGCCATGTCGAAAGCTCCGGGCGGCCGGCGAGCGTTACCCGGGCGATCAAGCCCTCGGCGCCGGTGCGCGAGGCCTCGTCCAGCCGGGTCTGAAGCGCGTCGCGGATCGCCTCCGTCACGGCGGTGTCGCCCGCGCATTCGGAGACGGCGACCTCCACGCGCTCCCAGAGAATCGATCCGAACGGCACAAACTCGGTCTTCGGCGCGCGCCCCGGTTCCAGGTGGACCAGCAGCCCGCCCTTCGGCCCGGCTTCGTTGATGTCACGGCCCTGGGGATTGCCCGGGTAGATGACGAGCGGCCGGTCGTGGAGCGGCTTCTCGGAGCGCTTGTGGATGTGGCCCAGGAGCCAGGCATCGACCGGGGCACGGGCCAGATCGCCCACCGAAACGGGGGCGTAGCCATTCATCTCGCTCATCGTGCCCCCGGCATCGCAGTGAAGTAGGCCGACGCGCAGGGGGGCGGCTTCCAGCGCCGCCGCGTGCGCTTCGAGGCCGGCCAGGGGATGCGCCAGATTGAGCGCCTGGCTGAAGCTACGCCCGACCACCGTGCACGCGGGCGCGCCCTCCTTTTCGATTACGCCGGCGCCCCATTCCGCGTCGAAGAGCGTGCAGCCTTCGGGGAGCGAGACGTGGCGGCGCCAGAGCGACGGGTCATCGATCGGGTCGTGATTCCCGGCGATGATGAAGCAGGGGATCCCCTCCCGGCAGAGCGTTTTGAGTGCCTCGCCGAAACGCATCCGCGCCCGCAGGCTGGGCGCGGTTTCATCGAAGATGTCGCCGCCAAAGGTGACGGCATCGAGCCGGCCACTCAGTTTCTGCTCCAGGGCGAAAGCGACAGCCCGGTCGAGCGCGTTCAGGGTGGCATCTCGCAGACGAGTGGCCAGTGCTTCGTCTGTTTCCGCCAGCCCCTTGAATGGCGTGTCGAGGTGCAGGTCCGCAAGGTGGAGAAGGGTAACCATCGAGCCTCCGATTAGAAGCCGCTTCCCCTGCCAGCGTTTCTCTGACAGGCGCGGGCATAGCAGTCACCCTGTTGTTCGTGGGAGCGGCGCGAACTCCTCCCCGGTATCTAGGATTCGGGAAGCGTTGCGCAAGAGAGGAGTTCGCGGGGCCAGGGTGGAAGGATCGGGCGAGGGATGCACGAACCGCTCCCTGTCGCTTCATGGCGCGTGGCAGTGCAGCCCGGCGACGATGAGGCAGGAAGGTTTGGCCCAGAGCCACGCTGTTGTCTGGTTTCCCTGGCAGGGGACTGAAGCGGCGGTCTGCCCCTCGATTGGCCGCGTCCCGGGAAGGGCGAGAGGGGAGCCCGATGGTCAAGAGAAAGGCTGGTGTTCCGTGCGGAGTATAATCCTTTTCTGTGCCGCGCTGCTTCTAGCAGCGCCGGGAATGGGAAGGTGTGCCGTGGTCAAGGATTTGTTTGACGCGCAGGCCACCGGCCCGAATCTGCTCAGCGACGACAAGTGGCAGCCCTGGGAGCAGGGCTTCGAGCGGCAGGGGGGCGTCTTCGTCTGCGACAACGGCAACGATAACACGGTTCACCGCGGCGTGGGGCAGACGGTGGAGCTGAACCAGGATGTGCCGCGACCGATCATCGCGGTGGCGTGGAGCAAAGCCGAGGGCATTAGCGGCGGGCGCGACAACAACTACTCGCTCTACCTCGACCTGCTCTATGCCGATGGCACGCCGCTGTGGGGGCAGACGGCGCCCTTCAGCGTCGGCACGCACGATTGGGAGCGTCGGCAGGTGGTGATTTTCCCGAGCAAGCCGGTGAAGCAGGTTTCGTTCTACATGCTGTTGCGCCGGCACACCGGGAAGGCATCCTTCCGCGATCCGGTGCTGTACCAGCTTGAGACGCCGAAAGGCGCCGCGATCTTCGACGGGCTTCCCGTCACGGTCAAGGGCCGCCTGGCAGAGGGCTTCCAGGTGCGCGACGTCGCTGCCAACACGGGCTTCTCCACCTTTGAGGGGGGCAAGGCGTTCGGCCTGACCCTGGAGAGCCAGCGACAGCAAAGAGACGGCGCCACTTTCATCCGCTGCCGGATCGCGGATACGACGGGCAAAGACCGCGCGATTACGCTGGTCTACACGGTGCCGGTGGGGAACCAGGGCTGGCGGTGGCTGGCCGACCCGCGGCGGAGCCTGGAGACGCAGCCGCCCGTGGAGTATCACGAGGTCTCCCGGTTTGCCGCCGGGGCCATCGGCGCGCTCTCTCGCTATCCTCTGGCGGCGATCGCGAGGGGGAACACGGGCCGGGCGATCGGTCTCGATATGGGCTATCCGGCGTTCTACCGCGTGGGCTATAGCGCCGGCACGGGCGAGCTTTTCATCGCCTATGATCTGGGGCTGACGCCCGAGAAGCCCTCGGCCGAGCTCCAGTTCTGCCTCTACGACTTCGATGCCGCCTGGGGGTTCCGGAGCGCGCTCGATCGCTACTATCGGCTCTTCCCCGAGCTCTTCCGCTGCCGCACGCCGGAGCAGGGGCTCTGGATGCCATTTGCCAAGATCAGTCAGGTGGAAGGCTGGCAGGACTTCGGCTTCAAGTTCAAGGAGGGGAACGATGAGACGGCCTGGGATGATGCGAACAACATCATCACCTTCCGCTATACGGAGCCGATGACGTGGTGGATGCGGATGCCGGAGGAGATGCCGCGCACGATGGAGGCGGCGGTGGCCGAGGCGAAGCGCCTGGCCGGCGAGGGGAACCGGCAAGCACAGGCCCTCCTGGCGAGCGGCTACCACGACACCAACGGGCAGTTCGTCGCCCGGTTGCTGGATACGCCGTGGTGTAACGGCGCTGTCTGGAGCATGAACTCCGCGCCGGGTGTGCCGGGCGAGACGACCGACTTCCTGAACAAGTGGAGCCCGAAGCTCCGCGAACAGCTGTACGGCCCCGAGCGCAAGGGCGACCTCGATGGCGAGTACATCGACTCCAGCGAGGGGTATGTGACCGACGAGCTGAACTTCCGGCGCGAGCACTTTGCCGGCATGAAGACGCCGCTCACCTTCGATATCGGTTCGCATCGCCCCGCGATCTTCCGCGGGCTGATCGCCTACGAGTACGCTCGCGCCATGGCCGAGGACGTGCATCGCATGGGCAAGCTGATGATGGCCAACAGCACGCCGAGCCGGCTGCCCTGGCTAGCTGCCTATATGGACGTACTGGGCACCGAGACCAACTGGAACCCACGTGGGAACTGGCAGCCGATGTCTGACGCCGACCTGCTCTATCGGCGGGCGATGTGCGCCACCAAGCCCTACTGCTTCCTGATGAACACCGACTTCAACCTCTTCTCGCACGAGTTGGTAGAGAAGTACATGAAGCGGTCGCTCGCCTACGGGATGTTCCCTGGCTTCTTCAGCGCCGATGCTTCTACGAATCACTACTTCCGCAACCCCGCGCTCTATAACCGCGACCGCCCGCTCTTCAAGAAGTACGTGCCGCTGTGCAAGCGGGTGGCGGAAGCCGGGTGGCGCCCGATCACCGGGGCGGTGACGAGTGATCCCCAGGTTTACGTGGAGCGCTTTGGAGACCGCTACCTGACGCTCTTCAACGACAGCTCCGAGGAGAAGCGGTTTACGGTGACGCTTCAGGGCAAGGCCCCGGCAGCCAGCCGTGACTTGGTCACCGGCCAGGAAGTCCGCTGGCGAGCGGGCGGCACTCTCCACGGCCAGCCTGCCGCGCGCGCGGAGTTCACACTGAAGGCCGAGGATGTGGCGGTGATCGAGTTCTGAGCCCTCGCGAGGGCAAGTTGGTGAAAACGGCGCGGGCCGTGAGGCCCGCGCCGGCTGGCCCGCTCCTATCCGGTGGGAGAGGCGCGGGGCGGCTAGGGAGGTGGCGATGTCACACTACCGGTGCGCAGAGGGCCGGCTGGCCACGGGGGAGCGTGAGTTCCGGCTCGTGGACGAGGCGGCTGGCGTCGATATCACGGTGATCCCGGATCAGGGCGCGGTGTGGTCCGCTTTTGGCGCGCGCGACGAGAGCGGCAATCGAATGGAGCTGTTCCATCCGGCGGAGCACTTCACCTATCCGGGTGGGTCTCCGGTCCTTTTCCCGGTGACCGGGCGCTCGGCGTGCGACGGCGAGTTGGGCTTCTACCGCCATCGGGGCACGCGCTATCCGATGCCGATCCACGGTTTCGCGCGCGACCTCCCCTGGGATGTGGAGGATGTGGCCGCGGATGAGGCCGGCGCGCGAATCACCTGCTCACTCCAAGACACCGAGGAGACACGCCGTGTCTACCCCTATGCCTTCCGGATTGCGCTCACCTACCGGATTCGGGAAGGGGCGGTTTCTGTCGAGGCTGCCGTGGAGAATCCTGGCGAGGAGCCGCTGCCGTTCCACCTGGGCTATCATCCCTACTTCCGCGTGCCTATTCGCCCCGATGGCGACCGCACGCGCTGCCTGATGCGCGTGCCCTCGTTCGCGACCTGGGAGCTGGAGAACCTGTGTGCCACGGGCCGGCAGGTTCCGATCGATCCCCGAGAAGCGTTCGAGCCGGAGCGCGCCCTGGGCGACGAGACGATGGACCGTGTCTTCGCCGCGCTCCGCCCGGACGAAGGGGGCCAGGTCCGCTGCTGGGTGCACGACCCCGAGACGGGCTACGCCATCGAGGTCGAGTTCGACGCGCGCGAGTTTCCCGTCTTCGTGGTCTTTACCTCGCCGGAGGCGCCCTACGCCTGTCTGGAGCCGTGGACCGGCCTGCCGGGCGGGTTGGGCGACGACACGCCGTCTGGGCAGCGGGCGCAGCGGGTACCGCCGGGCGGCCGGGTGGAGAACACCGTCCGCGTGCGCGTTCGCCGCGCGTAAACGGCAGAGGGGAGAAGAGGAACCATGCCTGAGAGCCCCGCGTCTTTCGGCGCGATCAACTACGCTGTGCTGGCCGTCTACTTCACGGGCATGCTTGCCATCGGCATCTGGGCGGGCCGGCAGACGAAGGGCGCTGCCGGCTATTTTATTGGCGAGGGGAAGGTTCACCACGTCCTCGTAGGGCTATCGCTCCTGGGCACCTACCTTTCGGCGCTCACGATGATGGCGCTCCCGGCGATGTCGTATGGCCGCGACGACTGGACCTATACGATCCAGCTCCCCTTCCTGCTCGTCACGGCGGTCGTCATCACCGGGTTCGTGCTCCCGCGGCTGCGCGAGGAGGGGTGCATCAGCGTCTACGAGTTCCTGGAACGCCGGATCCACGTTTCGGTGCGCCTGGTTGCGTCCATCGCCTTCATCCTCCTCTCCATCGGGCGCATGGGCCTCGTCCTCTACCTGCCGTCGCTGGCGCTCTCCTACGTTCTCGGGGTCAATCTTGTCGCCTCGATCGTGGTCATGGGGATCATCGTCACGATCTACACGGTGGTCGGCGGGATCAAGGGCATCATCTGGGTTGATTCGATCCAGGTGGTGATCTTTATCATCGGCGCTATCGCCACGCTGTTCTTTGCCTTCGCCCCGGGCGTGGACTTCTTCGCTGTGGCCCACGAGCATGGGAAGTTTCGCACCTGGGTGGGCGGGTGGAACATCGCCGAGGTGACGTCGCTGTGGCTGATCCTGGAGACGCTTTTCCAGACGATCCGGATCTATGCCACGCAGCAGGATATGACGCAGCGCTACATGGCCGCGGAATCGACGAAGAAGGCGAACCAAAGCGTGTGGCTCTCGATCCTGGGTTACATCCCGCTCGCCTATCTCTTCTACTTCATCGGCACGGCGCTCTTCGTGTACTACACGGTGAACCCTGATCCGGGCGTGGAGCGGCTTGTGGCCGACAAGAAGCTGGACGCGCTTTATGCCTACTTCGTGGTGACGCACATGCCGGCGGGCCTGGCCGGCTTGGTGATCGCCGCGTTCGTTGCCGCAGCGCAGTCCACCATCTCGTCGAGCATGAACTCGAGCTCCGCGGTGTGTGTGGAGGATTTCTACCGCCGCTTCTGGGCGAAATCGAAGAGTGACGAGCACTACATGCGCGTGGGGAAGGCGCTCTCGCTCGTCTGGGGCGTAGCGCACATCGTGATGGCGATCCTCTTCATGCAGATTGAGCGGGCGCAGGTGGTATGGCAGAAGGTGATGGGGATCTCCACCTGCGGTGTGCTAGGGCTGATGGCGCTGGCGTTCCTTCCCTGGAAGGTGAACCCCTGGGCTGCGCTCACCGGCTGGGTGGCATCCGTCATCTCGCTCGTCGTGATGATGTTCTTCCTGCAGGTCACTCCCAGCGTGGCGCTCGTCTATCCTCTGGAGAGCAATACGGGGATCAACTGGTTGCTCTGGCCGGTGATCACCAACCTGATCTGTTTCGGTGTTGCCCTCGGGCTGGACCGCCTCTTCCCGCGCCGGGAGAAGCCACTCGCCCCCGAGGGGTAGCGTGTCCGAGCGCATCAGGGCGCGAAGCTTCCAGGGCTGAGCAGCACGGATACGAATATGCCAGGCGCGCGACTGGGGACGCGGGCCATCCGGGGCACGGCCATCCCCAGGGAATCGCGAAGGACCGCGAAGCGGTCCCACAACATAGCCCAGGGTCTCCTGACCAGACCGGACCTTATCTCCGAATACCAGGGGAGCACTGCGCCCGTTTTGACGCCGGATGGCCCCTGGAGTATAATGGGAGCAATCGTTTGAGAGTTCTCCCGCGGGCCGGTTGACTCGTGCCGCGAGTGGATCTGGAAAGGACGCACGATTGGCGCTGGTATCTCCCATCCTGAGGTCTGATCGGAACCGGCGCGGGCGCTGGCTGCCGGCGCTTCTGCTGGCTGTCTTGCTGGCCCCGCTGCCGGCGGGCGCCGAGGGATTCTCCTTCCTCCACCTGAGCGATGTTCACGCGCCGATGTCCGCCAGTCGCGAGACGATCGCTCAGGCGCGCGATTCCGGGCCGATCCGCCTGGCGCCGTATGGTGTGACCGCCCCGCCGCCCTCGTTCGCCATAGTCACGGGCGATGTGACCGAGTTTGGTGGCGGTGCCGGCGCCTGGGAGACCTACCGCTCGTGGTGGGATGGCGCCCGGTATCCCGTCTACCACGTGCCTGGCAACCACGACAACACCTGGTGGCTGCTGCGCCCGGCGATGCGTGCCCTGCATGGAGGCCTGCCCTACTCCTTTGATCACGCGGGCTGCCACTTCATCGCCCTCGATAGCGCGGGAAGGCAGGACCCCCGGCCCGGGTTCGGCGTGGAGGAGCTGGAGTGGCTGCGCAGGCACCTGGAAGAGGTGAAGCCGGGCACGCCGCTCTTCCTCTTCTTCCACCATCCGCTGCAGGGGACCGAGTGGGCGAGCCCGCGCGACTACGAGCGTCTCCTCGAGATCCTGCGGCCGCATCACGTGGCGCTGATGCTGGTAGGCCACGGTCATGGCTTCCGGCACATGCGCTTCGGCGGCTACGACGCCGTCATGGGAGGCTCTACCTTCGACAAGAATGCGAAGCCGATGTCGGGCGGCAACGCCGGCTATAACGTGGTGACCGTCCAGGATGGTGTCTTGCGCGTGGCCTACCGGCGCGCCGCCGAGGCCGAAGCGACGGTGCCCCTCCTGGAGAAGCCGCTGGCCGCCCCGGAGCCACTCCCGGAGGTGCGTTTTGTCTCGCCCGAGGAGGGCACCCGGGTTTCGGGTGAGGCGGTGCGCGTTCTCCTTTCGTTCCCGGACCGGGATGGTGTGGTCGGCGAGGTTGCCCTCGATGACGGCCCGGCCGTCGCGCTGGCGCCGTCCGATGAGAAAGCAGGCCAGCAGGGCGACCGGCTCTGGAAAGCGACCCTGGATCTGGCCGAGGCCACGCCGGGAGTCCACGTGCTCCGCGCGCGCTTCCAGGTGGGCGACCGGCACGTCTATGCCGGCCGCGAGATTCTCCTGGAGCGCCCTGGGGGACCTCGCGCGCGATGGCGCGTGAATCTGGGCGCTTCCGTGCGCGGGAGAGTGGCCGCGAGCGAGGGCCGGCTCTATATCGGAACGCAGGATGGCTGGTTGGTCGCGCTGGACGCGGCGCAGGGGCATGAGGTGTGGCGCTTCCGCACGGGCGGCGAGGTGCTGGGAGGCCCCGCCGTAGGCAACGGCTCCGTGTATGTTGCTTCCACCGATGGCACGCTCTTCGCGGTCGAATTAGGAGGCACGGAGCGGTGGCGCTATCAGGCGGGTGCGCCGCTCTCGGCGCCGCCGGCCCTGATGGGGGATGCCGTGGTGATCGGGTCGATCGATGGCGCGGTCCATTGCGTGGCGCAGGCGACAGGTGAGCCACGGTGGCGCGTGCCCACGGCGGGCTATGCCATCGAGACGGCGGCATGCGCCGTTGGCGATACGATTCTCCTGAGTGCCTGGGATACTTTCGTTCACGCGCTCTCGGCGAGCGACGGCGCCCCGCGGTGGAAGGCGCGCGCCGCAGGTACGGAGCGGACGGCGCCGCGCTACTACAGCCCGGCTGATTGCTCGCCCGTTGTGGCCGGCGGGCGCATCTTTGCCGCCGACCGCAATTATAAGCTCACGATTCTGGACGCGGCGACAGGCGAGCGCGTCGGAGTGGTGGACCGCTGCGCCGCCGTGTCCCCCGCCGCCGATGGCCGGGGCGTCTACATCCGCCGGCCGGGTTTGCAGCACGGTCTGGCGCGGCTGGATTTGAACGGCACCGAGGTGTGGAGCTGCGACATTCGTTTGGGCGCTCTCCCGGCGCCTCCTGTCGAGGCGGGGGGGAGCGTCATCGCAGCTTCGGATCGGGGCCTGGTGAGCGGCGTTTCGCCAGTGGACGGGCGCCTGCTGTGGCAGTATCAGGTGTCGGCGGGATGCTACCTCCCCGGTGGCGCCGCGATGGCGGATGGAGTGGTCTACACCGCCGGCCTCGATGGCGCCGTGACGGCGATCCAGCCGTAGCCCGGCGCGAGCCGCGGCCTACATGGCGCCGAGCGCCCCGGCATAGCTCAGGGCGAAGTTGATCACTTCCATGCCGACGAGCACGCCCACGAACAGAATGAGGAGCGGCCCGACCGCCGTGGCCAGGCTGTGCGTCGCCATCGCCGCCTCGGCCTCGGCATACTCCGCCACCTTATCGAGCATCTCGTCGAGATTCCCGCTCTCCTCGCCAGTGCGCACCATGTTGAGCGCCATCGGTGGTAGAACCCCCGTTGGCGTGAGCGCCTCCACCAGGCGCCTGCCGCGCTGGACAGCGGGAATGGCGCTCTGGATCTGCTCGGCGAAGATCTGATTGCCCGAGGCCTGGGCGGCGGTTTCGAGCGCCTCGGCCATGGGAACGCCGGCGCGGTAGAGCCCGGCCAGACCGTGCGAGAAGCGCGCCAGGGCCATCCCGCGGGTGACCTTGCCGAGGAGCGGGAAGGCGAGCTTCACCTGGTCGAGGAGGCGTGAGCGTGTGCCAAGGCGGGCGATCACCACGCCAAGGCAGTAGAGGGCAACCAGGCCGCCGGCCCCGGGAACGATCGCGTTGCCGAAGCCGCGGCCAATCTGTGCGCCCTCTGAGGAGATCGAGCTGAGCACGACCTTCACGACGATGCAGATGAGCACCGCGATGCCAAGGGTGAACTTCGCCGAGAAGGTCTGCTGCTTGATCTTCCGGTTCAGCTCGTACTGGCGCTCGAGCATCTCCGCGATCCGGTTGAGCGCGTCGTCCAGCCGGCCTCCCACCTCCCCGGCGCGCAGCGTCGCCAGGATGAGTGGGGAGAAGAGGCGCGGGTGGCGGGCGAAGGTGACCGAGAGGGGGTGGCCATGATGGACCGCATCGGCTGCCTCGGCGGAGACCTTCTTCAGCGTGCCTCCGCTCTGATCGCGCATGATCTCCATACACCGAGATAGGGGCATTCCGGAGTGGACCGCGCCGGCGAGTTGACGGAAGTAGACGGCAAGATCCTTCAAGGGCACGCCGGGCGCGCTCCATGCGCGCGTGCGGGTCGCCGTCGTGGGGTGGCCTTGCGTGGCGGTCGCGGCACCGGTTCGCTTGGTCCGGACGGGAGACGAGTCACCGGATAGCTCGATCTCCATCGGCCAGAGGCCCTTGTCGCGGAGAATCCTGGCGGTGGCATGCTTGTCCTCCGCAGTAAGGCTGCCGGTCACTGTTTTCCCCGCCCGATCCTTGGCGCGGTAACGGTAGGTGGGCATCTGTGCGCCTCCCGCTCTCTTGTGTTAACCTAATGATACCTTAGCCCGGGAGCACGCGTCAATGTGCGCGGCGGAGTCGCTCCATCACCAGCGCCGGACCAGGGCGCGGAACCCGGCGATGCCCGCGAGATAGAGCAGGGCGTTGATGGCGAAGACCGCGGGGATGCCCAGGCGCGCGGCGACCTGGGTGGCCGTGATCGGGGCGAGCAACGCACCGACCATGACGGCCGATTGCTGCATGCCATAGGCGCGCCCACGGAAGTGCTCCGGCACGCGCAGGCAGATGATCGCCCCCGCCGAGGGCGCGATCGATGCCACGCACACGCCCAGAGCGAAGAAGAAGAGGGCGAAGACCCAGATCCCCCGTACGAGCGACAGGCTGATGCCGCAGAGCGCGGCGCCGGCAAGCCCGGTGAGGATGGCACGGTCATAGCCGGCCCGGTCGCCATAGCGGGTCCAGCGTTGCGCGGAAAGGACGAACGCCGTGGCAGGCAACGAGAAGATGCATCCGGTGAGCCACGCGGGCGCGTCCCGGCCAATGTCGCGGAGGTGAAGCGCCAGCACCGGGTTGATCGCGGACATGAAGAAGCCGTTGACGAGCACCACGAGCATGACGGACGCCAGCACGGGCGATTGGAACATCAGGCGGAAGTCATCGAGGAGGCTGGTCTTCTCCTCGGATACCTCGCGGGGGCCTTCACGGACCATCACCAACACCAGGAGCGTGGAGAAGAGGACGGCGGACCCCGATACCCCCATCGAGCCCCGGTAGCCAAAGAGACTGGCCATGAAGCCACCGATGCCCGGCCCCACGATCTGACCCGCGGCGCCCGCGGTCTGGGCGATAGCGACGGCTCTGGGCCCTTCCTCCTGGGGGGTGCCCGTGGCGATGAGCGCCATGGCGCCGGGGATGAACCCGGTGAGCGCGCCATTGAGGAAGCGGAGGAAGGCCAACTCGTAGGGAGTGCGGCAGACGCTCATGCCGAAGTAGATGCCGGCCAGGCAAAAGCCAGCGCGCAACGTCATCGCCTTCCGCCCATAGCGGTCGCCTAGCTTCCCCCAATAGGGAAGCGCGACGATGCTTGCCAGTGACTGGATGGCGAAGATGATCCCGGACCACTGCAGGATGTTTTCCTTGACGCCCATCTCCTCCAGAAAGAGCGGGAGGAAGGGCATGATCTGAAACCAGCTGATAGATGCAAGAAAGATAGCCAGGCTAAGAACATACAGATTTCGTTCGTATTGCTTCATCAATCGACATGTTTCTATGCGGGGTGGCCAGCTGAATGGGCGGCTATCAAGACGCGCGACTAAGGGCGCAAGAGGTTGCGCCCATTCAGCCGCGCACTAGGCCAAGGCGGGGTGTGGTCGAGTGGATGCCCGTCGCACGTCGCCCCGTATCGCGCCTGGAATCTGGTTGGCCGGAACATGGCCCTATTCTACCACAAGATGCCCATCCCGACGAGTGCCTGTCAGGCCCCGGACGGATGCGAGACCGCGGTTGACGGCGACGGGCACGGATGGGCTATCCTACATGCGCCGGCCCGGCTCGCGGGCACCACGACAAGGCGAATCGTGATCCGCCCTATGTTCCCCGGAGGCGCTCGCGGAGCGCGCTCCACTCGGCATCGGTGAACTCTGTCGGGAGAGAGAGCCTCTTCCCCTCATAGACCGACTTCTGCGCGGCGAGTAGGGCGCGCACGCTGCGCTGGTGCAGCTCGAAGCGGTTGAGGTGTGGCGTGCCATGCTCCAGCCAATCGCCGACGGCCTGGATGAAATCGCGCTGGCCGGCCGGCTCCTGTTTGCTGAAGCTGCTCTCGCCATGCACCGGCTCCGCCATTCCCTCGCTCTGATACCAGTAGCCCTTGTTTTGGGTGGGGTAGAGCCGGCCCTTGCTTCCCAGGAAGTCGAAATGGAGGTGCATCCAGAAGGAGTCCTCTCCCGGGGTGCCCAACGCCTCTGGGTCGCAGTCGAAGATCACCCGGACGTTGTTCGGGAACCAGTACTCGGCAAGAATGCTTTCCGGGGCCAGATGGGTGGCCTGATAGCCCTCCTCGTTGATCGTGTGCGCCATGGCCCACACCGCCTCGGGTTCTACCTCGCCCAGGAAGAAGAGGAGCAGGTCCATCGTGTGCGGGCCCATGCCCATGGTGTTCCCGCGGGTACTGGCGCGTACGAAGTAGAGGTCACCGATTCGGTTCTGCACGATGTCGCGGATCGTGCCGTCGCGAAACTGCGGGTAGTAGCGGCGTTGGCAGTTGGTGATGATCTCCATGTCATACTGCGCGCGGATCCGGCTCAGCTCTTCGATCTCCGAGGGCTTGATCGCCAGCGGCTTCTCGACGATCACCGTCCTCACGCCGGCGCGCGCCGCGGTCTCGATCTCCCAGACGCGCCTCCCCGGGCAGGTGATGACGTGGACGATATCAGGGCGCAGGTCGGAGAGCGCCGTCTCATAGTCGTCATACGCGGCCGGCACGCCGTACTTCTGGCAAAACGCCTCGCGGCGTTCGGCGTCGAGGTCGCACGCGCCCGCGAGTTCCATGTTGCGCAACTCGCGGTAGGCAGGCGCGTGCCACTGGGCGCGCGCACCGCACCCCAGGAAAAGCGAACGATAGGTTGCCATCAGGCGTATCCCTTCAGAGCGAGTGGAGTTCCCAGACCGGAAACTTATCTCCCTTTTGGCCCTTAGGCCAGCGTCTCCTTCACGCTGTCTCCGCTGCCAGCGCCCGGACCTGCTCCGCGGCCTGGCACGCGCCCACGCCGCCGTTCCGGCGCTCGCAATCCACGACCACCACGTACTCGATTGTGGTCGGCCGCGGCGAGTAGCGCTGGGAGCTCACCCGATACCGCTTATAGGGTTGGCAGAGAACCTGGAGCGGGCCACGCGAGCCGAGGATCTCCATCACCTGCTCCACGGAGAGGATGCCTTCGGTGCTATAGCTCATCAGAATGCGCCGGACGCGCAAGCGCGAGATGATGGTGGCGAGGGCATCCGCCGCCTGATGGCGGTAGTTGAATGCAGATCGGCGCTCGGTACGCCAGTCGGTCCGGATGCCCGACTTCCCCCCGATCCCCTCATCAATCCGCCGGCTCACTGGGGGCTTGTCCCACAGCACCAGGGTGTTCAGCAGGTGGTAGTTGCTCCCATAGGGGTGTTGGTTATAGGGCGGGTCAAGATAGGCAATATCGGCGCGGAGGTGCTCTGCCAGGCGCCCGGCGTCTTCACGGAAAACCAGGTTTTCCTCGCCGTTATCGAGCGTGAGGGGAGGGGAGAGACGGATGTCACTGAGGATGCGGTAGAGCGCGGTGCGCGTAGCGCCACCCCATCCCCGGTGGAAGCCTTTGAAGAGGCCGCTCGTATTGCTCACGTAGCTCGCGGAGTAGACGAGAGGTGCCAGGAGGAAGGCGCGCTCACGCTCGTCCAGGAGACCCTCTCTCTCCCAGGCAGCCACCTGCTCGCGGATGGCATCGATCCGGCGGCCGTTGCGCCGGGTGAAGAAGAGGCGCTCACGGTCCGGATCGGGCCGCTCATCATCCTCGGGGCAGTAGTGCGTGGCGATATAGCCATCCACTGGCGGCAGGGCGTTCAGGTAATGAAAGAGGGCGTCCGCGCCGCCCCACCGCCTGAACTGTGGCGGGTGATTGCACTCCACGTAGGCGACGTTGAGCACGTAGGCATACGGCTCCCAATCGTTGGAGAGGACGCGGTAGCCGAGCTGCTTCGCGAGGCGAGAGACCACGCCACTGCCGGCGAAGAGATCGAGGAAGGTGCCCTCGCCAATGCCAGCGAGCTTGAGCGCCTCCCCGAGGAGGGGGAGCAGCTTTCGCTTGTTACCGATATAAGGGATGAGCTGGTGATAGAGGTACTCGTCGGTGCGACAGGCAGCATGCACGCGGGGCGTGTGATGCACGGACGCGGGCAGGGTGACGGCGGATATGGCAGCACTCATCATCTCTTCAACGGGTCGCGGGAAGTCTCGCGCCTCAACCATAACACAGGCCCTCGCTGCTGTCAAAGGCGCCCGGATGTTTGCTGCCTCTGGCTGAGGGAGGTTTCCCTGGCCTGACAAGGGGGAATGAGCTTACGCGGAGGTACAACCCCGCAAGGAGGGAGCAGACCATGAGGCACGTCGCCAGGCACTGGCGCCTGCCGGCATTCGCAGCCGCGCTCGCGCTTGCCTTTCTGGCCGGCCGGTTCGCAACGCCAGGCGGCCCATCCCAAGTTCATGCCGAGCCCTCTGTCTCCCACGGCCAGGAGGCGATTATCGCCGTCGCGCGCGCGGTTTCCCCTACGGTGGTGGGCGTCATCCGCATGCAAGATGGCGAGCGCGAGGGGCTTGGCTCCGGTGTCATCGTGGGCGAGGATGGTCTCATCCTCACCAACAACCACGTCGTCGCGGGCGCGCGCGAGCTTGTGGTTGCGCTTGCCGACGGACGCGAGCTGCCGGCTACTGTGGTGAACACCGACCCCATCTCGGAACTTGCCCTGGTGAAGGTGGATGCGAAAGGCCTGCCTACCGCCACCTTGGGAGACTCTGATCAACTGCGCGTGGCCCAGACGGCCATCGCTATCGGCAATCCGCTTGGTTTCGAGCGCACTGTGACCGTGGGCGTGGTCAGCGCCATCAACCGCCACCTGCCAGACCGGCGGGCGGAGCTGGACAACCTGATTCAGACGGACGCGGCGATCAACCCCGGGAACTCCGGCGGGCCATTGGTAGACATCCAGGGGCGCGTGATCGGGATCAACACGCTCGTCGTGCGTGGCCCCGTCGGTGCGGGCGGGCTTGGCTTCGCGATTCCCGCTTCTACGGCGCGAGACTTCATCAGCGATGTGCAGCGTTATGGGCGCGTGGTGCGCACCTGGCTTGGGATCACGCCGGTCGATATCGACCGGGAGATTGCCCGGCGCTTCGACCTCCCGATCACCGAAGGCGTCCTCATTCGGAGAGTCTTCAGCGATAGCCCGGCCAGCCGTGCCGGGCTACGGGAGCGCGATATTGTGGTCAACGCGAACGGCACCGTCGTGCGCAATCTGGGCGACCTGCGCCGCGTGATCCGGAGCAAACGGGTGAATGATCCGATGACCCTCACCATCCTTCGCGATGGTGAGCGCATCCGCGTGATGCTCCGACTGGCTGAACGCCCCCCGGATGCCGGGAGGTAGCAGGGCCGCGCCGGCGCCGGGTCGACGATACTGCGGATGTAAGGGACGGACGCGGATAGGTGGGTGCGGGGAGCCAGACACTCCCTGCCCCCCGGCCCCGCGCCGATGCCGATACCGCGGATGAGGGGGACGGGCAGCTTGGGTTGCGCGGCGGCCTCGGGGTCGAGACCAGGCCCGCCGCGTGGCTCTCGGAGGCCCCCTAGCGGGGTCGGATGCGCTGTTGACACTTGGGACGGGTGGCTGGTATAATCCGGCCTGGTGGTCCGAACACCGTTTGGGTTATCTCGGCGCGACGGCGGCCCGGCGTCGCCGGGCCAGGGATGAGCCCAAAGGATCGGAAGGGGAATTGAGTGGTGAGGAGAGGAGGGCGGGTAGCCCCGCCCCGCTCCCGTCAGGAGCCTACCGGGTCTGCCTCGGCGGGCAGCAATCCAAATTCGCGCAAGCGTCGTTCGGTCGCGACATCGCAGGCGGATTGGTCCTCCTCACTGCATCGGCCGGACTGACATAGGGTGTAGCAGGTCAGGGTCATGATGTTCTTACGGCCGAAGCAATCTTGCCGTCCTCGCTTCTTTTTTGGCATTCGACAACCTCCACTGTCCTGCACCATTACGGTATCTTACCACAGAGAGGGCAACCGTGTCAAACGATAGTTTGCATGTTCCGGCGATCCGGAACACACTGGGCGATCCAGCCGGCGCCCGCCCCATCGAGATTCCATGGCATCTGGCAGCGTGAAGGGGCTTCTGGGCCCTCGGGGAAGGCTGGCGGAACGAATCCGCGGTTTCGAGTTTCGGCGCGAGCAGCTCGAGATGGCAGAAGCCATCGCGGCATCGCTGGCCGAGGGCTCGCACGTGCTTGCCGAGGCGGGCACCGGAGTAGGCAAGACGTTCGCCTATCTGGTGCCGGCGTTGCTCTACCTGCGCCACGGCCGCAAAGTCGTTCTCTCCACGCACACCATCAACCTCCAGGAGCAGTTGTTGGAGAAGGACGTTCCCCTGTTACGCGACGCGCTGCCGGATCGCTCCTTCCGGGTCGCGTTGCTCAAGGGGATGGGCAACTACCTCTGCTTGCAGAATATGGATGGTGTCGCCCGCCTGGATCTGCTGGAGCACGAGGAGTGGCAGCGCCTGCGGCTATGGGCGATGGAGACGGCGACCGGCGATGTGGCCGAGCTCGACTTCAACCCCGCCGGGTGGGGCGAGGTGTGCGCCACCGCTGAATCGTGCCGGCGGCAGCAGTGCCCCTACTTCCAGCGCTGCTTCCTCTATCGCGCGCGCCACGATGCCGCGGCGGCCGATGTCGTTGTGGTCAACCACGCCCTCTTTTTCAGCGACCTCGCCCTGAGAGGGATTGATCCGCAACTCTCACCGCTGCCTGACTACACCGCGGTCATCTTCGACGAGGCACACCATCTGGAGGAGGTGGCCAGCCGCGCCTACGGGGTGGAGTTCAGCAGCTATTGCGTCCATTCGCTCCTCTCGCGCCTGCGCCGCCTGCGCCCGATCTCTCTCGATGGCGGTTTGCTCCAACGCCTGGATGACGCGAACCGGGAGCTGTTCGACCTCCTGTCAAACACCAGTCGCCCGGAGCTCTTCCTCGAGGAGGCGGCGCGGGAGTGCGGCCTGGACGCGCTGGATGCCGCCGCGAGCGAACTGGGAGCGCGATTGGAGACGGTGCGCGACCACCTCGCGGGCGCCGCTCGCGATCTGCCTGATGAGATGGCGCGCGCCAAGGTGGAGAGCTACGCGGCGACGGCCGACCGGCTCCGCGGTGACCTCCTCGCCATCTGCTTTGGCCCGGAGCGTGCCGCGCCCTCGGACGATGGGAAGTCGGCCCGCGCTGCGGAGGATCCGGCATGCAACTACTTCTCCTGGGTCGAGCGGCTGCAAGATAGCCGGCGGACGCAGTGGGTGTTGCATCGGACTCCGATCCGGGTTTCCGAGATCCTGCGCACGGCGCTCTGGGAGAACGTCGATACCGCCGTCCTCACCTCGGCGACTCTGGCAACCGGAGGCTCGTTCAGCTACCTGCGCCGGTGCCTGGGCCTCCCCCCAGCCCGGGAGATCATCGTCGGCTCGCCCTTCGACTACCGCCGCCAGGCGTGTCTCTACATCGCGGCGCATCTCGATCCCCCAACCGAGGGGGAGAGCTATCAGAACGCCGTGGCGGCTGAGATCCTGCGCATCCTGGAACTGACACGGGGCCGTGCCTTCGTGCTGTTCACCTCCTACCGTGCCCTGGAGCGCGCGTATGCTGTGGTTGCCCCCGCGGTGACCTTCCCCTGCCTGCGCCAGGGCGAGGCATCCAACGCGCACCTGCTCCAGGAGTTCCGGAGCATCCCCAACGCTTGCCTTTTTGGCGTGCAGAGCTTCTGGGAAGGCGTGGATGTACCCGGGGATGCGCTCTCCTGCGTGATCATGGACCGGCTCCCCTTTGCCGTGCCGGGCCACCCGGTCCACCGGGCGCGGGTCCAGGCGATCAAGGAGGAGGGCGGCGACTGGTTCAACGACTACGTCTTGCCACAGGCGCAGATCCGCCTCAAACAGGGGTTCGGAAGGTTGGTGCGCACGCGCACCGATACGGGAATCGTCTGTATCCTGGATAGCCGCCTGGTTCGAAAGGCGTATGGGAGGGCGTTTCTCCACTCGCTGCCACGGTGCTCCATCACCACCGACATTCGCGCCGTGGCGCGCTTTCTCCAGGAGCGAGATCCATCGGGGGGAGTACAAAAAAAAGGCCGCTAGCTGTTCCCGTTCCTAGCGGCTACCCTCCACAAGGGTCCAACGGAAAGTCACCACAAGGGAGAGTGAGAGGCTTTACGCTGATCGAACTACCTCTATAGACGCCTATTTAAGGGAAAAAGTTCCCACATTTTGATGCCCGCTTCCAACAAAGGCTTCCTCCGATGCACTAGCCTCCGTCTGGCTGGGCACCGATCAGGGCGGGCACCTCTCTCAGGATCAGGCTGACCAGGCGTTCGACCCCCCTGGGGGTGAGTTGGTCGCCGGAGACCGCGGGGTTGATCCACTCCTCTTCATGTTGCCATGCGGCGAGGCTGAGATCGACGAGGGCAGCGTTGGTGTTCCAGGCAACGCGCCGGATCGCGTTGTTGTAGCGGTCGCGCAGGGCCTGCACGCCACCATCCGCGGCGTAGTGCTCACGGGGGCGCGTGGCATGGAAGTGATCGTCATCGATGGGCGCCATGGTGGCGAGGATCGGCACCGCGCCCAAAGCCCTCGTGCGGCGTACCGCCTCGATCAGGGCCGCCTCGAAGCGCGCCAGGGGTACCCTGCTGTCTCGCGAGGAATCCTTCTCCAGGTCATGGCGCCCAAAGGCCAGGAGAATATGGCTGGGGCGGGCGGGGGCCACCTCCTCGTCCCACTTGCGCAGGCATTCGAGCACGGTGCAGGCGCTTCCCTTCATCTGGATCACCCGGAAAGCGGCCCGTCCGTGGTGATCATCCAGACGTGCCTGCAGCTGGCGCGCGTAGGCCACATCACTCGCGCCTGCCGGATCTCCCGCGCACACGAAGACGGGGGGAGAGGCCGGTCGCGGGGCCCTCACGGGCAGGATCACCTCCGGGGGAGGCGAGCCCGGAAGCGGGGTGGGCGGAACGCCGAAGTACTCGGCGACGGCTTCGGCGATGGCCCGGCCGACCGCTTCCTGGCAGCGCGGATCGATGAGCCGAATCCGGTCACGGCGCTGGCTGATGAAGCCGATCTCCAGGATGGCCGAGGGCATGTGCGCCCAGTGGTTCTCCCCATAGCGCGCATCCGTGCCTACCGCCCCATGCGAGCGCCAACCTGGGTCTACCTTCTCGCGGATGGCGCGCACCACATGCGCCTCCAGCAGGCGGGCCAGGCGGTGGCTTTCGCGCTCGAAGCCGTTGGTTTTGTCGTAGAGCGTCAGCGTGCCGGTGTTCGGGCCAATGTTGCTGTGCAGGCTGATCAGCAGGTCGGCGCCCAGGTAGTTGGCGTAGAGCGGGCGCGCATCGATGTCGGAATCGAAATCCACGGGCAACGGCTGGTGGACCCAGTCGGGCATGCCGATGTCGCGCAGGTAGTACTTGGCGGCCTCCATCCACCTCGGGGCACCGCTGATCCCCGGTTCGTTCGCCCCCTCGGGGGCCCGGGTCGTGTGGACTGTGGCGCCCAGGCGGCGGAGCTCGCGGCAGGCGTGCGTCGCGAAAGCGATGTTCAGCTGGTCCTCCACTTCTCCCTCGAAGAAGGGCCGCTGGTAGCGCCAGCGCCCGTTACTCTGGCGCGTCAGGCCATGCCCGGGGCTGATCACGATCACTTTTCCAGAGAGTGGGCCCCGCGGCAGGGATGCTTCCGCCGGCGATTGAGCAGCATGGATTGGCCCTGCGGGCGCGCGGTTCGCCGCCGCCGCGCCGAGATGCAGGAACTGCGCCGCGAGAACGGCACGCACGGGCGTGCCCTGGACCAGGATGCGCGCGGCACGGATCTCCGGGAAGGATGCGAGCGTGGCCGTCACCTGCGCCACCGCGACCCGGAGCGCCTCGGGCGCGATGGCGTGCGACAGGTCGACCACCGTCTCCGAGCCGCGCCGGGTGAGTCCGAGGAGACGCGTTCCCGGGGGAAGGGCGGTTGTCAGCGAGCCCTTTTGCTCTTCCACCGTCGGCCCTGCCAGGAGCGCTTCCAGGGCGTGTGCCGGCGTCGCCGGGCCTTTGGGTCGGTAAACCGGGCGCAGGCGTGTACCCTCCAGGAAGAAGATTGGCAGTGTACCCGGCGGAGGCTCGACATGCGCGAGTACCGAGGCAGGGTCGAGCGCGCGCTCATCCGCCGGCAAGGGCCCCGAGAGGCGCATGTACAGACCCACGATCAGCAGAAGCAACCAACTCACTGCATCCCCCAAATGGGATTCCGAGAATAAGGGAGATCCCGGCTCGCGCGCGGAGCTGGAAGCTCCGCGCTGCGTCTCAGCAAAGCCCCTTCGGGGCTCCCCCTCCCAGGCCGCACCGTTCTCGGGCATCTGGTGTGTAGCCAAGCCTGGCAGGGCTTCGCTCGCAAGCAGCGCGGTGCTTGAGCGCCGCGCGATACGCGCGGGGTTGCTGCACGCCTGGGCGCGAAGCTGGAAGCTCCGCGCTGCGTCTCAGCAAAGCCCCTTCGGGGCTCCCCCTCCTAGGCCGCGCCGATCTGGTGTGCAGCCGAGCCTGGCAGGGCTTCGCTCGCAAGCAGCGCGGTGCTGTAGCGCCGCGCGCCGGGTTGCGCGCCGCCTTCGAGGCTTCGGGTTTCTTGTCTCGGAAACCCGGTCCCCAAAGGTTTACGACGAGATTATCCCCCCCTGGGTTGCCGCCTAACCGTGAGCGTCAGGCCAGGATTGCCGCGTGTGGAGAGAGAAAGGAGAGGCGAGAACTATGTCACACACCGATCTCTGGCTGCAGGACCCAAACCCTTTCGGCAGCGTGGCGCTGGCCGCCCTTGCTGCCGCGGTGCCCGTGCTCGTCTTCTTCATCCTGTTGGCGGTGTTGCGCGTGCGCGGCCACCTGGCCGGCCTGATCACCGCTCTCACCGCGCTGGCGGTCGCCGTGGTCGCGTTTGGAATGTCCCCCGCGCTGGCGGTGCTCTCGGGGGTGTACGGCGCGCTGTATGGCCTCTTCCCCATCGGGTGGATTGTGGTCGCGGCCGTCTTCCTCTACCAGATCACCGTGCATACGGGGCTGTTCGCGGTGATCCGCGATTCCATCGCCTCGGTGACCGATGACCGCCGGCTCCAGGCGCTGATCATCGCCTTCTCCTTCGGGGCGTTTCTGGAGGGCGCGGCGGGGTTTGGCACTCCCGTGGCGATCTCGGGCGCCATGCTGGTGGGCCTCGGCTTCCGGCCGCTCTATGCGGCGAGCATCTGCCTGATCGCGAACACCGTGCCGGTGGCGTTCGCCGCACTCGGCATCCCGGTCCTCGCCGCCGCGGAGGTGACCGGCCTCAGCCCAGAGGCGATCGCCCGGGTGATCGCCAACCAGCTCCTGCCCCTCTCTCTCATCGTACCCGCCTGGCTCGTCTTCGTGATGGCAGGCTGGCGGGGCGTGAGCGAGGTGGCCCCCGCCGTGGTCCTCAGCGGCGCCACCTTCGCGGCGATCCAGTGGTGGACCGCGCGCCAGCTCGGGCCGTACCTACCGGCGATCCTCGCCTCGCTGGGGTCGCTCTCCGCACTGGTGCTCCTGCTGCGCGTCTGGCGCCCGCGCGCTGCGTGGCGCTTTCCCGAGGAGCCGCCCGCGACCTACCACGCCGGCCGGTGGAGCCGGGTCCAGCTCGTGCGCGCGTGGACGCCGTTCCTCCTGCTCACGCTTCTGATCGCCCTCTGGAGCGTCCGGCCGGTGGCGCGCCTGCTGGAGAGCGTCAGCGTGCGGATCCCCTTCCCGGGGCTGCACGAGGCGTTCATTGCCGCAGGGGCGGAGGCACCGGCTACGGTCATCTTCAAGCTGAACTGGCTTTCGGCAGCCGGAACGCCCATCTTCCTGGCCGCCGTGATCACCTTGGCGTTGCAGCGCGTTCCCCCGGCTGAGAGTGCGCGCCTCTTTGCCGCTACCCTGCGCACGCTCGCCTTCCCGCTGATCACGATCATGGCCGTGCTCGCGTTCGCGTTCATCGCGAACTACTCCGGCATGAGCACCGCCATGGCGATGGCGCTGACGGAGACGGGGAGCCTCTATCCCTTCCTCTCGCCGGTGCTTGGGTGGATCGGTGTCTTCATTACCGGGAGCGACACCTCGGCCAACGCGCTGTTTGGCAACTTGCAGGCATCCGCCGCCAGGGAGATCGGCATGGATCCCGTTCTGGCGGTGGCCGCCAATACGACCGGCGGGGTGACCGGCAAGATGATCTCGCCCCAATCGATCGCCGTGGCCACCGCTGCGGTAGGCCTTGCCGGACGCGAGAGCGAGATCCTGCGCCGGACTGTCTGGCACAGCCTGGCTTTCCTGCTGGCGATCAGCGTGCTGACCTACCTGCAGGCGAGCCTCCTGCCGGGCCTGGCCGCGCTGGTGCCTCTTTTCCCCGCGGCCTGGCCTCTCGGAGCGGGCGGCTGGCTCGTCCTGGCAGGCTTCGGAACCTGGAGAAGGAAGTGAAACGAGCTATCCGAATCGATCCTCACGACAATGTGGCGACCGCCGTGGAAGCCGTCGCCCCGGACGAGGAGGTCCGCATCTCTGGCTCGGGCGAGGAGATCACGCTCGCGGCAAGAGAGGCGGTTCCCCGAGGGCACAAGGTGGCGCTCGCGGCGCTTCGCGCTGGCGACCACGTCGTGAAGTATGGCGAGGTGATCGGGCGGATGACCGCTGAGGCGCGTCCGGGCGATTGCGTCCACATCCACAACATGGAGGCGATCCGCGGGCGAAGGAGGAGCGCGTGACGTTTCAAGGCTACCGCCGTCCAGACGGGCAGGCGGGCATTCGTAACTATATCCTCGTGATGCCGACCGTGATCTGCGCCAACCAGGTGGCAACCGGGATCGCGGAGGGGCTGCCGGCCGTCGCCATTCCCCACGTCTATGGGTGCAGCTTCGATGGCCGCGACAACGCCGCCCTGGAGTATACGCTGATTGGCGTGGGGCGCAACCCGAATGTGGCCGCCGTCCTCGTGGTGACGCTTGGGTGCGAGACCGCCTCCGGGGAGAAGGTGGTGGCCGGCATCGCCGAGAGCGGCAAGCCGGTCGCCAGAGTGGATATCCAGGAAGAGGGCGGCACGCTGCGCGCGATTGCCCGCGGGCGCGAGCTCGTGGAGGGCTTCGCCCGGGAGATCGAGGGCCTGCGACCAAAGCCGGTGCCGGTCGAGGAGTTGATTCTGGCGGTGGAGTGCGGAGCTTCGGATGCCTTCTCGGGGCTTTCAGCGAATCCCGCCGTTGGCGCCGCTGCCGACCTCCTGGTCGAGGCCGGAGGCACGGTGATCCTCTCGGAGACCTCAGAGATCATCGGCGCCGAGCAGGTCCTGGCCCGGCGCTGCGTGGACGCTGAAACGCGCGAGCGCCTCCTCAACATCGTGGAGCAGCAGGAGAGCGCGTTCCGCTCATTCGAGGAGCACGCGGGGGGCGTTTACATCGCGCCTGGGAATATCGCCGGCGGGCTCACGACGCTGGAAGAGAAGTCGCTCGGGTGCATCCGCAAGGGGGGGACCACCCCGGTGCGAGAGGTCGTCGCCTTCGGTGAGCGTCCGAGCCGCCGGGGGCTCGTCGTCATGGATACGCCCGGGCACGATGTGGCGTCGATGATCGGCATGGTGGCTGGCGGGGCCCAGGTGATCTGCTTCACCACCGGGCGCGGCACGCCAACCGGCTGTCCCGTGGCCCCCGTGATCAAGGTCTGCAGCAACACCGAGACCTCGCGGCACATGGCCGATAACATCGACCTGGACGCCGGCACGATCCTCAGTGGCGAGGAGAGCATCGAGGATGTGGGCCGGCGGATCTTCGAGCGCGTCCTGGCGGTGGCCAACGGCGAGCGCACGTGCTCGGAGCTGCTCGGGCACGCGGAGTTCATGATCGGCCGCAGGCGCGAGATCGGGATCTGCCCGCGGGGGTAACCCTCGAGTCCTCCGAGAGAGCATCCTCGGTGGACTCGCGCCGGCGTCACGGCGCGGGGCAACCGCCTCCAGCCCTCCCCGCGTGCGGAGAGGGCCGGAGGCGCTTCAGGTGTCTGAAGATCGTGACTCCCGGGCTCACTTGCCTGCCGGGGCGTTCCGCGTGAGCTCGAGATACTCGCTCAGGGTGTTCAGGTTGCGGATGAAGGTGGCGCACTCGATCCGGCCGTTCCGCACCCAGCGCCCCTGGGGATCCTGAGCGGCGATCACCGCCTCCACCTGGGGAGCGAGGGCCTTCGCGCGCGCCGCGCGATGCTCCGGCGTGCTCTCTTTCGGGCGCAGGAACGCTTCGCGCCCCTTTTTCTTCACCTCTTCATACCGGGCGATGAACCGGCGCACGCCATACTCTCCCTGGAAGGAGTAGTGCGTCGGGAGGTCGTGGTCGGTATAGACCAGCTCGTACTTCTTCGTGAAGTAGAGAGGCCGGTTGGTCTCGAGCTCATAGAAGCGTGCCCAGCGGTTCGGCGCGATCTGCGAGCGTTCGAACCACGCGAGCGCGCGCGGGATCGGCTCCAGGAAGCGCTCTTCCCCTGTCTCAATGTAGAGATCGATGAGGGTATGCATCACCCCCACGCTCTCGGAACTGCATACCGAGGGTGGCTCGAACTTGCGCGCCCAGGCTGGCTTCATCTCGCGGTCGTACTGCTGGGCCCATACCGGCTGCGGCTCCGGCTGCTGCGCCTTCAGGATGAACTCCCCGGCGCGCTTCGCTGCTTCCAAGAACTCGGCCCGGCCGGTGTGACGGTGCGCGGCCAGGGCGGTGCGGACGCAATCGCGGATCGTGTCGTCGTTGAAGGTGTAGTAGGAGCCGTAGCCGCTCTTCGGGGGCGGGTAGCGCTGTGGCCAGGCGCCGTTGGGATATTGCGCCTTCAGCAGGAAGGCGAGGCCGTAATCGAGCGCATCCTGGATTTCGGCATCCTTCGTCTCCTGACAGACGCCCATCAGAAACCGGAGGGCGCTCTGGGAGTTATCGTCATCAAAGGTGGAGGTGTTGCGCCGCTTGGCGGCTTCCTCAGGCGAGAGTTTTCCTTTGTCGCGCCGGAAGTACCAGCGCTGGCTCTCCTTCTCGTCGAAGTCGATCCGGTAGTCCCACCCGCCCGACTCGAGTTGCCCCCAGGTAAGCGCTCTGGCGGCCGCGCGCGCGGCTTCCAGGTAGCGCCGGTCGCCCGTGGCGCGATAGGCGCGCAGGAATGCCTCGCCCACCGCCGGGGTGCCCGGAGGCTGGACCCAGACCTGAGACGCCGTGGCCTGAGTCTCTCCCCAGCGCTCCTGCAAATCCTCGGAGTACCACCACAGATAGCCGCCCTGGGTAGCGACCTTCGTCGTGAAAAACTCCACGCCGCGCTCCAGTGATCGGCGGGCGCGTGCAGCCAGATCCTCGGCGCCACACGCGGGCGTCGCGAGAGACATGACCAGCAAAGCGGCCATGAGGTGCATCAGTCGGCCCATCGTCTCCTCCAATCCGGCCCATCGCCAGGGCCATCCGGCATTCAGACCTGCCAGCGGCCGTTGAGGACCCGAAACCCGGCCTCCTCCAGCCGGGAGCGCGCCTGCTCCAGGAGTTCATGCGGTTGGCCATCCTCGGGGTAGAGGCGCTGGCGATACTCGAAGAGGATGCCATCTGGGGTGCGCGCGGTGGCCAGGAGGTAGGTGCCAAAGTGCATGTAGGGGCTCCGCGCCAGCGCATCGAGGGCGGGCAGAGAGCCGCCCGATGCTTCGACGTTCAGCACGTGGAGCCAGCGCATGCAGAGACGCACCTCGGCGACACCCTGCTCGCGTAGCTCCTCGATGAACGCCTCCAGGTCTGGGGGCGGCAGGGGGATGCCCTCTCGTTCCATCCCCTCGCGCAGATCCCGCCAGTAGTCTTCGAAAACGACGCGCATCTCGCACCTCCCCTTGCGCGTGATTCGCGGCGGCTGAAGGCTCTCCTGCCGGGAGCGCCGTCTCTCGCAACTCGCGCGGGTGGAAAGGCGGGCGCGCGGAATGAGCGGAGCCGGCCGAAGTCGGCTGGGGGGGAAGGGGATGGGGGCCGGCGCATGGAAGCAAGAGAGTATGATGATCCTGCCGGACACACACACACACACACGCTGGAGCGACGGCGTCGGCGAAATCGAGGCGAATGTGCGCCGCGCAGCCGAGCTGGGCCTGCCGGCCATCGCGTGTACCGACCATATGCCGCTGCAGAGCCCGCCCCCGGGCCTCACGCGCCCGGAGGATGCGCCACCGGGCCGCCAGACCACCTGGCACATGGCGTGGCAGGACCTCCCGACCTACATCGCGGATGTGGAGCGGGCGCGTGCAGCCTATCCCCAGGTGGAGGTGCTCGTCGCCCTTGAGTTTGACTACTGGCCGGGCGTGGAGCCTGTTATCGAGGAGCTCTCGCGCGTGTACCCCTGGGATCTCCGGTTGGGCAGCGTCCACTACGTGGGCGATTTTGGCATCGATTCGGACGAGGAGATCCCCCGGTGGGAGCGCAGCGACCCGGATGCCGTCTGGGAAGCCTACTTCGCGCTACTGACCGAGGCGGCCAGCAGCGGCCTGTTCGATCTCATCGGCCACGCGGATCTGGTGAAGAAGTTTGGCTTCCTGCCCCGGCGCGATCCGGGCTCGTGGTATGACGCGTTTCTGACTGCCGCCGCCGCGAGCGGCGTGGCGATTGAGCTGAACACCGCGGGGCTGCGCAAGCCATGCGCAGAAATCTACCCTGGATTGGCGTTCCTCCGCGCAGCGAGGGCCCATGGCGTGCCGATCGCCTTTGGCAGCGATGCGCACCAGGCCAGCCAGGTGGCCGCCGGCTTCGATGCCGCAGTGGCCCTGGCGCGGTCGGCAGGCTATGAGGAGTACGTTCGCTTCCGGCCCGGTCGGAAGCGCGAGGTGTGCCCCCTTCCTACCGTGCTATAGTTTCGCGCGGATCTGGGTAAGATCGTTCTGGATCCGCCCCGGCGGCGAACCCCGCGCAGTCCTTGTCGCCGGTCGTTCCACCGATCGACTCAGCCAGGAAGGATGAGCACATGCGCCCAATACGTACCTTTACCGTGGTGCCGTCCCTGCCCGCGAGCCTTTCGCGCTTGAGGGATCTCGCCTATAACCTGTGGTGGTCGTGGGATCATGAAGCCGTGGATCTCTTCCGCCGGCTGGATGAGGACCTCTGGGAGAGCACGGGCCACGATGTGGTGAAGATGCTCGGGAGCATCTCACAGGAGCGCCTGGAGGCCGCCGCTGCCGATCAGGGCTTTTTGGCGCATATGAACCGGGTCCTCTCTCGCCTGGATCACTACCTGAAGGCTGGCGATACCTGGCATGAGATGATCAGCCGCATGGCGCAGGGCGGGACCGGCTGCCAGTTTCCTCACTGCGTGGCCTACTTCTCCATGGAGTTTGGGATCAGCGAGTGCCTGCCCAACTACTCGGGCGGTCTGGGGATGCTCTCCGGAGACCATCTCAAATCCGCGAGTGATCTGGGCCTTCCGCTGGTGGGCGTTGGCTTGCTCTACCAGGAGGGCTATTTCCGGCAATACCTCAATCTCGATGGCTGGCAGAACGAGCGCTATCCTCATAATGACTTCTACAACATGCCGATTACCCTCGCGCGGGGCAAAAATGGAAACCCGATCACAATCTCTGTGGTTTACCCAGGCCGGTTGGTCAAGGCGCAGATCTGGCGCGTGCAGGTAGGGCGCGTGCCCCTTTTCCTGCTGGATACGAATCTCCCGGAGAACTCGCGCGAGGATCAGGATGTCACCGACCGCCTCTACGGGGGCGGGACGGATGTGCGCATCCGGCAGGAGATTCTGCTTGGGATCGGGGGGATGCAGGCGCTGCGCGCTCTTGGCCTGACGCCTGTCGTCTGCCACATGAATGAGGGCCATGCCGCGTTCCTGGGCCTGGAGCGGATCCGCCTCCTGCGCCACGAGCATGGACTTTCCTTCGACGAAGCACGCGAGGTGGCCGCTGCCGGGCACGTCTTCACCACGCACACGCCGGTGCCCGCGGGGATCGACCGCTTCCCACCCGACCTGGTTCATGCCTACTTCGAGCATGACTACGAGCAGTTGGGCCTCACGCGCCGGGAGTTCCTGGGGCTGGGCCGCGTGAACCCGGCGGATGAGGGCGAAGCGTTCTGCATGGCCGTGCTCGCGCTCCGTCTCTCCTCGGCTGCGAATGGCGTGAGCAAGCTGCACGGCCAGGTGTCTCGGAAGATGTGGGCCGGCATGTGGCCTGGGGTCCCCGCCGATGATGTGCCGATCACCTCGGTGACGAACGGCGTGCATCTCCAGTCGTGGGTATCGCGTGACCTCGCGAGCCTCTATGATCGCTACCTTGGCCCCGGTTGGCGCGAGAACCCGGCCGACCCGCGCATCTGGGCGGAGGTTCAGGATATCCCGGCCGAGGAGCTGTGGCGCACGCACGAGCGGCGGCGCGAGCGCCTGGTAGCATTCGCGCGGAGCCGGCTGCGCCAGCAGCTGATCCAGCGCGGAGCATCGCAACAGGAGATCGCGGCGGCGGCGGAGGTGCTCCACCCGGAGGCACTGACCATCGGCTTTGCCCGCCGCTTCGCCACCTACAAGCGCGCGTCGCTCCTCTTCCGCGACTGCGAGCGCCTGGCGCGCATGGTGAGCAGCCGCGAGCGCCCGGTGCAGTTCCTCTTCGCGGGTAAAGCGCACCCAGATGACCACCCGGGCAAGGAACTGGTCCGAGAGCTCGTCCACCATATCCAGGAGCCCCGCTTCCGGCCCTACATGGTCTTCCTGGAGGATTATGACATTATCGTGGCCCGTTACCTCATCTCGGGGTGCGATGTCTGGCTGAACACCCCGCTGCGCCCGCGCGAGGCGAGCGGAACGAGCGGCATGAAGGCGGCCGCGAATGGGGTCCTCAACTGCTCGACGCTGGATGGGTGGTGGTGTGAGGCGTACGATCTCAGCACCGAGGTGGGATGGGCGATCGGGCGCGGCGAGGAGTATGACGACTCCCGCTATCAGGACGAGGTGGAAGCCGGCGCGCTCTACAACCTCCTGGAGAAGGAGATCGTGCCGCTCTTCTATGAGCGCGGCCCCGACAACCTGCCACGGAGGTGGATCAGCCGGATGAAGGCCAGCATCAGCCAGATCGCGCCGTTCTTCAACACTCACCGCATGGTGAGCGAGTACGCCACGGAGCTCTACTTCCCCGCCGCCCAGCGCGCGACCAGACTGGCGGAAAACGGCTTCGCCCGCGCGAAGGCGCTTGCCGCCTGGAAAGACCGCGTGCGTGCTGCCTGGAGCGATGTGCGCGTGCTCGACATTACGGCGCCAGACGGCGAAGAGCTTCCCGTCGGGCGCGATCTGAAGGTGAAGGTGAAGGTCCACCTGGGCCGGCTGACGGCCGAAGACGTGTGCGTGGAGCTGTATCAGGGCCGGGTGAATGAGCACATGGAGATCGCCGATCCCGAGGCGATCCGGATGGAGTTCACCGGAGAAGCAACCGGAGGGGTGTTCGAGTTTGCCGGTGCCATTCCGTGCCGCTCCAGCGGCTACCACGGCTTTGCCGTGCGCGTCGTGCCAAGCCATCCGGATCTGGCCAACCCCTTCGAGCTGGGGTTGATTGCCTGGTCATAGCTGGCCGCGTCTCCCCGACAGGCGAGAGTATCCGCCTTCCAGGCTGGCGGCCAGCCGCCAGCCTGGAAGGACCGGCGAATAGAACCCGGGGGCGACTTCCTCCCACCCGCCGGCCTCAGGCGCTCCTGCGATCCGGGATGGCCAGGCAGGGCGCTTCAGGCTTGCGCCGCCAACCGGGCATCGATCTCGGCGAGGGTGAAGCGCACGCTACATACAATTGGCGGCTCTCGCTCCTCAAAGTGGTAGTAAGTGGTTGCGACCAGGGTGCTATCCGGGAGTACCTCCAGGCCCGCATACCCGCAATCCGCTCTCTTGGTGTTATCCAGGAGGCGGATGCGGCACTGGCCCTCCCGGCCGGTCACCAGGTCGTCGTAGGTGCCTACCCAGGCCACGAAGTCGCCCCACGTGGGCGTCTCGTGCGCCATGTCGCGAAAGACGACGACCAGGCGGCCATCGGGCGCGTAGCGGGCGACGTGCCGGTCGCCCGTAAGGCTGCCCGGCAGCTCCACCGGTTCCGACCAGCTCTCACCCTCGTCCTCGCTGAAGACGATCATCGCGTTGTGCTTGCGGCTATTCTCGCGCAAGAGGAGGGCGATCTGGCTTCCATCGGGCGAGCGCACAGCGCCTGGCTCGCACAGGTGTGCGCTCGGATGGGTGGTCACGACCTCCGGAGCGCTCCAGGTCAGCCCGCCATCGCGAGATAGTATCTTGTAAACGTGAAACGCCCCCGGCTGGCCCGCGCCGTCGAGGTATCGCCCGTCGTCATGGAAGAGCGCCATCCACGCGCCGCTCTTCAGGCGGATCACATCGCCCATGGCGACGATCCCCCCGAAGTTGCCGATGGGGCGCAAGGGGGTCCAGGTGTGCCCCTCATCCTCGGAGACCGCCATGCGGATGGGATAGAGGCCGGAGAAGAGGATGATGCGCTCGTGGCCCTCCGCATCGCAGACGCGGTGCAGCGTGGGCGTCTCGAGCGAAGTGGCCCAGTTCTCGGGCACAGGGAGGCGCTCGCTCCAGGTGCGCCCTCCATCGGTGCTCCGCTTAAGCACGATGGCGCCGCGGCCATGCCCTTTCGGGTAGGCGACCAGAATCGTCTTTCCATCCCGGAGGAGCACCGTGCTGGGGTGCCCCAGGTACTGGCCTGGCTCTCGGTCGACCACAACCTGGCGTGACTTCTCCTCGGCCAGATCGACGAGGGGAATGGAGTAGCCGCGCGGCGGCGCGTGGCGGTTGCTCGCGTCGTTCATGGTCACCCTCCTTCCAGCTGGCGGACGCGGTCCGATCCGGCGCGGGGCCGGGGTGTACGGGCCCCCGGCCCCGCGATACCACGGATGAAGAGCACGGGCGCGGATGGAGAGGGCCGCGCCATGGGTTGCACGACGCCCGCGCGGAGCTGGAAGCTCCGCGCTGCTTCTCAGCAAAGCCCCTTCGGGGCTCCCCTCCCAGCCGCCGCCGCTATAGGGCACCCGGTGCAGCCCAGCCCGATAGGGTTTCGCTCGCAAGCAGCGCGGTGCTCTAGCGCCGCGCGATACGCGCGAGGCGTGATGCCCGGCATCCACGGGCGGGGAGCCCCGCGTACCTTGCGCACGCTCTCCCCGTTCCGCGCTATTTGAGCTGGGCTGCCAGGACCTCGGCGGCCTTCCCCAGGGCGCTCTCCAGCTTCGACGGATCCTTGCCCCCGGCCTGGGCGAAATCGGGCCGCCCGCCGCCGCCGCCGCCGGCCACCTTCGCGACCTCGCGGACCAGGTTGCCCGCGTGCGCGCCCCGCTTTACCAGATCGGGCGTTACCTTGGCAACGAAGATCACGGTGTTGTTGGAGAGGCCGGCCAGCACGACCACGCCGGAGCGCAGCTTGTCGGCGAGGGTATCCGCCATCCGAGTGAGCGCGTCGCGGTCCGCTTCTCCCGCCGGGGTGGCGAGTAGCTTCACGCCGTTCACTTCGACGGCCTGGGACAGGAGCGCCTCGGCCTGAGAGCCGGCCTGCTGCTGCTGCAGTTCTTGCAGGCGGCGCTCCAGCTCGCGGATCTGATCCGCCTGGGCAGCAATCCGTGCGGGCACCTCAGCGGGACGCGTGTTGAGCGCCTGGGCGGCATCGCGCAACAGCGATTCCTGGGCTTCCAGATGCTCGATGACGCCGTGGCCGGTCACCGCCTCGATACGGCGGAGTCCAGAGCCGACGCTGCTCTCGCTCAGGATGCGGAAGAGGCCGATCTGCCCGGTGCGTTCCACGTGCGTGCCGCCGCACAGCTCCATCGAGAAGTCGCCCATGCGGACCACGCGCACCTTCTCGCCATACTTCTCGCCGAAGAGCGCCATCGCGCCCATCTGTTGGGCCTCGGCGAGATCGACCACCACCGTGGTCACCGGCTGGTCGGCCATAGTGCGCTCGTTCACCATCCGCTCCACCTCGCGCAGCTCCTCCGGCGTCATCGCCTGGTAGTGCGAGAAGTCGAAGCGCAGCCGGTCCGGGGCGACCAGCGAGCCTTTCTGCTCGACGTGCGGGCCGAGCACCTGGCGCAGGGCCGCGTGGAGCAGGTGCGTGGCGCTGTGGTTGCGCCGGATCGCCAGGCGCCGGCTCCCCTCGACCACAGCTGTGACCGAGTCGCCCCTGCGTACCACGCCGGCGAGGACCACGCCCTGGTGCACGAACAGGTCGCCCTTCTTGATCGTGTCGCGCACCTCGACGCGCCCGCCTGGTGTGCGCAGCTCACCGGTGTCGCCAATCTGCCCGCCGGACTCGGCGTAGAACGGGGTGCGATCCAGGATGATCTGGACCTCCTGGCCCTCGCTCGCTTCATCCAGCGCCTTTTCTCCGAAAACGATCCCGAGCACCTGGGCGCCTGCCTCGGTGACGGCGTAGCCAAGAAACTCGGTGGCAGGGAGCGTGCGAATCATCTCGCCCAGGGCGCCCTTCTCGGTGACAAAGATATCGCCCTGCATCTTGGCGCGCTCTCGCGCCCGGCGCTTCTCCTCTTCCATCGAGCGGGCGAAGCCCTCCTGGTCGACCGTGAAGCCGCGCTCCGCGGCGATCTCCTGCGTCAGCTCCAGCGGGAAGCCAAAGGTGCCATAGAGCAGGAACGCCACCTCACCCGGAATGACCGTGCCCTCGGCGCTGGCCAGGTACTCTTCCAGGCGCTGCATCCCCTGGGCGAGCGTGCGCCGGAAGTTCTCCTCCTCGGTGCGCAGCACGCGTCCGATGTAGGTCTCCTTCCCTGGCAGGTCGGGATAGGCGCCCTGGAAGAGCGAGACCACCAGAGGCACCATCGTATGCAGGAACGGCTCCTTCAGGCCGAGGAGGTCGCCGCGCAAGATCGCCCGGCGCGCGAGGCGGCGCAGGATGTAGCCGCGCCCGGTATTCCCCGGATTGACCCCATCGCCCACCAGGAAGACGGCGGCGCGCAGGTGGTCGGCGATGACGCGCATAAAGACATCGGTGCGCGCCTCCTCGCCATAGCGGATGCCTGTCATCTCCTCGACGCGGGCAACGATGGGCCGGAAAGTATCGGTCTCAAAGTTGGTCGTGGTGCCCTGGAGAATGGCGGCCGCGCGCTCGAGGCCGAGGCCCGTATCGATGTTTTTCTGGGGCAGCGGATCCAGAACGCCGCCATCCTTGCGGTCGTAAACCTGAAAGACGAGGTTCCAGTATTCGAGCCAGCGGTCGCAATCACACCCGGGCCGGCAATCCGGCTTGCCGCAGCCGCGCTCCTCGCCCAGGTCATAGTAGAGCTCGGAACAGGGGCCGCAGGGGCCGTTCGGGCCGAGGGTGGGGGCATCGGCCGGCCAGAAGTTGTCGTGCTCGCCGAGGCGGCCCACACGGTGGGGTGGCAGGCCCACGTCCTTCGTCCACGCTTCATAGGCTTCCTCATCATCCAGGTAGATGGTCACCCAGATGCGCTCCGGGTCGAGCTTCAGCCACTCGGTGCTGAACTCCCACGCCCACTGGATCGCCTCGCGCTTGAAGTAGTCGCCAAAGCTAAAGTTGCCCAGCATCTCGAAGAAAGTGTGATGCCGGGGTGTACGCCCGACATTATCCACGTCGCCGACGCGCACGCACTTCTGGCAGGTGACGACGCGCCGGGATGGGGGCGTCTCGGTGCCGGTGAAGTAGGCTTTGAACGGGTTCATCCCCGCGCCGGTCAACAGGAGGGTAGGATCATCGGGAATGAGCGACGCGCTCGGCAAGCGCAGGTGCCCCTTCGTCTCAAAGAAGCGGAGGTAAAGCTCGCGGATCTCGTCTGTTGTCATGGAACGCATGAGTCATTGGCCTCGCAATACATGTAGAATCGCTGGGAGAATCTTACACGATGCAGGGGGTATCGTCAAGGCGAGAGCGCGCTTTCAGGGGCAAGATCCGCCTTGACAAGGCCCACTCGTTCAGGTATAATCAAGCCTAGCGATTTTTGCCATATTGGTTAAGAGCGAGATTGGATGCACTTCGACCTCGTCTCGGCCAGCAGAGGGGGGGATGCGAGATGGCGCAAGTGACCGTGAAGCCGAACGAGTCGCTCGACAGCGCCCTGCGGCGGTTCAAGAAGCAGATCCAGGAAGCTGGAGTGCTGAAGGAAGCGCGGCGGCATGAGCACTACGAGAAGCCAAGCGAGCGCCGCCGCCGGGCCGAGGCTGCCCGCCGGCGCAAGATCAAGGCTGCCGAAGAAGCTTCCCGCTGAAGCTGGCGGCGACAATAATCAAGCTGTAAGAGTCGTTACCTGGTCACAACCAGAGAGTCGCCGCCCCGGTCTTTCCGGGGCGGGCGCGTCTATGGGATGCCCCAGGGTCCGGATGCCGAAGCTCAAGGCAGAGAGGGGACCCCTCCTGCCTTGGGCTCCAAGGCGAAGACTTTGGCGGGTGGCTAGACGACCTGACGGCATCACCCACCCGTGATGGCCCTGATCCTTTCCTGGAGAACTGCCAGGCCATCCCCATTCCGAGCGGAACGGCCCGCCGAAAACGGCGTGTCCTGAGTCAGTGTTCGTGACTCATTGACCGCTCGATGTAGGCCATTCCAGGGGTCACGGGTAGGAGGCCATTGCACGTTGAGATCCGCCAAGAGCAGTGGGAGCAGGGGCCACGGCAGGCGCGAAAAGAGCCTGGCGCGCAGCTTGCGTGCTTGGCTGCGCATGGTGGAGACGCACCGGCTCACGCTTGGCCTCTTTACCGCAATTGTGCTGACCGCGATCACGGCCCTCCATCTGGTGCCGGATAAGGTCTCGCTCGAGATCGGCGAGATCAGCACGAAGGAGGTGCGCGCGCCCCGCGCGGCGCGGTACGTCGATACCGCCGCCACCGAACGCCTCCGTCGCCAGTATATCGCCACGGTTGCTCCCCAATACGAGGTAGATGCCTACGCGACGGCCACCGCCGAGGCGGCGGTCAACCACGCTTTCTCCCGCCTGGAAACCGTGCGCGGGCAAGTGGCCGGGCAGCCACTGGCCGAGCGCATGCACCGAGTCCGCGCGCAGCTGGTGGATGAACTGGGCGTGCCGCTGACTGAAGAGAGCGCCGAGGCAGCTCTCACCGTCGATAAGCAGACCCTGGACCTCCTGCGCGGGCGGGCGCGCCATCTGGTACTCTCCACGATGCAGCACCCGGAGGGGATCCGCGAAGGCACGGAGGACCTACGCCGGGCGGCAGATTCCATTGCCGAAGCGGCAGCCGAGCTCGCTCTTCCGGCTCCTCAGCGCGACCTGGTGCGCGCCATTGCACAGCACGCTCTTCGCCCTACGCTTGCATTCAGCGCCGAGAAGACCGAGCGCGCGCGCAGGCAGGTTTCTGCCATGGTGAAGCCGGTGATCGCGGAAATCCTCCCGGGCGAGCCGGTGATCCATAAGGGCGAGACGGTCACCCAGGCGCACCTCGATAAGTTCACGGCGCTCGGCTTGCGCCAACCCCGCCTCGATTGGCGCGGGGGGATCTACCTGGCGCTGCTTATGACCGGCATCGTCGGGCTGATCGGGGCGTATCTGTATCGCTATCACCGGCCGATCTACAACGACCGCCGGCTTCTGTGGCTATTGGCGCTGGTGGTCGTCGGCAGCCTCACCGCCTTCAAGGTGGGCGGCAGCGCGCTCGGGATCAAGCTGGATACCACTCAGTACGGCTACTTCGGCGTCCTGTGCATTAGCACCGCGTCGATGCTGATCAGCGTCCTTTTGCATCCGGCGCTCGCTGTGGTGGTCGCTGCGCTTTTTAGCCTGCACGTCGGCATCATGGCCAGTTTCGACCTGCGCTTCGCGGGCGTGGCGCTGTTCAGCAGCCTGGTCGGCATCCACGGCTTCTCGCGAATCCGGGACCGGGGAGATCTGGTACGCACTTTGCTGGCGTTGTGTCTGGCAAACTCGCTCGCCATCTGGGTGCTGGGCAGCATTGGCGGAGACACGCTGCAGAATCTGGTCACCGGGGTCGCGTGGGGGATCGGCTCGAGCGTGCTCTCTTGCCTGGTGACGTGGTTGGGGGTTGCGCTCTTGGAGCGCCCGTTTGGGATCACGACGCACATTGGGCTGTTGGAGCTATCCGATATGAACCGGCCGTTGCTGCGTAGGCTATTGCAGGAAGCGCCGGGAACCTATATCCATAGCTTGAACGTTGGGCAGTTGGCAGAGGCGGCGGCAGAGGCCATCGGCGCCGACGCGCTGTTGGCGCGGGTGGGCGCTTATTACCACGACATCGGGAAGGTGATGCGCCCCTACTGCTTTGTCGAAAACCAGACGCTGGAGAATATCCACAACCGGCTGAACCCGACGCTGAGCACCCTGGTGGTGACGAGCCACATCAAGGATGGCGTGGAGCTGGCGCGCGAGTACCGGCTGCCAGGGGTGATCCAGGAGATCATCCGCTCGCACCACGGCACCGGACTGGTGAAATACTTCTACCATCAGGCGATGCTGGCGAGCGAAGGCGACCATCGGGTGCCCGAGGAGCAGTTTCGGTATGAGGGCCCCCGTCCGCGCACCAAAGAGGCCGGAATCATCATGCTGGCGGACTCGGTGGAGGGGGCCGTGCGCTCATCGCTGATGGAGCGGCCAGACCCGGCGCGCATCCAGGCGATTGTGACGCGGATCATCAAGGAAAAGACCGGGGACGGCCAGCTGGATGAGTGCGACCTGACGTTTCGCGACTTGACGAAGATCGGCGTGACGTTTACGCGCATCCTCCAGGGTATGTTCCATTCGCGGATCAAGTATCCAGAGCCGCTGACGCCGGAAGGGCAGAAGCTAGATGCCATCGATAACGGTCATGGTTCGCCGGCAGAACATCCCGCGATCCCCTTTGACGAGGTTGGAGATCGAGCGGATCGCCGGGAAGCTGCTGGAACGTGAGAACCTGCCGGGGGAGATAGAGATTTCCGTTCTCTTTACCGATAATGAAGGTATACGGCAGCTAAATCGTGAATACCGGGGAATAGACACTCCTACCGACGTGCTCTCCTTTCCACTGAGTACGCCCGAGGAGCTGGCACAGGCGCCGGAAGAGACAGAGGTGCTGCTGGGCGATGTGGTCATCTCAGTGGAGACCGCTCGCGAGCAGGCACGCCAACAAGGGCACTCCATCAAACGGGAGTCGGCTCTGCTCCTGACGCACGGACTCTTGCACCTGCTGGGCTATGACCACGGGAGCGAGGAGGAGCGGGAGCGGATGCGCCAGATGGAGAGCGAGGTCGTGGCCGGGGCCGCATACCTGGATCGCGCGCCATGAAGAGCCGCACGTTGCTCGATAGTTTCCGGTTCGCCGTCGAGGGAGTGCTACATGTGTTCCGCACGCAGCGGCACATGCGTTTCCACTTCTTCATGATGGTGCTGGTGCTTGTGTTGGCGAAGATCTACCGGTTGAACCGCACGGAGCTGCTGGTGCTCTTTTTCAGCATCTGCTTTGTGCTGATCGCCGAGATGTTCAACACCGCTGTGGAGGCGGTGACCGATATGATTACCGAGGCGTACCATCCGTTGGCAAAGCAGGCCAAGGATGTGAGCGCCGGCGCGGTGCTCATCGCCTCGATTAACGCCGTGGTCGTGGGGTTTGTGCTCTTCCTCGATGATGCTCGGATCCGGCAGGTGCTCGCCGGGGCCTACGAGTCCTCGCCGATGCCGATTGCGTATATCGCCGTCATCGAGGTGGTCATGCTGTTGGCCGTCCTGGTGGTTCTCCGGGTCATGGGCTACAGCCCCACCGATTCACGCAGTCCCATCAATGGCCACGCTGCTCTCGCGTTCTCGTTGGCGACGCTCATCGTTCTGGTGGCGCAGCAAGAGGTTGCCGTGGGAGTTTTTGCGCTGCTGCTGGCAGCGCTGGTGGTACAGAGCCGCCTTGAGAGAGGCTTGCAGGGCTTCCGGGCGGTCTTCACCGGAGCGCTTCTTGGAATCTCACTTCCGGTGATATTGATGCGGCTGCTGCCATAGGAAAGGAGAGCGTTTGGGTTCGACCGAACCCCCCGGGAAACGCATAGCGATGTCGCCTGCGCGGGCGACTCCCGACGGGGTACAGTCTCAAGATGGCCGTATTTCCTCGCGCCATGGGAAATCGGATGAGAAGGCAGCAGTGGGAGGGCTCTGGCTCTTCCTTGGCCCAATGCTGGCGGTGGGGGCGATGCTGGCCGCAGGCTATGGCATCGCGGCGCCAGGGACCGCCGGCCCCGTGCCGGCACGGCCCCCGCGGCCCTTCCCCTGGGATATTGTCATCGCCATCACGGCGATGATCCTCTTCGTCGCCTTCCTGGCGGCAGCCGAGACGGCTCTCGGCAGCATGCGCAAGACGCGGTTGCGCCAGCTAATCGAGGAGGGCGTGCGCGCGGCTCAGCCGGCACAGCGCCTCCTGGAGGAGCCGGCACGCTTTGTGGCGACGGTGCAGATCGGCATCACGCTCGCCAGCATGTTTGCTGCCGCGATTGCCGCGCGCGCGCCGATGGAGCGCCTGGCAAGCTGGCTGGGCGGCTTGGCGCGCGAGCAGGGTGCCGATTGGCTGGTCGCCTACACCTTCGAAGCCAGCTTCGTCATCACCATCCTGATCGTTGGCTTCGTGGAGCTCCTCCTCGGCGAGTTGATCCCCAAACAGCTCGCTCACCGCAACCCCGAGCCGATCGCGCTTCGCGTCGCCGGCCCCATCGAGGCGATGGCCGTCATTGCCTCGCCCGTAGTCTGGGTGCTCACTCAGCTGAGCAGCGCTGTCGCCGGCCTCTTCTCGGGCCGCGAGGAAGTCGCGGCTCATATGACGGAAGAAGAGATCAAGACGATCGTCGAGGAGAGCGAGAAGGAGGGCGTCCTCGAAGAGCAAGAGACGGAGATGATCCACTCCGTGCTCGAGTTCACCGACATTGTCGTCCGCGAGGTGATGGTGCCCCGAATCGACATGGTGGTCGTCGAGGTGACCCGAAGCATCGATGACCTCCTCACCGTAGTCCTGGAGTCGGGGCATACGCGCATTCCAATCTACGAAGAGACGGTCGATAACATCGTCGGTATCGTCCATGCCAAGGACCTCTTGCGCGTTGTGCGCCAGGCCGATCCGAATACGGACATTCGTTCCGCCAACGTGATGCGCTCGGTCTACTACGTGCCCGAGAACATGAAGGTGGATGATCTCCTGGCGGAGTTCCAGCGCACGAAGCACCAGCTAGCCGTCGTCGTGGATGAGTATGGCGGCACGGCCGGCCTGGTGACGCTGGAGGATCTCCTCGAGGAGATTGTCGGGCCGATTACCGACGAGTATGACGTGGAGAACGAGCCCACGATCTCCCTGGTCGACGAGAATGTCGCCCTCGTGGATGCGCGCATGGCGGTGGATGATGTGAACAAGGAGCTGGGGATCCACCTTCCCGAGGAGGAGAGCGAAACCCTGGGTGGCTTTGTCTTCGGCATCTTGGGCAAGATCCCCACTGTCGGCGAAGTGGTTGAGTATGATGACCTCGTGATCGAGGTGATCGAGGCCGATAGCCGGCGCGTCACTCGCGTGAAGATCACCCGGCAGCCGAAGCCGGCGGAATCAGAGGCGGGTGACGAGTCATCTGCCGCTCGCTAGAGATCGATCTGCCCCGGGGGCGTTCATGACACTCCCGGGGCAGCACCCACTCTTGCCATGACTAGGAATCCGGTCTGGGCACAGAGACTTCCGGCTCCAATGCCCGGATCTCTCCGGCATCCTCTCCCATAGCCCCGCGGGCAGCCCTGCCCGGCCCCTTCGCGGTCTACCGCGAGCCCAACGCGGTGGGCCATGCCCCGATCCCGGATGGATCGCACATCCCCAGGCGCCCGCGCCTCGCCATCCGTGTTCGCCCCCTTCATCCGCGGTATCGAAGGCAGGACGCGGGCGGGATATCGGTGGCGACGCGCGGCGATAGATCACCGCGCTGCTTGTGAGCGAAGCCCTGCCGGGCTGGATTGGACGACACCCTCGGGGGCCTCATAACGGCAGGGTCTGGGATGGGGGGCTCCGAAGGGGCTTTGCCGAGAAGCAGCGCGGAGCTTCGAGCTCCGCGCCTGGGTGAGCATCCCGCCCGGTCCTCTTCGAAACAAAACGTGGTCTGGCGGCGCCTAAGAGAGGAGCGCGTCCCGCACGGGGGCGCCATTTCGCCATGGGGAGACTGGTCAGGGGAATGCGGTTTCGAACGAGCCTTCAACTGCTACGGAGATCGCCGCTGTTGATCCTGTTCTGGTGCGCGTTGCTCGCCTCGCTGCCTTTTGCCCGGTCGGTCGCAGGGGCGCCGCAACGCGAGGTGGCGTTGGTGGAAGAGTGCGATCCCTCCTTCGCGCTTCGGATCTCCTTTCGCGTGGCAAAGCCCGGCGGCGAGGCAGCGCTGATGCTGCGCGGCCCGGGCGGGCAGGGAGCGTATCGGCTCGCTCTCTCAGGATCGGAGATCCGGTTGGAGGAGGTGGGTAGGGCACGCCGGCGCCTGGCCCGGTGTGCTGTCCGCTATGCCGGCGCGAATGAACTCCTCGTGGTTCGCCGCGAGTCACTCCTGCGGGTGGCCCTCAACGGTGAGATACGCCTCGAGCGCGATGATGCACGCATCCCGATTGCGCGAGTGACGCTGGCCGACCCGGAACGCCGAATCGTTCTCCTGGGGGAGGCGCGCTACCAGCCCACGGGGGAGATCTTTCTCGCAGATGACTTCATGACGACTCCCGACGCGCCCTCGCGCTGGGAGAGCGTCGCCGGCACATGGCATGTGGCGGGCGTGTCGAACCCTCGGGCCGCCTCAGATCCCTTCAAGTTCATCGGCTTCGCGAGCGGCGAGGGGATGGCGCTCAGCAGCGAGTCTTACTGGTTCTGGAATGACTATCGAGTGGCCGTCTCTTCCCGGCTTCTGGGCGCAACGTCTGGCATGGGCCTCCTCTTTGGGCATCGCGAGGGCGGGAGCGTCTATGGCCTCTCGTGGGGCGGGCCGGGCGCGGCAAAGGGAAAGGCCAACCGCCTGCGGCTGTGGCGACGGGAGGGGGGCCGGGTGAGCGTGCTCGCCGAGCGGCCCGCTTACGCTCGCGTTGGCCAGTGGTATCGACTCTCGGTGGAGACCCAGGGGGCCCAGATCACAGCGCGCATTGATGAGAACGTTGTCCTGACGGCCCGAGACTCGCGCCTCCTCGGCGGGCAATGCGGCCTCTATGTGGAGGGATCCGCGGGCGCGGAGTTTGACGACTGGATGGTGAGCGCTTCCGATGCACAGGAGATGGTCCCTGCCGTGCTTGAGGAGAGCGCTGCTACCGCGCTCGACAGAGAGTTTGCCCAAGACCCGCTGATGTCGGCCTGGGGAAGCGTCAATTCCGACTGGGAGCCCCTCTCCCAGGATGGCAGGCGGTGGTACTGGCACCGGGCCATTCTTTTCGGCGCCGCGTCGGTGGATCTCAACCTGCCGGAGGGGAAGGGAGCGCCGGCGCTCGCGGAAGTGGTGCTGATGGGCGAGAGCCCCGCCACGGGCTATCGCCTCTTGTCGGATTCCGGAAAGCTGACGCTCTATCGGGGCGCGACGCCGGTGAAGAAGGCGGCGGTGGCAGGGAAGCCCGTGCGCATCGAGGTGAACGCCGGGCGCGTGCGGGTGCTTGGCACGCCCGAAGGCGGCGAGGGAGAGCCGGTGTGCCTGCTGGAGTACGCCGACTCGAAGCCGCTTGCGCGCGGGCGCGTGGGCGTGCGCTTCGCCCGGTGGGTCTCAACGGAAACCGTGGCGCGCGCGGCGCGCGTGGCCTCGCCGCGGCTGGCAGAGTACCGCTTCGATACCGCGCCGGTAGACTGGGGCATCGAGGCGGGCGAGTGGATCGCCACCACGCGGTGGGCGTGCGTTCCCCATTGGAACTTCTTCGGCGGTCGCGGCGATCCGATGGCCACCCTATGGAACAAGCGCCGGTTTGGTGGGGATCAATGGATCGAAGTGTTCGTTGCTCCTCGGGAGGGCACGAGCGACCGAATGCACTTCACCGCGCCGATCAACCTGAACCTGAGCTTCTGCGCGGAGAAGGAGCAGATCGGCTCTGGCTACTCACTGCTCTATCGCTCGCATGACGAGCCCGCGTTGCTCTACCGTCGGGGCAAGGTAGTGGCCGAGAACCGGGAGATCGTCCTCCCGCGATGGCGCAACGACCAGATGTTTGTTTACTACCGGATCACGCAGACATGGCACCACTTCGTGATCCTGCGCGAAGGCGGGCGGATCCGAGTGTGGGTGGAGGTGCCCTCTTACGGCCGGGGACGCCTGGAGCGTCGGCTTCTCTTCGACTACACCGACCCCGATCCGCTTCCTGGAGACCGCCTGGGGCTTTGGACGTGGGGTGATAATGGCATGGCGGTGGCTCGCGTGCGCGTCTGCGCGGCGCGCCGCGGGGCGCCCGTGGCCAGCTTCCTCCAGGCGCCGGCTTCTCCGACCGCGGCGGGCGACGAGCAAGTCAGCGTCAATCCGATCAACGGCGGGTGGTTCCGCACCGACCTGGGGCGTTGGGTGGACCCCGGAAGCAAGCCGGTGGTGGCGTTCGAGTTTCAGGCGGATCCGCGAGCGGCCCTGGCGCTCTACGCGGTGGCCGGCGGGCAGCGATTCCGCGCGCGGCTTCTGGGTGATGTCACGGAGGATGGCGACTCCGTGCCGATGGGGAGCGTGCGCCTGACGAATCTCGCCGGCGGATGGACGCGCGCCGAGTTTCCGCTGCGCCAGGCGTTGCGCACCTTCTTTCCCTCGGGTAGGGTGCCCGTCGTGGAGCAGCTCTTCCTTGCCAACCTGAGCACCCGGCCGGAGCTGATCGCCGGGCTCACGGCCAACCCAAAGGGGTGCGTTTTCCGGTGGCGGCGTGTCTCGCCGGGCGCGTCTCCTCGATCCATGCCGGCCTTCCGTCTGGCAACCCCCAAGAGCGAAGAGGTGCCGGCGGGTGACCTGCGCATTGCCGTTGCCGATACCCGGCTCGACCCAGAGACGTGTGCCGTCGTGGTGAATGGGAAGCGCCTGCGGTTGGGCACGCCGGGCCTGCGCTGGGACGGCATCCGTGGTGAGTTCGTCGTCAACCTCACCGCGGCCGGGTTCCGATTCCGCGATGGTGAGCGGGTGGGCCTGCAAGTCATGGCGCCGGGGCAGGACGCGCTCTCGCTGGCCTGGCGTATGCGCGTGGGCGCGGATAAGGTGCCGCCCACTGCGCCGGTGGTAGCCACCCCCTCGGGGCCGGACCGCGTCGATACCTTCGAACAGGACGTGGGCTCCTGGCGGCGCCTGGGCGGCGAGCAGGGAGGGACGCCCTGGCGCGATGAGACTACAAAGGCCTCTGGTCGCTTCAGCCTCCGACTCACTCATCGCCGTGTGGCCGGCTCTTTCGGCACGGCCGTGCGCGAGAAGCCGTTCGATGTGCGCCGCTGGCCGCGGCTCACCTTCTGGTACCGCGTTCGTCCTGAGGTGCACCTCAGCCTGGTCCTGGAGATCGACGGCAAGTGGTACGAGATCGGGTTTACCGACCGCGACAGTACCTTCCCGGTGATCGGCGCGATTGCTGGGGTGAAGGCGGACGGCACGTGGCGGCGGGCGGAGGTGGATCTGGCGGCAGCGGTGCGCGCCTCGGGGGCGCCCACGACCGTCATCTCAAAGCTGTTCTTCGCCGATACCGGCTGGATGAACAATATCCAGGGGATCTCCTGGCACGTGGATGACTTCCGCTTCGTGCCCGCGCTCCCCGTGGGATCGAATGAGGCGCTCACCTTGCACGCCGATGACCTCTCCGGAATCGCGGGATACAGCTGGGTCTTCGACAACGCCGCGGAGACCGTGCCGGATACGACGATCGAGATGGGGCCGGCCCGCATTCCACCCGGCGCCAGCATCTTCCATGTGCGCGCCTGCGATGGCGCCGGCAACTGGGGCCCGACGACCCATTTCCGGTTCGTACCACTGGAGGCGGGAGATGGTCCGGCACCGGAGGCGACGCCCCTCGTGGCCTCCGGCGCGTCGATTCCGGCACCGGCCATGGATGTGACGTTGAAGAACGCGGGCGCTCTCGACGTTGAGAGCGTGCGCTGGTGGGTGCGACGCGGCGGTCTGCTCAAGGCCTACGACCTTTCCGGCGGCGGCCTGCGATGGGATCGGGCAAAGGGAGTCATCCGCTGGGAAGACCCGACGCTGGCAACGGAGAAGCCGGCGCCGCTCCTGTGTGGCTTGAAGGCGCGCGACCTGGCCGGCAAAACGGTCCTCTATCGCGAGTGGCGCTGGACCGTCGATCCGGGGCTCGACACAATGCCGCCCGCCGCGCCCTACGTCTCGTATATTCCCCAGAACCGGCTGTCGCGGATTGACTTCGAGCACGGAGTGCCGCCGGAAGTGGAGCTGCGCCGGTCGGCATGGGTGTTTCATGAATCCGGAGACGCGGCCGTGGGGAGAGGCTCGGTGCGCGTGGTGAACCTGGAAGCCGATGATTTCTTCTCGGTGTTCTTGCGGAAGACGCCCTACGCGGTTCATGACTACCCGCGAGTCCGCTTCGACTACCGCTTTGAGACAGCCGGCTGCAACCTGAACATCGTCTCCGTGGTGAACGGCGACCTGCAGACGATCGGCTTCGCGGGCGAGAACGGCGCCTATCCTCCCTTTGTGCAGAACAACATTGGCCGGATCAAGGGTGTGAAGCAGGACGGTCAGTGGCACGCTGCGGAGTTTGATTTTGGCGCCCTCCTGCGCCGGCGCTATCCGAACATGCCGCGCTTCTTCGCCGACTACCTGGGCACCTGGGCAACCGGGGTTCGCTCCACTTACGATAACCCGGGCGGCGTGAGCCTCTGGCTCGACAACATCACGATCTACTCGCCGCGGGCGACCTCGGCCGCGTTCGAGTGGCAGCCACCGGCGGATCCCAACGGAATTCGCGGCTACTCCTATGTCGTCGATCAGAAGCAGGAGACGCTGCCGAACGAGAGGATCGTGACGCGCGAGCCGCGCTGCCATGTGGAGAATCTGAAGCCGGGCGCCTGGGTCTTCCATGTGCGTGCTTGCGATGGCGCCGGCAACTGGGGTCCGGCGGCGCACCTCCCCTTCCAGCTGACGCAATAGTATGGGTGGGAGAGCGTACGCAGGGCGTCGCTCGCGCCAGCCGCAACGGGAGAAGCGCGCGCCTGCGCGTGCTCAAGCTGGCGGTGTGACGAAGACGTACTCGCCGGGCTGCTGGGGGTCATCCAACCGACGGATTGCCATGAGCGCGATGTCGTCTCGCAGATTGCCGGCGCTGTGGGCAGCCGCAGCGTCATACAGGGTGTTCAGGATGGTCGACGGGCCTTCCGCGGAGTGCGCCGCGAGAGTCGCTGCAACGCGCTCTACCCCAAACAGATCGGGATCTCCCGGGCGGTGCGGGTCTACCAGACCGTCGGTGTAGAGCACCAGGATATCGCCAGGGGTTAGAACCGTCTCACGGCTATCATAGGGGCCGTTGGCGGCAGGGATCAACGCGGAGCCGTGGGTTGTGAGCTGCTCCACGCGCTGCTCGCGGGCGCGCCACACCAAGGCGGGCTCATGTCCAGCGGAGGCATAGGTCAATCGGCCTGTTTCTCGGTCCAGGAAGGCCAAGAAGAGGGTGGCCAGGCGGTCCGGGTCGCCAGCGGCGGCGAAGGTCTGTTGGATGCCATCGAGGATGATTTCCGGATGGCCCCTCTCATGGAGCGCCAGAGCAGAGATGCCATGCTGCATGCGCGCCCCGATAACCGCCGCGTCCAGGCCCTTCCCGCCGACATCCCCGATCACCAGACAGAGGTAGCGATCGTCCATTGGGAAGATGTTGTAGAAGTCGCCGCCGACATCCGCTTCGATAAGCGCCGGTCGGTAAGTGTGGGCAATCGCGTAGCCGGGTACCGCGGCACATTGATCCGGGAGCAGGGCGGCCTGGAACCGCTCCGCGATGCGCCGCTCGCGTCCGAGTGCCTGGCGGGTCTCCTCTTGAGCGGCGCGGAGCGCATTCAGCACGCGTTTGCGCTCGGTGATATCCTCGGCTATGATGAGGATGCCGGTGGTCCGCCCGGAAGCATCGGGCAGGGGTGCTGCCGAGAGGCTCAAGTCGATCACGTGATAGTCACCGCTAGCGATGCGTGTCTCCAGCCCGTGGATGACTCCGCGAGTGCAAACGCGCTCCGCGAGCAGTGTGGGATCTTCATCGTCTGCCAGGGGAAGTAGCCGTCCGAGCATCTGCGGAGACTGCCAGCCGAAGGCTCGCCGGGCAGCCGGGTTCCAGCCGCGAATATGCCCGCTCCAATCGAGGGTGACGATCGGCAAGGGAGAGGCTTGGATGATAGCGCGGAGCGCCGTCTGCGTCCGCCGCAGGCTATCACTCAAGGAGCTGATCAGAATAGCGACTCCCATGAAGAACGCGAGGCGCACGAGTTCATCCACGCGCCATGGGGTCGTGGGATCGCGTGGCTCCACATATTGGTGGATGAGCCAGGCAGAGAGCGCAGTCGAGAGCAAGCCAGGCAGAAGGCCGCCAAACCAGGCGCTGATTGCTACGGCTGCGAAGAAGAGGACGAAGACTGTCGGCGCGACGAGATCGCGAGCCGCCAGCGTGATCGCGAGCGCGGCGAGCGTGGATCCCAAAGCGATGAGCCAGCGGAGTGTGTCGCGCCATTGAGGTGCCGCGGGGGTGCCATTGCAGCAAGGTGCACGAGGGGCCCTGCGCGTTTCGACCGCCTCGGTTGTACCCTCCGTCGATGCCGTGGGATCCATCAGGCCTTCCCCTGCACAAGATCAGTCGCCCTGGCCGCATCACCAGGAAAAAGGCCGGCCGCGAATTTGGCCACGCCAATGGCGCGTTGTTGCTATGAAAGGGGGTATGGAAGGCTGCCTTCCATAGTGAATTCCAGCCAGCGCGCGGCGGCAACATCGCGGGTCTGCGTCAGGTGGGTTGGAGCCGGCAGCGGGGTGGGACTGGCCCGGCCCGCCGCCTTGCTCCTGAAAGGTGATAATCGCCAGCGCATCGTCAGAGGTGGACCACTGGCATACGACGCCCGGTGGGATCAGCCGCGCAGATCCACGCTCGTACGGGACGCGGATCCCCCGCTGTGATCGGCAGCGGGGCATAGCGCACAGTCGCTGCCGGCCAGGAGTGCCTATTCGTGCGTCTCTTCCTCGGCGAGAGCGCCGGACTCCACGGGCAAGCTGCTGCTGATGGGACCCTCTGGGCAGCAGAGATGCGGAGTGGCATCGATCTGCCTCAGATCGCCCTCGGCCGGCTGGCGTGCTGCGAGGTCGGGCATCCGTGATGCGCCCCTGTCGAGCATTTTCTGCGCCTGGACCCCGTCCTTCGTCGCCATGACTCCCCCTCACCATCGATATCCCTGGTTCCAGCCACGCCATTGTGACCGGACGTAGGGAGGATACCCGGCGCGGCCCAAGATCAAACCGCCGGTGCATTGGTCCGTGCGGTGAGACTGTACGGGGCTCCATCTGGATACCTGCCCGGCCGGCGCGGTGTGAAGAATCTATGAGGAACTTCGATTGAGGGACCGGCTATCGATAAAGGCGAAAATCGGGGTTGACAGGGGAGATGGGTTCTGGTAAGATAATAGCCGTCACGAGGGAGTGCTTGGGGTTTCGACAGAGACCGGGAAATTCCTCTTGACAAGCGACGTTCTTTTCTGATAAGATGAGGGCGTTGCGAGGATGGGGCCGGTTCGGCGAGAGTTGGGGCCGGGAAAGTCCTCTTGACAGGCAGCGAGCGAGCTGCTATAATGCACGAGCGTTGAGCAAAGCCCCGGACGAGTTCCGGCAGTAGCCCGGTGAGGCTCGTCCTTCTTCCCAGGCAGGCGTGAGATG
>JAAZEM010000168.1 GCA_012512265.1 Armatimonadota bacterium | reverse complement strand
TCCGCCCCCACTTCACCCTGCAACGCGCATGGCGTAGAGCGAGCGAGAGAGGCTCCATGTGCCAATGCGCATTGAGTGTTCTCACTTCGCGGCCGGGCGGCAACGCATAGGAAGGCAGTAGGGTCAGTTCTGGCACCGGGCCGCGCGGTATCTCGCGCTGCCCACAGCCGGGCGGCAGTTCTCTGGCACTGCCTGCGCGCGGGGAGCATAGGCGGTATCTCCGAAGCCGGTTGGTTCCCCGCGATGACAGGCAAAGCCCCTACTGGCGAGCGCGGTGGACCCTCACCGGCCGGCTGGCAGCAACGGCAGCGCGGCGCTCGTCCACTCTCGGGATGGCCGGCGGGTGGATCGTCGATGGATAGCCGCGCACCCCTGCGCTACTGCCCGGCCTCCTCGCTTGCGGAGCGGCGCATGCGAAGACGGCGGCGGATCTCGCGGAGAAAGGTCGCGGCGGCATAGTGCTCCCAGATGAACGGTTGCGCGCGGGTTGCCCACCAGAAGGCGGCTCTGCCGGTGGGGGAACTGCGTGCAACGAGGATACGCGAGACCGGCTGGGCGGCGCGCGTCCACCGGAGCTTATACTCCTCGCTACCGCGCCCGAAGTCGTGGATATCTGCCAGGTTGCGCGCACGCGCGTCGTCGATCGCCATCATCACCATCAGATGCACTGGGCCAAACCGCCGGTACTCCTCGTCAAAACTCACCATGTAGTTGGTGAGGCGCCGCCGCGCAAGGCAGTAAAGACCGATGCTGATCGGGGTGCCGTTGAGAGAGAGCCGGCAGAGGTAGAGGAGCCCTTGCTGGTGGAGGGCATGGGTGGCGGCGTGGAGCCAGTCCCGGTCTTCTGGGACGGCAAAGATGCTCGTCTCCCGGCGCCGGCGCCAGCGCGCGATGTGCATCGCGGAGAGCTGCTGGAGCATCTCGCTCACCTCGCCGGGGGTGCGGGCGACGTCAAACGTCACGGTTCCCTCGGCGCGAAGCTGGCGCAAGCGCCGGAGGACCTGGGAGCGGTGGTTGCTGGAGACGGAGTGGCGCCAATCCACGCGGATGTCAAGGAAGGGCGCGGTGTCCTGCTGCTGCCGGTCGACAAGGAAGCCGGAACGCGGAGCGGCGGCCAGGGTGACGAGAGGAGACTCGCCGGTGACGTAGCGCAGGTCAATCAGACTCCAGGCGCGGCACTCCAGCACTGCGTTCCATAGAGATGAGAGATCTTCCGGGAACTCGGGGTTGGAGAGCGCGGTGCAATAGTCGCAGTCGTTGTCGGCCAGGAACCGGATCACATGGATCTTCCTGCCGGGAAAGCGGAGGGGGTAGGCACAAAGCGGGAGCGCCGCTGTCACGGCCTCGCCGCGCCGGGCAATGAGGACCGCCGGCGTCGCTGAGGGATGGCGGGCCATCCAGGTGAGAAGCCACGGAATGCTTTGGTAGGCGGTGGCATGGGGATCGCGATTGAGAAGCTCCTGCCAGGCAGTAGCCCGAGCCCGCAGCCGTGCGGGCGTGCTGATGCACTCCACCTGCGGAGCTGCAGTGTGGTCCGAGTTCGCATTCATTCTCTCCAACGACTGCCCCCTCAAGGCACCGCGAGGACCATCTTCGGATGCAGTAGAGTGCACGCCGTGTGCCAAAAGCATGACTGGATGCCGGCTTGCAACCATGGAGGGGAGTTGCGACGAGGAGGGTACACGCGGGAACGGAGAGTCGCCGCAGAATGCCGGGCATGCACTGGCATACACAGAGAGCCTGGTGCGATCTCCATCTGGATACCTGCCCGGCCGGCCCGGCGCGAAGAATCTATGAGGAACTTCGATCGAGGGACCGGACATCGATAAAGGCGAAAAATCGGGGTTGACAGGGATGAGGCGTTCTGGTAAGATATGGGCTGTCACGAGGGAGTGCTTGGGGTTTCGACAGAGACCGGGAAATTCCTCTTGACAAGCGACGTTCTTTTCTGATAAGATGAGGGCGTTGCGAGGATGGGGCCGGTTCGGCGAGAGTTGGAGCCGGGAAAGTCCTCTTGACAGGCAGCGAGCGAGCTGCTATAATGCACGAGCGTTGAGCAAAGCCCCGGACGAGTTCCGGCAGTAGCCCGGTGAGGCTCGTCCTTCTTCCCAGGCAGGCGTGAGATG
>JAAZEM010000167.1 GCA_012512265.1 Armatimonadota bacterium | reverse complement strand
CTTTGAGGAGGCTATCACTGATGGCAGGAGTTACCCTGCGCAATGTTACCAAGCGGTTCAAGAATGTCGTAGCCGTCAACAATGTGAACCTCGAGATCCGGGACAAGGAGTTCCTGGTGCTCGTGGGTCCTTCTGGATGCGGCAAGACGACGGCCCTGCGCATGGTTGCGGGTCTCGAGGAGATCACCGAAGGAGAGATCCTGATTGGCGACAGGGTAGTGAACGACGTCTCTCCCAAGGACCGCGACATCGCCATGGTGTTCCAGAACTACGCGCTCTACCCCCACATGAGCGTTTTCGATAATATGGCATTCGGACTGCGCCTGCGCATGCTGCCCGGCACGATTGGGCGGCTCACCCGGCGGGCCGAAACGCGCGCTATCAACGATCAGATCCGCAAGCGCGTGGAGACGGTGGCGGAGATGCTGGGGTTGACTCAGCTGTTGGACCGCAAGCCGAAGCAGCTTTCGGGTGGCCAGCGCCAGCGCGTGGCCCTGGGCCGGGCCATTGTCCGAGAGCCCAAAGTCTTCCTGATGGATGAACCCCTCTCCAACCTCGATGCCAAGTTGCGCGTGCAGACGCGTGCCGAGCTGATCAAGCTCCATCGCCAGCTCGGCATCACCAGCATCTACGTCACGCACGACCAGGTTGAGGCGATGACGATGGGCGAGCGCATCGCCGTGATGAGGGATGGTGTGGTCCAGCAGGTGGACACGCCGTTGAAACTGTTTAACGAGCCCGCGAACCTCTTCGTCGCTGGGTTCATCGGTAGCCCGGCGATGAACTTCGTCCCGTCGCTCCTCGAAGGAGACGCCGGGGGGGGCTACGTCAACGCGGGCAGCTTCCGGGTACGGCTTCCCGATTGCATGGTGAAGTCGAGCTCGAAGATCGACGCCTACATCGGCAAAGAGGTGATCTTCGGCGTGCGCCCGCAGCACATCTATGATAAGTATAAGAGCCTGGTGCCGGCCACGGCCGACAACATGATCCGCTGCAACGTGGATGTCTCGGAGCCGATGGGCTCGGTCGTCACGCTCTACCTCACCAGTGGGCAACACTTCATGGTGGCGGAGGTGGACGCGGAGACCCGGGCCGTGGATGGCGCACCGGTCGATCTGGTCCTCGACATGAGGAAGACGCACCTGTTTGACAAGGAGACAGAGCGCGCCATCTTCGACGAGGGGACCGTGCGCGACGCCGACTAATCCGCAGGAAGTCCAGAAGCTTGCCTTTCTGGGCATGATGCGATATAATTCGCGTGTTCGGGGCCGCTGGCCACCCTCAGGCGGCCTACGAGAAGCGTGTAGTCCGTTTTGGTGCGGCGATGGTTCTTCCGACCCGAGTAGCGCCTTCTGGAGACGCACGTGCAACTAATGAGGGGGAGAGGAGCCATCCCATGGCAAAACGGATCTTTGTGGGCGGTTTGTCCTACAACACCACTTCTGACGGACTGCGTGAAGCGTTCGAGGCGATCGGCGAGGTGACCGAAGCGGCGATCGTCACTGATCGCGAGACGGGCCGCAGCCGCGGCTTCGGCTTCGTCGAGATGGCCACGGACGAACTGGCGGATGCCGCCATTGCGCAGCTCAATGGTACGAACCTTGATGGCCGCACCCTGACCGTGAATGAGGCCCGCGAGCGCGCCCCGCGCGGCGGCGGAGGCCGTGGCGGTTACGGTGGTGGCTACGGCGGCGGAGGCCGCTGGTAGGCCGATCGATCCACGCCAACTGAGATCATAGCACGGGGCTGCCACCCGATTGGGTGGCAGCCCCGTTTGACTCATTGGTCACGTGCGACAACAAAATCGGCAAGCGCGGCAAGTGCATCGCGAGCGGCGGATGCCGGCAAGGCCAACAGGCTCTCGCGCGCGGCGCGGGTGTGCGCAATGGCATCGGCGCGCGCCGCCTCGAAGCCTCCGTAGCGGTGCAAGAGGCTCAACACCTCGTCCATGTGCTCGACAGCAGCCGACGGGGTGTTTAGAATGGTGCGCAGGCGCTCGCGGTCCGCGGGAGTGGCGCGCTGCAGCGTGTAGATGACCGGCAGGGTGATGCGGCCTTCCTTCAGATCCTCGCCAACTGGTCGGCCCCAACGCTCGCGTTTCGCGGTGAAGTCGAGCAGGTCATCTACCATCTGGAAAGCCATGCCGAGGTGGAAGCCAAAGGTGCTGAGCGCCTCTATCTGGGCCGGAGTGGTTTGCCCGAGCATCCCACCGGTCTGGCAGCAGACGGAGATCAGCGCAGCCGTCTTGGCGTCGATGACGCGCAGGTAGGTTTCCGGGGCGATATCCAGGTCGCCATGGAGGGCAATCTCCATGACTTCGCCTTCGCAGACCCGAATCACGGCGCTGGTGACCGCGTTCAAGATAGGCAGGCTGCCGTAGTCGACGAGGATGCGCATCGCGCGCGCGAACATGGCATCGCCCGTGAGGATCGACGCGCTCTGCCCCCATCGCCGGTGCGCGGTGACGCGCCCCCGACGCCAGTCAGAGTGGTCGAGCACGTCGTCATGCATCAGCGTGGCGGTATGGAGCAGCTCCATGCAGAGGGCAAGGCGGATGGCCCAATCCCCCTGGTAGCCCGCGGCACGTGCGGTAGTCAACAACAACGCCGGGCGGAGTCGCTTCCCCCCGGCGCCCAAAATGTGATGCGAGATATCACGAACGATCGATACCGCCGACCACGTTTCCTGGAGCAAGAGTTCATCTACCTGACGGAGCTCCTCACGCACCAGGTCAAAGGGAAGTGGCGTCGCTCGCTCGTTCCCCGCAGGCATGCTCATCATTCGCTGAAACCGGTGGGTCCTTTTAGTTTAGCGTGAGTATACCATAGGGGCGGGGGCTAGTCAAGAGGAGTTGTTTTTGCGGCGGATGTGGCGTTGACAGCGGACAGCCTTCATGATATAATGACGCCGGTCAGGAGCACTGATCGCGCCGTTTGAGCGTGGTCAGTGCTTGTCGTTTATGTACCGCGCGTTGGGGGATCGCGCCGTGGCAGTAGAAAGAGAGAAGGAGATCGTTCTGACTCCGGAGGGGTTTCGGCGCTACGAGGAGGAGCTAAACCGCCTGACGACCGTGACCCGCCAGGAGGTTCGTGCTCGCCTTCGTGATACCAAACCGACGAGCGACGAGGGCGAGGATGCCGCCTATGACAGTGCTAAGATTGAACTGGCGTTTGTCGAGGGCCGAATCCAGGAGCTGCGCGAGATCCTGACACGCGCCCGCATCCTGGCGCCAGAGGATATCCGCACCGATGAAGCACATCTGGGCTCCCGCGTTCGCGTGACTAACCTCTCTACGGGACGTGAGCTCACCCTGAAACTGGTCAGCCCCTTGGAAGCCGCGCCGGAACGAGGCCAGATCTCGACCGAGTCGCCTGTTGGCGAGGCGATCCTGGGCCGGCGCCCCGGCGACACAGTGGATGTGCGCACGCCCTCCGGAACCGTCCAGTACCGTATCGAGGAGATTCGTGCTGAGTAGGAATAATGGACCAGCAAGTATCTAACGTTGATGACCTCTTTGAACAGCGGCTTGCCAAGCTGCAAGCGTTGCGCGACCGGGGCATTGACCCCTATCGCCCGGAGCGCTTCGATCGCACCCATCTGGCAGCCGAGATCTTAGAGAACTTTGATGCCCTTGCGGAGAGTGCCGAGCCCGTGGCGGTCTGCGGCCGCGTGGTCTCCATGCGCGTCATGGGGAAGGCAGCCTTCCTCCATCTGCTCGATGTGTCCGGGCGCATTCAGGTCTACCTGAAGCTAGATCTCATCGGCGCCGAGCAGTTCGCGCTCTTGGAGTTTATCGACATTGGCGATTTTCTCGGGGTGCATGGCATTACCTTCCGCACGCGCACCGGCGAGATCACCATTCAGGCGGAGCGGTTCCAGATCCTCTCCAAGGCGCTTCGCCCGCTCCCCATCGGCAAGCAGAAGGGCGACGAGCAGTGGTACGGCCTTCAGGATGTGGAGCAGCGCTATCGGCAGCGCTATCTCGACCTGATCGTCAACCCGTGGGCGCGCAAGCCATTGCTTCAGCGCGTGCAGATTGTTCGCGAGGTGCGCCGCTTCCTGGAAGACCGCGGCTTCCTGGAGGTGGAGACCCCGGTGCTCCAGCCTCTTGCCGGCGGCGCGGCGGCTCGGCCCTTCCTGACGCATCATAACGCCCTGGATACCGACCTCCACCTCCGCATCTCGCTCGAGCTCTACCTCAAGCGCCTGGTCATCGGCAACCTGGAGAGAGTCTTCGAGCTGAGCCGCGTCTTCCGAAACGAGGGAATCTCCCCGCGTCACAATCCGGAGTTCACCCTCCTGGAAGTCTATCAGGCCTACACCGACCTGGAAGGCATGATGGAGCTGACCGAGCAGCTCATCAGCCACGTGGTGACCAGCGTTCACGGCGGCCCACGGTTCACGTTTGCCGGCCAGGAGATCGATGTGACCGCGCCATGGCGGCGGGTGAGCATGATGGAGCTGATCCGGGAGTACGCGGGCGCGGACCGCGAGGAGTTCACGACCCTCGAGTCCGCGCGGGCTGTTGGGCGCCGGCTTGGCCTGCCGATGGATGAGGAGTACACCATCGGTGGCATCATCGACAAGGTGTTCGAGAAGGCGTGCGAGCCCCGTCTGGTGCAGCCTACGTTCGTCACCGATTTCCCGCTGGAGCTCTCGCCACTCGCCAAGAAGCGCGCCGATGATCCCACGTTGACGCGGCGGTTCGAGGCGTTCATCGGCGGGCAGGAAGTGGTCAACGCTTTCTCCGAGCTGAATGACCCCCTCGACCAGCGCGAGCGCTTCGAAGCACAGGTGGCGATGGCCGCGGCCGGCGACGAGGAAGCCCACCCCTACGACGAGGATTTCATCCGCGCCCTCGAGTATGGCATGCCTCCCACTGGCGGCCTCGGCATCGGGATCGATCGGCTGGCCGCGCTGGTGACGGACCAGCCCTCGCTCCGCGATGTGATCTTCTTCCCGCAGCTCCGCCCGGAGCGATAGCCGCATCCGGGCGGGCGCGTCCCCACCACGGGGGGCCTTACTACCAGAGCCCGGGTGTCTCGTCTCCTGGCGGCGGGTTATCTGCCGCCAGGGGTTCGGCGGCTTCGTCTACGACCTCACCCTCTTCCTCCGGGATGGGCGCCAGCCGGACGCGGAGCCGCTGCTGGCCCATCTGCACCAGGTCGCCATCTTGCAGGGGCACCGGCGTGTTGGGTGCCAGGCGGTCGTCATTGACCACCGTGCCGTTGGTGCTGCCGATATCGGTGAGCGTGAGTGTCTCGCCGTCGAAGCTCACCTGCGCGTGCCGGCCAGAGACGTAGGGATCGGTGGGGAAGGCGATGTCGTTGGCGGAGCGCCGGCCTATCGTCAGGGTGCCGGTCGGGATGGGATACTCGACGCCGCTCTCCTCATCGATGAACCGCGCCGGGCTGGGCTCGGCTGCAAGGGGTGACGCTTCCTCGGCGGCGGTGGCTGGCGCAGCAGCATACCCTTCCGGGATCGCCACGCGCAGGCTTAGTCCGCCGAAGGCGATCTCGTCACCGTCGCGAAGCGCCTGCGGTTGGTGGGGCACCAGATTCTCGCCGTTGACACGCGTGCCGTTGGTGCTCCCGAGATCCTCCACGAGACAGCGGCCCTCCTCCAGAGTGATCGCCGCGTGCGTCCGGGAGATGGAAGGGTCGGTGAGGAGGACGTCGGCGTTGGCGCGGCCGATGCTGTTGCGTCCGGGGTTGAGGGCGAACTCGCGGCCATCGCTCGCCACCAGGCAGGCCACCGGCGCGGAGGCCTCCTCCACGCTCTCTGGAGGCGGGCCGCTCAGGAGGAAGCCGCACTCGGCGCAGTAGACCTCGCCGGGCGGGTTCGTGGTGTGGCAGACCGGGCACTCCTGCGAGACGGACATCTGGGTGCGATCCGCCATATCCTGCGCGAAGACGATGGTGGCCTCGCCGGCGGGCGGTTGTGCCACCGTGCTGCTGATTATGGTGCGCTCTTCGTCTGTGTTCATGGTCTCCCGTTCCCGCTAGGCCAAGGTGGCGACAGGGTGAAGGGGGCGACGGCCTCCACGGTTCGAGAGCCGGTTGCGGAGCAGCTCGACCAGAAAACCGGTCGCGCCTGCGAATCCGGACCGCTCCGTCACCTCCCTGCTCGCATCACTCCACGAAACGATCACGTAGCCTCAAAGGGCGGGCTCGCGGCGAGCGTGTTACGCTTTGCGCTTTCCCTGCTCCAGGTCGAGGATGGTTCCCATCAGCGTCTTCTCGGCCTCCGTGCTGGTATCGCCCTGGCGGATAGCGGCAATCGCCTGGGTGACCTCCTGAGCCTGGTCGATCCGCCCCTGGGCAGCGAGCAGGGCTTGCGTGCGCTCCAGCTCCGCGATGGCGGCGCCAGTGGAGAGGGCCTGCGTGCGCATTCCCATCACCGTGCGTTCCAGGTGGCGCGACGCCTGGGCGACCTCCACCTCCCGCAACACCACCGGGTTGATGCCTGCGGGCACGCGGCTCTCGTCGGTGACGAACTCCACTACAGCGTCGGCCGTCAGTTGCTGGGTGCGCCCAGTGGTCACGTCATCGTAGCTGAGCACAGCCTGCGCCACGCGATAGACACCCGCCGGACGGCGCTGCAGCTCTACTTCCGCGAGCGCCGTGATCAGCGCGCCTCGCTCCAGGTCCACCAGGCTCAGATCGACGGTGCGTGGTCCGAAAGCGGGCTGGCCGGCATACACCTGGCGCATCTGGGTCCAGCGCGTCAGGTTGAGCCGGAGGCGCAGATTCTTGGCGACCACGGTCATCAGCGTTTCGAGCTCTTTGCGGAACACCTCCGGGATCAGCTCGGGCCGCGAGATGAAGTAGTAGTTGCCGCCGCTGCGCCGGGCGATGCCCGCCATCAGCTCCTCATTGTAGTCGGGGCCAAAGCCAAGGGCGGTGACCGTTATCCCACGGCTTTTCAGCTCGGCCACCTGGCCCACAATCGATTGGAAATCCTTGATGCCGGTGGTTGGCTCGCCGTCGGTAAGCACCAGGATGCGGTTGAGATAGGCGGGCGATTGGACGGACGCTACCTGCCGTCCGGCCACCAGGATCCCATCATAGAGATTGGTAGTGTTGCCCGTATCGATTCGCAGGATGTGCTGTTTGATGAGCTCCCGGTTCACCACGCGGCGCGCGGGCATCACCACCTCGATCTCCTCGGCAAAAGTGACCACAGAGAGGACATCGTTGGGATCGAGAAGGTCCACCACATGGGCGCAAGCGCGCTTGACGTAGTCCAGCGGTTCACCCTCCATCGAGCCCGAGCGGTCAATGCAGAGGCAGAGGTTGATGGGCAGACGCCGGCCGTAGGCGGTCTCGGGCGCCTGAACCTGAACGAGGAGGTGCGAGCGCGTGTTGCGCACGGCGGGGGCGTAAGCATTCTCTACGAGGCAGTGAAGCTGCACGCCCTGGGCTGGTGGTGCCGCGTAGTGCGTGCGGTCCGCATCGCCCGCCTGTGGCGGCGGCGCGTACTGCGTGCGGTTGGGATCGGACACAACCTGGGTCTGGTCGATGCCCGGTGTGATGGCCTGGGTGCGGTCGTCATCGCCGGGCGAGAGCATGCGGGTGGTCTCCATCGGTCGTTTCCCCCCTCTCCGGCATTATACGAAACCGCTCCTGAGATGTCAAACAAGCAACCGGCTTGGCCGGCGCGCTTGGGATTCCGAGACAAGTGAGGTCCGGGCGATTGCCTGCGTTCTCCCGCCCGCGCCCTTCCTCCGATACCACGGAGGAAGGGCGCGGAGATGGATGGGCCGGGTACGCGCAGCGCGCGATCCATTCGGGCTCCTCTGCGACCGCCCACGGTAGCACCCCTTCCCTGGGGCCGGTATCTGGCCGGCGGGCAGGGAAGGGGCCGGGGGTTAGGAAAGCCGTGGATGGGCCGCTGGCTCGCATTGACAACCGGAGGCGGCACCGATATAATGTGGGTACTGGGTTTATTCTCAGGATCTGTCAGCCATCATACCGTGGAGGGGGCAACCCCCGCGCGAGCGTCTCCGGGAAGAAGGTCTGGAGTACTCGCGTCCGGCTACCAGTCCGCTAGTCATGGCAGCGTGTCTCTCACTCTCTCATGCCTGCGAGGCGAAGTGTGGCCGAGTGCGCGTGGGGGTGGACCGCCATGATCGATTTCCAGAACGTATCCGTCGCCTACTCCAACGGAGTGCAGGCGCTGAGCGACATTGACCTGCACTTTGAGAAGGGGGAGTTCGTCTTCCTGGTGGGGCCGACTGGCACCGGCAAGTCGACCCTCCTGAAGCTGATCTATCGGGGAGTTCTGCCGAACAAGGGCCGCGTCACCGTTATGGGCGAGGACGTGACGACCCTGCCTCCCAGCCGGGTGCCCCACCTGCGCCGCCGCCTGGGCGTTGTTTTTCAGGACTTCCAGCTGCTGCCTCAGAAGACGGTTTACGAAAACGTCGCCTATGCCCTGCACGCGATTGGAGTTCCCTATCGCGAGATTCGCCGCCGTGTCTGCACCGCCGTGGACTTGGTCGGCCTGGGCCGCAGGGCAGATGCCTATCCCTCGCAGCTTTCCGGGGGGGAGCAGCAGCGGTGCTGCATCGCCCGTGCGATTGTCAACAACCCGCCCATCTTGCTGGCAGATGAGCCGACCGGCAACCTCGATCCGGAGATGTCGCAAGGGATCGCTCAGCTACTGAATGATATCCATATCCGCGGGACCACGGTGGTGGTGGCGAGCCATGACCGGGCAGTGGTGAATGCCCTGCGCAAGCGCGTCATCACTTTGGAGCGTGGCCGAGTCGTCCGGGATGAGGTCGGAGGGGGCTATAGCCCGGATGAATTTCAGACACCTTGAATTCCTGCTGCATGAGACGCTGACCGGCATCCGCCGGAATGCGTTGATGAGCCTGGCCGCGATCAGCACGATAGCCGTCTCGCTTTTTTTGCTTGGCAGCCTGCGCCTGGCCATTGTCAACCTGGAGGAGATGGCGGGCGCGTTGTGCGGGCGTTTTGAGATGCGGGTCTTCCTCAAGATGCACCTGGCGGCGGACAAGCGCGATGACCTGGGCAAGCAAATCGCTGCGATGCCCGGCGTGAAGGAGTGCCAGCTGGTGCGCAAGGAGGAGGCGTGGCCGGAGCTGTGCCATCGTCTGCAAGGGACGGTGGAGATCAGTGACCTGGGGGGCGTCAACCCCCTGCCTGATGCGTTCACCGTGCATGTGGAGGATCTGGAGCAGATGGGTGCGCTGGCCGACCGGATCCGCGTTTTGCCCGGGGTGGACGAAGTGACGGACACGCGTGTGGCGGCCCAGCGCATGGCGGCCATTGTGCGTGCGATACGCCTGGGTGGGACCATTGCGGTGGCTATTCTGGCCGTGGTGGCGATGGTCATCGTGAACAACACCATCCGCCTCACGGTCCACGCGCGCCGCAGGGAGATCAATATCATGCAGCTCGTGGGCGCGACGAACGCCTGCGTGCGCACACCCTTCCTATTGGAGGGGGCTTTCCACGGAATGGCGGGGGCGTTGGGGGCCTTGCTCCTCCTGGCGGTGGGCTATTCCTACTTGCATGAGGAGGTGCGCAACGTCGTGCCCTTCCTGGAGCTGATCCCACCATCAGCGGAGTTGCTTTGGGCGCAGGGACCCGCGCTGCTCGGAGCCGGGGTGGGCCTGGGGCTGTTGGCTAGCCTTCTAGCCGTGCGCCGATATCTGCATGGGTGAGGATGAAGTTTTGTTGTCTCGTAGGACACGCCGCGGGTGGGCAATCCTCTGCGCGGTGGTATGGGCGATTGCCTCGCTGGGGGGGGTGACCCACGCGGCGAAGCCGAAGCGCGTGCCGGCGACCAAGAGGGCCACGCAGCGCAAGCTGGCAAGCCTGCGCCAGGAGATCCGGAGCACGCAACAGCGCCTGCGCCAGACGAAGCACCGCCAGCGTAAGGTTTCCGAGGAGTTGCGCGAAAGCCAGGAGAACCTCCGGAATGCGCGCGAGCGCCTGCGCCAGACGCGCGCGCAGCTTGCTTACGCGGAGCGAGATCTGGCCGACGCGCAGCGGCGCCTCGACATCGCCCAGAAGCGGCTGGCGACGCATGTCAGCCAACTTCGCGGTCGCCTGGTCGATATCTACAAGTACGGCACGGCAAGCTACGCGGTCGTCTTGCTCCAGTCCAACGACATGTGGGATCTGACCAGCCGTGGCTACATGCTTCAGCGCATTGTCCATCACGACGTTGACCTGCTGAACCGGATCAAGCAGGAGAAGGCCGCAATCGCGCTCCAGACGCGCCGCCTGGCAGCCCGGCGGGATGAAGTGGCCCGGCTGCGCGTCTCGCATGAGCGGCAGATCGTGGCGGTAACCGATTGCCTGCAAACTCAGCGCGAGATTCAAGAGGCGCTGAGGCGCGACCGGGCGAGGCTGGAAGCGGCCCTGGCCGAGTTGGAGGAGAACTCGCGCGAGGTGGAGCGGATGCTGAAGGCGTTTGAGGCCCGCTCGGATATCGCCCGGCGGATTCCAAAGCCCTGGCTCGGGCGGTTTGCCCGACCGGTGGGGGGGCGGATCACCTCGCACTTCGGAACGCGCTTTCATCCGATCCTGAGAGTGACCAAGCTCCACACGGGCGTCGATATCGCGGCGCCTTCCGGCACGCCGATTGCAGCGGTTGGGGATGGCGTGGTCGTTCATGCGGGGTGGTGGGGTGGCTATGGCAACTGCGTGGTGATTGCCCACGGCAACGGGCGGTCCACGCTCTATGCGCACTGCTCCTCGCTGGCGGTACCTCGCGGGGCGCGTGTCCGAAAGGGGCAGATTATTGGCAGGGTTGGCAGCACCGGATTTAGCACCGGTCCGCACCTCCATTTCGAGGTGCGCATGAACGGCCGACCGGTGAATCCGATGTCGCACTGACCGCGGCGTTCGATAAATCGTTTGGGCGCATGGAACTCTAATCTCCTGGGGAGCGTCCTCACCAGGGGAAGAGGGATTCTCTGGGCCGCATCGGCTTCTGGCGAAGGCGCTCGGAGTGATACCAGCGTTTAGAGCCGGGGCTTCTGCGGAAGACTACTCAGGGGGCCTGCCAGCAAAGGTTTCAGGTACAACTGAAGGGCGAAATGGGGATGCCTGTATGAGGATCGCGATGAGGCGTGCGGCATGGATGTTGGTGCTGGTGGGTTTCGTGGCCGGCGCCTTCACAGCGGGGGGAAGCGCCTACCGGTTGGTTCAACGCAACCGGCAGACGCGCAGCCTGGAAATGTACGGATCGGTGCTTCGGATCGCGGGGCGCTCGCCGCTCTCGCTGCCTGCTGGG
>JAAZEM010000166.1 GCA_012512265.1 Armatimonadota bacterium | reverse complement strand
CGGGGCTTTATCATAGCCCTTCTTGATCGTGTCGCTGCGCATGGTCACTCCTCCGGCAATCGCGGATCGCAGATTGCCGATCGTCGGATTAGGACGCCCTGGCGTAGGACGCCGATACCCTATTATAACACAAAGCGGAGACTCTGTCCTGAAGAAGGGCCTTTGGTCATGCCGCGTCGGTCATGCCAGAACCGACAGGGATGCTCTCTAATAGCTTGCCCGGCTGGGTGGCCGGCTCCCGGGGTGCGGAACCATCGGGCTCGAATAGCGGACCCTTTCAATGTCCTCTGCCAGCGCCACGCGGTGGCCCAGTCTCAACCCCAAAGGGCGCGCACTACCGAGCCTGAGGTGCCCGACTCCTTCGTCCGCCGTATCGACGCCGGACCACCCGGCGACGGGACTACTCCTCTTCAACCGCGGGGCTCATGTGGAGGCCGGTGAAGAGGGCCACGGCTTCGAGGGTATACCGCTCGCCCATCTCCTTCCCGTGTCGCGGGAAGGTGGCCGGCTCGACGCGCACGGTGACGTTGTAGTCGCCCTCCTCCGGAATGCACCAGTTGGCGCCGTAGTGGTAGAGGAAAGGGTGCCAAAGGAAAGGCTGCACCTTGGTGCCCAGCTCTTGCCCCCCAGGCGTGGAGAGCGTCACATAGACGCTCAGGCCAGGGATGAAACGGCCGTCCGCCGCGTCGCGCACCACGACATCCACGTGCTGATTCTCGCCCGTAGAGGGCTTCCGCCAGTGGAGAGCGCCCGCATGCCACACCCATGCCCCCCGCGCGCCTCCTGTAGCGACGGCGATCGTGTAGTCGCCCACGCGCTGCTCGAAGCCCGGGCGCCCCTCCAGCAACTGCTTCAGGGCGTTTTCCTCGTCCTTGCCGGGTTGATCTCGGGCAGCGCTCTCGTTCTCATCCCGCATTCGTCATCTCCCTACCAGGCGGCATCTAGCCTGATGCCCCCACCCCGCTGGAGGCCGCCTGGTTGTAGTGTACCCCAAGCCAGGCAGCGGCAAACAGAGCGGGCAAGGACGTGAGGGAGATACCCCTCGTTAGGGACGAAGCAGAGCGAGCACTGGGAGCATACACTTGCATCCCTCGCGGGTGGGATATATACGCCGATGGAGTAGCTACCCCGGTAGGACTGGCGCCCCGTGTCGAGCAGGCCGATTGGCGCATGGAAGGCGCTTTGAACAAGCCGATAATTGAAAGTGGTGGGAGGAACTACTGGCCCTGTTCCTCTACAGGAGGCGGAGGCGCGCCCGCACCCTCCGCCTCCACTCTTTTTAAGAGGCGCGACAGACTACAGCCCCAACTCTGGCCAGATCGCATCCACGCGCGCCTTCACTTCCGGCGACATGACGATCTCCGGTGGCCATTCCCGGGTGTGCCCTTCCTCCGGCCACTTCCGCGTTGCATCGAGGCCGAGCTTGCCGCCCCAGTCCGGCATCTGCGAGGCGTGATCCAAGACATCGGTGGGCCCCTCGGAGAGGACCACATCGCGCCGAGGATCGAGGTTGGCGCCCACGCGCCAGATCACCTCGCCGATGTCGTGGACGTTGCACTCTTTGTCTACGACGACGACGATCTTCGTTGTCATGAGCTGGCCCAAACCCCAGATGGCATGCATCACCTTGCGCGCGTGCCCCGGATAGCGCTTCTCGACGGAGACGATTGCCAGGTTGTGGAAGGCGCCCTCCACCGGCAGGTTGAGGTCGACGATTTCGGGTACGGTCTTACGGATCAGCGGGAGGAAGAGGCGCTCCGTCGCCTTCCCAATCGGGCCATCCTCCATCGGCGGAACGCCCACCACGGTGGTCGGGTAGATTGGATCGCGCTGGTGCGTGATCGCCGTGAGGTGGAAAACGGGGTAGTCGTCTGCCAGCGAGTAGAAGCCGGTGTGGTCGCCGAACGGGCCCTCGCGCCGGCGCTCTCCCGGCTCCACATACCCCTCCAGGACAATCTGCGCGTTCGCGGGCACCTCCAGGTCGATGGTGCGGCACTTCACCAGCTCCACGGGCCGCTTGCGCAGGTAGCCAGCCAGCATCAGCTCATCCATCTCGTCGGGAAGAGGCGCCGTGGCCGCGTAGGTCACCGCCGGGTCGGGTCCGAGGGCAATGGCCACTTCCAGGCGGCGGCCAAGCGCCTCGGCAACGCGGTAATGCTCGGCGCCGCCCTTATGGCGCTGCCAGTGCATTCCCAGGGTACGCGCATCAAACTTCTGGAGCCTGTACATCCCGACATTGCGCGTCCCTCGCTCCGGATGCTTCGTGATCACCACGGGAAGGGTGATATAGGGGCCGCCATCCAGCGGCCAGCACTGGATAATCGGGAGCAGGTCAAGCGAGGGGGAATCGGTGATCACCACTTCCTGGCACGGTCCAGACGCGACGGTGCGCGCCGCCATATCCGCCAGCACCTTGAGGCGCGGGAGCATCTGCAGCTTGCCCACGAGCGTCGCGGGAACCCTCGGCTCCAGCAGCTCGGCAATCTCGGCGGCCAGCGCGTCGATGCTCTCAGCACCAAGCGCAAGGGCCATCCGCTCCATCGTGCCGAAGGCGTTGGTCAGCACCGGCCAGCGGTGGCCCTTCACGTTGGTGAAGAGGAGCGCGGGCCCCTGCCGCTTCACGACACGGTCGGTGATCTCGGTAATCTCGAGGTGGGGATCTACCTCGGTCTGGATCTCTTTCAACTCCCCCCGTTCCCGGAGGATTTTCACAAACTCCTTGAGGTCGCGATACGCCATACCTGATTCCAGATTCCCTCATCCCGCAATGCCACGCGGCTACCGCCCAGCGTTGGCAGAGAACTCCTTCATCGCCGTTCTGCGCGCTGTGGGCATCGCTTGGTGGCAGCGGCAAACGCGCGGATGCGCAGGCAGCCTTGCTCCTATTCGGGCTCCTGCCCGGCGGAATCCTGCCATCAGGAGGCGCAGGACGTGGAGAGCGCTCTCGCGGAGAGCAGCGCCATCCATCTCACGCACGAATCTTGCATTGACTTGGGTTCGTCACCTGTGCTATACTTGTCCGGTACGTCGAGAATGTCGCTATGTTTGAGAGTCTGACAGATAGGTTACAGGGCATCTTCAAGGGCCTGCGCAATAAGGGGAAGCTGACGGAGCAAGACGTCAACGACGCGCTCCGGCAGGTTCGGCTCGCCTTGCTCGAGGCGGACGTCAACTTCAAGGTGGTCAAGGATCTGATCGCGGCCATCAAGGAGCGGGCCATCGGGCAAGAGGTGTTGCAGAGTCTCACCCCGGAGCAGCACGTCATCAAGATCGTCCATGAAGAGCTGACGAAGCTCCTGGGCAGCACCGAGACGCGCATCCAGATTGCCTCGAAGCCCCCCACCGTGATCATGCTGGTGGGCCTGCAGGGAAGTGGAAAGACGACCCAGGCTGGCAAGCTTGCGCTCCACCTGCGCAAGCAGGGAAAGCGCCCGCTGCTTGCCGCCCTCGATATCCACCGCCCGGCGGCCATCAAGCAGTTGCAGGTGGTGGGCGCCGGTCTCGACATCCCCGTCTTCACGCTGGGCGAGCAGCAGCCGGCGCAGATCGCGCGCGCGGCGGTCAGCTATGCCGAATCGCACGGCCACGACGTCGTCATCCTCGACACGGCAGGGCGCCTGCACGTGGATGATGAGATGATGCACGAGGCGAAGCAGATCGCGGACGCCGTGACGATCCACGAGACGCTCCTCGTAGTCGATGCGATGACGGGTCAGGACGCGGTGAACATCGCCGAGCAGTTCAGCGCGGCGCTGCCGGTGGATGGCTTCATCCTCACGAAGCTGGACAGCGATACGCGCGGCGGCGCGGCGATTTCGATCCGCGCGGTGACAGGCCGGCCCATCAAGTTTGTTGGCATCGGCGAGAAGATGGATGCCCTGGAGACGTTCCATCCAGACCGGATGGCCAACCGCATCCTGGGCATGGGCGACATGCTCTCGCTGATCGAGCGCGCGTCGCAAGCCGTGAGCAAGGAGCGAGAGCGTGAACTAGAGGAGCGGCTTCGCTCCAAGGACTTCAATCTCGAGGACTACCTCGAGCAGCTTGCCGCCGTCAAACAGATGGGCCCATTGGACCAGGTGCTCGGGATGATACCGGGCCTCAGCGGCCTGATGAGTCGGCGTCAGGTTCAGGTGGACGAAAACCACCTGAAACGGGTAGAGGCGATCATCCAATCGATGACGGTTCAGGAACGACGGCATCCCCACATCATCAACGGGAGCCGCCGGCGGCGGATCGCGCGCGGCAGCGGAACCGCCGTGCAGGATGTCAATCAGATGCTGAACCAGTTCGAGCAGATGAAGAAAATGCTGCGCCAGTTCAACGAAATGGAGAGCGGGCGCAAGCGACCGACACGTTTGCCGTTTTCATTCTGAGGAGAGGCGACCGCGCCAGCTATTCGGGCGCGGGGCGACCTCGAAACACACCGAGGAGGGAACCACTCTTGGCAGTTAAGATCAGGCTCCGGCGCATGGGCAGCCGCCACCAGCCGATTTACCGTCTTGTCGTTGCGGATTCTTCGGCGCCGCGTGACGGTGCCTTTATTGAGACCATCGGCCATTACAACCCGCGCACCGAACCCGCTACGGTCGTCATCAAGGAGGACCGGGCGCTGGAATGGCTGAGCAAGGGTGCCCAGCCCACCGATACCGCACGCTCGCTGCTCAGGCAACAGGGTATTCTGAGCCGCTTCGCGGAGGCAAAGCGCGCCGCGAAGGCCCAGGCTTCCTGACGTCTCACAGCCCGCACGAGCTCCGCAGCCTGCCCCCCTCTGACGAGGCATACCGGTGGCAGGCTACTTGGGAGATGAGATGAAAGACCTGGTCGAATACCTGGTCAAGGCGCTCGTGGATCATCCGGAGGCTGTTGAGATCATGGCATCGCACAGCCGTGAGGGCGATGTGTACGAGGTACGTGTCGATCCCGCGGATGTGGGTAAGGTGATCGGGAAAGGCGGGAAGACCGCCAACGCACTCCGGACCCTGGTGAAGGCGGCAGCATCGAAAACGTACGGGCGGGTCTCGGTCGACATCGTTACGGACGACTGAGGCAGGTTGTATCGCGCCCTCGGGGTGGCCCACGCCCCAGACACCGGACAGGCCGCATTGCTGGCGCGGCCCCGGCAGTCTCGGGGCCGCAACCGGTTTGTGAGGGAGGGCACCCAGGGGACGCTTGGGTTAGGCATCTCGGATAGGCTGGCCGGCGCACACGCGGCGGCTTGGCAGCCATTGAATGCGCTGGGCCCGCGGGCCTGGCGGGAAGTGAAACGGGGAAACGCATGCAGCTTCGCCGAACGGTGACCCTCAAGGTCGTCGTCACAGAGAAGTTCAAAGAGGAAACGCTGAAGGCACTGGATGAGGCCCTGGAGCAGCTCGACCAGGCACGCAGCCAGATTGACTTTCGTTCGCGCATCTACCTGACCGAGCTCCAGCGCCAGGATCTGAGCCAGGCAGCCGAGTTCCGCCGGCGCATCGAGGCGGAGAAGCGCCGCCAGGATGAGATGAAGGAACAGCTCCTCAAGCAGCGCGAGGAGATCACGGCGCTTGAGCTTGGCTCGGAGTACACCCAGGGTACCCTGGAGGGGTTCGTCGACATCCAGGTGGGCGATAATCTGCAGGCGAAGCTTACCGATGCAGAGATCGTCGTGAAGGATGACCAGGTCGTCGAACTTCGGGAGCCACAGCCCTCGGCATGAAGCCTGAAGAGTGCGAGGTCGTCATCGGCCAGGTGGCCGCGGCGCATGGGATCCACGGCGAGGTCCGTGTCCGGCCGGAACCGGACAGCATCGAGCACTTTCGCGACCTGAAAGAGGTCTGCCTGCGCCATGAGGGCCGCCAGTGGATCGTTGCCATCGAGCGCTCGCGCCGACATGGCAAGGAGATCATCCTCACCCTGGCCGGCGTGACGACCGTTCCCGCCGCGAGGCGCCTCCAGGGAGCCCTGGTGGCCATTCCGAAGGCGGAACGCCGCGAGTTGCCGCCCGGCGAGTACTTCATCGATGACCTGATCGGGCTGGATGTCTACACCACCGATGGCCGCCTGCTCGGCCAGCTGGAAGAGGTGATCCAGCTTCCGGCGAATGATGTCTACGTCGTCGGCGAGTATCTCTACCCCGCGGTTCGCGACTACGTCACCGAGATTGACCTGGAGGGACGACGTGTCATTGTTCGTCCCCCCGAGGAAAGCTTCGCCGAGTAGGAGCCGGCCCCCGAGGCGCGTGCTGCCGGACCAATCCGCGCGGGCACCGCGCTGCGTCTGGCATCTTTCCGCCCCCTGAACTGGCGGTGCGCCGGCTGGGAGCCGTCCCATTCGGTGGAACAGGTAGGAGGTGGGTGCGTGCGCATCTCCATCCTCACGATCTTTCCAGAGATGGTGCGCGCGCCATTGGAGGAGAGCATCCTGAAGCGGGCCCGCGAGAAGGGCCTGATCCGGACCGAGGTCGTAAATATCCGCGACTTCGCCACCGACCGGCACCAGAGTACGGATGACTATCCGTACGGCGGGGGGCCGGGGATGGTGATGAAGCCGGAGCCGATCTATGCAGCGCTGCGCGCGGTGTGCGCCGGCGGGCCACCGCCCAACCAGGAGGTGCCAGGCCGGGCGATCTTGCTCACATCGCCCGCCGGCGAGGTGTTCAACCAGGCGATGGCGCATGAGCTGGCGCAGTACACGCACCTGGTGATCATCTGCGGCCACTATGAGGGTGTAGATGACCGGGTCCGCGAGTTGGCGCATGCGCGAGAGATCTCCATCGGCGACTACGTGCTCACCGGAGGCGAGTTACCAGCGCTGGTGATCACGGATGCCGTGAGTCGCCTCGTGCCGGGCGTACTGGGGGGCGAGGAGTCGGCAGCCGAGGAGTCGTTCTCCGAAGGCTTGCTGGAGTACCCGCAGTACACGCGGCCGTTCGAGTTCGAGGGCCTTCAGGTGCCCGCGGTGCTCCTGTCCGGGCACCACGAGGAGGTGCGCCGGTGGCGCCGCCGGCAGAGCCTGGAACGCACGCTTGCGCGGCGACCGGAGCTTCTGGAACAGGCACACTTGACAGAGGAAGATAAGCGCTTCCTCGCCGAGATCCAGTCTCGGACGAAAGAAGCAGAGTTGTTGGCCGCTGGAGAGGATACGACTGGCGGCGTTTGAGCGGGACGGGGAAGCCCTCTCCCTTCGGGCTCTGCCGGTGGGGAGCTTCTGTTGCTGTTCCGCGTAGGGGAGGAGAGGACATTGGCAAGCATCATTGAGGCCATTGAGAAAGAGCAGACGCGGGACGACCGTCCCCCGTTCCGCGCAGGCGATACGCTTCGCGTACACGTGAAGGTGGTTGAGGGCGGCAAGGAGCGCATCCAGGTCTTCGAGGGGATTTGCATCGACCGGAAGCACGACGGCCTCCGCGAGAGCTTCACGGTGCGCAAGATCTCGCATACCGTGGGCGTGGAGCGCACCTTCATGCTTCATTCGCCCAAGGTCGACAAGATCGATGTGGTGCGGCGTGGCCGGGTGCGGCGCGCCAAGCTCTTCTACCTGCGCAAGAAGATCGGCAAGGCCGCGCGCCTCAAGGAGCTGCGCTGACCCGCTGATTACGAGGGGATGAGGCCGCCTCATCCCCTCCCCTGCCACTACTCGAAGCGCGACCCGGCGCGTTGTTCATCGCGTCCGCCCGCCATGCGAAACCGCGGTGCACGTCATAGTGTCCTCCATAATATACGAGACCTGCATCTGCATTCGCAGGGAACCGGGATGCTCTGCGCGCGCACGCCTGGGCTTTTCAGGCCACCCTCGCGCTGAGTGCCTTGCGATAGCAGATACTGAGATAGGATAGAGGGGGAGGTGCAATCGGTGAGCTGGGAATCGGCAATGAACGACCTGGCCAACTCCTGGAAAGTCGGAATTGCGTTTGTCGTTCTCGTCGCGATTCGGGTGTTTCTCACCAGCCGGGCGGAATCTCTCGCGCACATGCGCGCGGCGCTCTTCGGCGGAATCGCCAGCCTTTTCGGCGGCGACCGGCCGGCTACGCCTCCCAATCCCATGCCTTCTGACGTCGACTCCGGTGGCGCCGATGCGGCCACAGGCAACGGCAATCTCGAAGCACCGGCACTCCGCTCGCGGGCCGAGGAGATGCGCTCATCCCTTCTGGAGTTCATCGATTCCGGTCTGATCGCGCTGGTGCTCGTTTTCATGATCATCCGGCCCTTTATCATCCAGGCCTTCTACATCCCCTCTGGATCGATGCGCCCGACGTTGGTGGAGAACGATAAGATCCTGGTGAGCAAGTTCGCCTACCGGTTCCACCCGCTGCGCCGCAGTGATGTCATTGTCTTCAAAGCACCGCCGGAGGCGGCCCTGGATGAGAAGGACTTCATCAAGCGCCTGATCGCCCTCCCTGGCGATGTGATCGAAGTGCGCGACGGCATGGTCTTCATCAATGGCCAGCCACTGCACGAGCCCTACATCGCCGAACCGCCGGTCTACGATATGCCTCCGGTCACGGTCGAGCCCGGCAAGGTGTTTGTCATGGGCGATAACCGGAATGACAGCAATGATAGCCATGCGTGGGGGCAGCTGGATGCCGACCGGATCCGCGGGAAAGCATTGGTCATCTTCTGGCCGCTTAGCCGGATTGGCGTCATCCGCTGACGATGCCCCTTTTGAGGCCAGCCCGGAGGATACACTCCGGGCGGCCGGCCATGGGCAGATCGCCGGCGTCGACGAAGCTGGCCGCGGGCCACTTGCCGGACCGGTCGTCGCCGCCGCCGTCATTCTCCCGCACCCCTGCCCCATCGAGGGAATCAACGACTCCAAGCGCCTCACAGCCGCTCAACGGGAGCGCGTCTACCATGCTATCCTCGAAGGTGCCGTCGCCGTCGGCATCGGGATCTCTGATGTCGAGCTGATCGACCGTGTCAACATTCTCCAGGCGACGCGCCTGGCGATGCGCCAGGCGGTGCTCGCGTTGCGGCCAGCGCCAGAGTTCGTCCTTGTCGATTACGTTCACATTCCGGATATCCCCTACCCCCAACGCGGCATTGTCCACGGCGACCGGCTCTGCCCTTCCATCGGCGCCGCGTCCATCGTCGCGAAGGTAACGCGCGACCGGCTTCTGGTCGAGCTGGACCGCGAGTATCCACAGTATGGATTCGCCGCGCACAAGGGATATGGCACGCCCCTGCATCTAGCGAGGATCGCTCGCTATGGAGTGTGCCCCGCGCACCGGCGTAGCTTCGCTCCCGTGCGCGCCTGCCTAGAGCAGCTGACTCTCTTCACCGAGGAGACCGATAGTGAGGAGTAGGCAAGGCGTCGGGCGCTTTGGTGAGCGCGAGGCCGCTGCCCACCTCGTCGAAATGGGCTATCGCATCCGGGAACAGGGATACCGGGCCGTGCTCGGCGGCGTATGCATCGGCGAGATCGATGTGATCGCCGAAGAGGGCGAGTATTTGGTCTTCGCGGAGGTAAAGACGCGCTCCGGTCTGGACCGAGGTCTCCCGCGAGAGGCCATTGGCCGTGGCAAGCAGCGGAAGATGACGCGTGCTGCCGCGCTCTATGCCAACGCCCTTGGTGAAGAGCGTCCCTGGCGCTTCGATGTCATTGAAGTCATTCTTCTCCCCGGGGGCAGCACGGAGGTGCACGTTCTTCGCGACGCGTTCCAGGCCGACGAGCGCGATCTCCAGGGGCTGGAATCATGAACCTCACCGGTGAAATTGCCGAGATCGCGGCGGATAACCACTCCGGTGCCACCGCTCTCGCCGAACGCGCGGCGGCACTCCTCACCGCCGCTCAAAGCCTGCCTGCCGAGGAGCTGCCCACGCTCTGTGTTGCGCTCGCAAAGGCACAACCGGCGATGGCACCCCTCCTCCGCCTGGCGAACGCCGTGCTCTTCGCGGCATCGGGCCGCCCAGCCAGTAGCAGCGCCATCCGAACCGCGGCAGAGGAGTTCGTGTCGGACCTTCGAGAGCATACGGCGCGGGCATCACGCCATGGCGCGGCCATACTCCCGGACGGGCGCGTGCTCACGCATTCGGCCAGCAGCCTGGTGGCCGAGGCGATCCTGACCGCACACGCCGATGGCCGGCGCATCGAGGTTGTCTGCTCCGAGTCGCGTCCCGGCTTCGAGGGTCGGGCGCTGGCCGCCCGCCTCGCCGCAGCGGGAGTGCCCGTCACCCTCGTCGTGGACGCCGCGCCCGCGCTCCTCTCGCAATGCAATCTGCTCCTGGTAGGCGCGGATACGGTGTGCGCCGCCGGGCTCGTACACAAAGTGGGCACCCTCGGGCTGGCACTCGCGGCGCGTTTCCATGGGGTCTCCACGTACGCGCTGGCCACCGGGGAGAAGCTGTTGCCGCGCGCCTGCGGTGACCAACCTCCCGTGCCGGAGCGCGATCCGGACGAGGTACTGCCGGACGCGCCGCCCGGTGTGACGCCGCTCAACTTCTACTACGACCTGACGCCCCACTCCCTGCTCGATGGGATCATCACTGAAGAGGGCCCCCTCCCTGCCAAGACCCTCGACCAGCAGCTCGACGCGATGCCGGTCCACCCGGCGCTGGCGGGCATCTGGCGCGAGTAGCGTCCACTCCAGGGCCCGCCGTCACTCGCGCCGGCGCTCAGGCCTTTACGCCTCGGTGTGCCAGCCGCGACACCATCGCCGCGCGCCACGTTTGCGGCCAATCGCGATACATAAACGGCTTCTCGAAGAGTAGATACAGCACGGCGCACACGCCGAGCACCGCGATGGTGCTCGGGATCAGGAAGAGGAGAAAGTTCGCCCAATAGAGCTGCGTGACCATCACCCCGCTTGCCACGCGCCCCACCAGGCCGATGATGAAGACGTGGTACAGGTAGATCGTGTAGCACATGCCGCCGGTAACGACCAGCCAGCGGTTGCTGACGATCTGGCGCCAGTACCTGCCCCGGAGTGCACCCACGTAGGCGATCAGGATCAGCGGCGGCAGAATCCATTGCCGCCAGGCATCCAGCTCGGTGGCCGGTATCAGCAGCAGCCAGGCCCCGGTTGCCATCAGATCCTGCTTCCATGTTGCCGTTGGAGGCCGGTTCCAGGTGGTGACGAAGAGGTCAGCCAGCAGGAAACCAACCAAGAAGTAGGGAAGGTAGGCCAGAAGCGAGCAGTGGAGTGGCGAGGAGAGGCAGGGCCGCCAGGCCATGGCGCTCATTGTGAGGGCCAGCCAGGCCAGGCGCCTCTGAAGCGAGTGGCGGATGCGGTAGAGGCCTGCCAGTAGCGGCGCCAACAAATAGAACTGGACCTCAATCTCCAGCGACCACGCCACCATGTTCAACGTGCTGCTCATCCCATAGATCAGGTTGTGCAGGTAGAACATGCTCGCCATGAGATGCGGCGCGAGCTGCAGTGGATCACGGTCGTTGATCACCAACGCGATCACGAAGGCGATACCCAGGTGGATGAGGTAGGGCGGCTCGATGCGCGTGACTCGTCGGAAGTAGTACTGGCGCAGCCTGGGCTGCTTCCCCCCTCGCAGGAAGTGCGCAGCGAACGGCAGGAATAGGATGAACCCGCTGATGGCGAAGAAAAGCTCCACGCCGACGAAGCCCGCGCTGCATAGCCGGTAGATGTTGCTCCGCGGGGCATCCGCATAGTGTACCGGGCCATGGAATCGCACATGCTCGGCGATATGGAACAGCACGACAGCGGCGATCGCAAAGAAGCGCAGGCCATCGATCTCCGGGATGAAGTTCCCGGATGAAGTCACCCGAGAGAGCCGAGCCAGCACTCGGTCCACCAAGCGGAGCGTCTTCGGACGTTTGTTCTCTGCCATACCGTGTGGTCTACCCACGTATCGTGGCACCTAACCCTCTTTGAGACAGATTCCGATGAATGTGGCACTAAACCATGCGGGCCAGGAGCCCGCCGAAAGAGATCAGAGACACCCTGTTGCCGTTGAGATCCTGGCCGTGGGGAACGAGCTTCTCGACGGCATCACTCAAGATACCAACACTCACTGGCTCTGCCGCCAGATCACGGCATTGGGTGCGGCGGTGCGCCGCGCGGTCGTCGTGCGCGACGACACCCAGGCGATCGCGGAAGAGGTGCGCGGCGCGCGAGACCGCGGCACCGCGCTGCTCCTGGTCATGGGCGGGTTGGGGCCCACAGCCGACGATCTCACCCTCCAGGGCGTGGCGATGGCTGCCGGGCAGCCGCTGGAGGAGCACCCCGATGCCCGAGCCATGGTAGCCGCCCGCTACGAGGCGCTTTACCGCGACGGCGCCGTCGCCACGGCGGAGGTCACCCCCGACCGTTTGAAGATGGCGATCCTCCCGCGAGGCGCGGAGCCGGTCCACAACCCGGTCGGCGCGGCGCCTGGGGTGCTCCTGCACCTGGGGGAGACCACGGTCGTCTGCCTTCCGGGCGTGCCGAGGGAGTTGAAGGCGATTTTCGAAGGTCCGTTGCGCCCGACGCTCCTCTCGATCCTTGGCGCGGGTGTCGCCCGCGAGCGAGAGGTGCTCGTCGCAAGCAATGATGAGTCGGCCCTGGCACCCCTCATCCGCGAGGTGGTCGCGCTCTTCCCCGATCTTTACATCAAGTCGCACGCGCGCGACTTCGAGTCTGGACACGGGATCCGCGTCACGCTCTCGGGGCGCGGCACCGATCCCGTCCGCCTCGACCAGCGTCTCGACGAGGCGGTGCGCGCTCTGCGAGACCGTCTGCCCACTTCCTGACGTCCCTTCCCGGAGGCCGCTCGCGCCCCGCGTTTCGCGCTTCCCGCACCGGGGAAAAGCCGCATCAAATCACTGTTTGCTACGGCAGGGCAGCGCGGCTGCGGCGGTCTCACTTCGCGTTGATGAGGAGGGGCGGCAGCGGTGACAGATAACGAGACGATGGAGCGGCTCACCTGGCTGCGCATCTGCGGGCCAGAGGGCGCTCACACACGCCAGAACAACCTCGAATCGATCGGCAGGATGAAGTCGGGCGATCCCTACGTCACCCTGGGCATCGCGGCGGTCGAGGAGGCGGTGCGCAATGGCGAGCGCTGGAACACCACGGCGCTGCTGGACGCCATCGCCAGCGTCACCGGCTGCTCCAAGGATCCAAGGCACACCGTCGGTCAGGGCTACATCAGCCCCCGCGCCACACTTCGCGGGCTGCGTGAGTGCGCCAGAAAGGTGCGCGAGACAGCGTTGCGCGGGGGATCGATCTTCTTCGGAACGGGGCATGCCGGGTGTCTGGTGGCGTGCTACCAGGTAATCGCCGATGCCGCGCGCGAGCTGGGCGCGGAGATCGTGCACGCCGCCGATGGCCTGGAGGTCCAGTCGTGGGAGTTCGTGGACTGGGTGGGAGATGTGTGCGTGGTGAGCAACGGCAGCGGCCTGTTGCACACGCACACGCAGGCCGCCGCTGAAGAGGTGATCAGCGATTGGGGGAAGGTGGACCTGGCGGTCACCGACCACGGCTTTCTCGGCCCGATCGTCAACCGGGGCATCCCGACGGTGGCGTTTTTCGACACGAACGATCCGGCGCCCGCCCTCGCTTACCGCCTGGGTCTCGATATCACCCTGGTGCCACTAAACGACAACCGGCCCAACGCGATCCTGCGGGAGGCCGGGCTCGTGGTTGCCGAGGAGATCCGCAACCAGGTTCTCGTCGCGTGAGGAGCAGAGGGTGCCTGACATCGAGCTCCTGGAGACGATCAACGTTCGCGGCGCGCACGGACAGATCTACAAGATCCGGGTGCGCTCGCAATCGCCGGCCGGCCAGCGCCTGGCGGCGATGAAGGTGCCAACCACGCCTGACCGCGGTTTCGTGCGCGAGATGGAGATCGCCGAGCTGCTGCGCCACTACCAGCATCCCTACATCATCCGGTTCATCGCCACCGGCATCCCCACCGACGAGTCGTTCATCCTGATGGATCTCCACGAGGAGGGCGATCTAGAGGATCTGATCCGGATGCATGGCCCCCTCCCCATACGCGAGGCGCTCGATCTCCTCATTCAAGTCGCCGAGGCAATTCACTTCATGCACGGGCTCGGAATCTACCACCGCGATATCAAGGCGGAGAATATCGTCATCTCGCAGACGGGCGCGCCCAAGGTGATGGATTTCGGCACCGCGCGCGTCTACCGAAGGCGGGGTGGCATTCTCCTGCCGGGGCCGGAGGCACTCGCCAGCGAGCGGCAGGTCGACCGGCGGCGGGATGCGCGCATGCTGGGCGAGGTGCTGTATCATGCCCTCTCCGGAACGAAGCCGTACGAGGCGAGGCTCTTCGCCCTGGCGCAGCGCCGGCGACTGGCGCCCGCGGCCAGCACGCGCCAGGATGCTCACCGCCATCCCGCGCTGTATGCCACCGTGGATGCCGTCCTCCGGCGCGCGCTTGACCCGGGCTATACCCAGGTCTACGAAGGCGTCCGATACTTTCTATCCGATCTGCGCCGCCTGCGACAGGAGTGCGAGCGGGAGGAGCAGCCGCTGCCGCGTACCACGCCGCTCCATGAACGCCTGCTGCCGACCGGCCCAGGGTTCCTGGAGCGCGCCCGCCAGGAAGCGTGGGCGGCGACCGAGCGCGAGCCGGACAACGCGGCTCACTGGATCCATCTGGGAAACGCGCACCTGGTGGCTCTCCAGGCTCGGGCAGCGCGCCGCGCCTATGCGCAGGCGCTCCAGCGGGATCCGGGCAACGTGATCGCCCGGCTCAATCAGGCGTATGCGGAGGCGCTCCTTGGTCACTGGGAGAGCGCGATGCACTTGGCGATCAGTGGCGCTGCCGCCGCACCCAGTGAGCTCGGTGCCGTTGCGCGCGCCCGGCACGTGCGCGAGGCACGTCACCTCGTGCAAGACGCCGCCGAGCTGTACGCCATCCTGGATGATCGCCTGCCCTTCAACCGACTGATGCGGGGGTATGCCTACGATGCCCAAGGCGCTGGCCAAAGTGCCTCTCAGGAGTATCGCAAGGCACTGGAGCTCGATCCCGCCTACTCTCCGGCGGCCGAGGCGCTGGCCTTTCTGGCGATCCGACAGGGAGACCCCGATGCCGCCATGGCGCACGCCCTCGCCGCGGTTCGCATTGGTCAGGAACGCGCGGAGGCGTGGCTTGCCCTGGGTCGCGCGCACCTCGCCCGCGGCGAACCCCATGATGCCGCAGTGGCGCTCACGACCGCCGTCGGCCTGCATCCGAATCACCCCTACTGCCGGCGGGCGCTCGCAGAGGCCTGGACCGCCCTAGGCGAGGCGGAACGCGCCGAAGATGAGATGCGCCACGTGGTGCGGATCGATCCCTGCTGGTGCGAGGCCCGCCTGGCCTGGGGGGATGCCCTGCGCACCCTCGGCCGGCACGCCGACGGCGAGGCCGCCTACCGCACGGCGGTTTCCAGCAACCCGGAATGCATCGATGCCGACGGTCGTCCCGGGCTCTCCTTCGCGCTCGATACCCTCTAGCCGGGCCATGTCAAATCCCGCCTGAGGAGTGGAATGCCAGTGACAAAGCCGCGGGGCCGCCGGCCACGCCCTTCTCCCCACTTCCTGAACATCCAGCTGCCGCTTGACCCCCGTGCCGACCTCTGGTAGAATCAGGGGGAGACTGATAAACAAACGATTGCATTGGCCCCGGTGGCCCGGGAAGGATAAGCGCGGATGAAGTTGCTTACGCTCGTGTACGATGCGGATCTGGAGGATCAGATCACCTCGGTCTTCCAGCGCAGTATGGCGGTCACACGCTACACCAAGATCGAGGGTGTGGTCGGCGCGCGCATGGATGCCCTGGCCGAGAGCGACTACGCCACCGATCGGAGGAACAACATGGTTCTGGTAGTCGCCGATGAAGAGACGATGGAGCTCATCGTCCGCGAGTTGCGCGCCCTGCGCGATCAGGTGGGCCACGGAATGCGCGGTGTTGTCACCCGCGCGGAAGCACTCATCTGAATGAACCGCAACGGGAGAGAATGCCCGCGTCGCGGGGTGATGCCGGTTGCGAGCGTTGCCGTAGCCCTCACGCTCTCCATCGGCGCGCGCGCCCTCCTCGCGTTCGAGCCGGATGACGCCGGCCAGCCGGAGATCTCGCCTCCGGAAACCCAGACAGAGTATCTCCCCTCCCCCGAGAGTGGCGAGGGCCGCCCTTGGTGGCAAACCGCGCCCGAGGCGCCGCCTGATCACTCCCTGCCGGACTCCACAGGGCGTGTTCAGGAGTGGCAGCCATCGCCCTACCCGGAAGAGCCCGGGTTCGGACACGGCTGGCCGGACCGACGGCCCTATCGGCCCAGGCGCGAGCGCGTGCGCCGCGCTCCGGCGCCAATCCCCCCAGGTCGCGACCTCCCCTACTACCCGCCGGAGCCCCCGCCTTCCGCACCCCCGAGCAGCGCCGTGAGCGCGCCTCCCGATTTCATCGGAAGTGCCACAGGCATCCTGGAGATCCCGGTTGGCCAAACCGCCACGCTCTTCGTGAGCGACTACCAGGAGGCGACGACTCGCGAGGAGCGGATCGCCTGTGTCGTCGCGCGCGAGAGCGACCGCGTGCTGATCCGCGGCCGCTTCCCAGGCCGGACCCTTCTGGAAGTGCGACAGGGAGCGCGACGCGATATCTACCTCGTGCGCGTGCGCTGAGAACGGGTCAGCGCAGGAAGAGACTCGCGAAGCCGGCGTAGATGGCGGGCGCCATCACCGCGAGGATGCTGATCACGATCGGTCGGAGGGCAACCGCCGGGTCGAGGCGAACCGATGCCTCCAGGAGCGGAATGGAGAGGCCGATCACGCTCGCGGAAAGCACCACGCAGACGAGGCTGCACCCCACCACCGCGCCGAGCAATCCGCCTCCCCATAGCCCCGCAATCGCGGCGCTTAAGAATCCGGTCACGAGCGCGATCACCGCGGAACCGCGCAGCTCCGCCAGCGAGTGCGACCACCAGGTGTCACGATCCACTTCACGAAGCGCCAATCCGCGCGCCGTAGCCGCGGCAGCTCGCGCCGCGATCTGATTTCCCAGGAGCAGTGCCAGGGGCAAGAAGCCAATCGCCTGCGACAGCGCGGTACCCGCAACCCGGTGGAGCGTGCTCGCAGCAAGTAGCCCGGCGGTAAGCGCCAGGAGCAGCCACGGCGCTCGCGTGAGCGCCACCGCCGCCGGCCGCTGCCGCTCCTCCGGGCTCTCGGCCGGGGTACCCGCGATATGCGCCACGTCCTCCTCCGCCTCTTCATCCATCACATCGATGGTGTCGTCTACCGTCACGATCCCCAACAGCTCGCCACGATCGCCGACCACCGGCAGCGCCAGGAGGTGATACTTGACCATGGTGGCCGCCACCTCCTCCTGATCCAGGTTTGCCGGCACCGAGATCACCGCGGTATCCATCACTTCGGAGATAGGCCGGTCGGGCGCGCAGGTGATCAGGCGGAAGAGCGAAAGCACCCCCATCAGCCGCCCGTCCGCATCGACCACATAGAGGTAATAGATCGTCTCTGCTCCGGGGGCCATCTCGCGAAGCTGGGCAATCGCCTCGGAGGCCGTGAAGTGGGAGGGAATGGCGATGAACTGCGTGGTCATCAAGCCGCCGGCGGTGTGCTCGTCATACTGCATCAGCTCGGCCAGCTCCGCCGCTTCCTCGCGTTCCATCAACGTGAGCAACTCGGCCTGGCGCTCCTCGGGAAGCTCCTGGAGAAGGTCGGTCGCCTCATCCGGGGCCATCCGCTCCAGGATATCGGAGGCACGCGCGTTATCCATCCCCTCCATCAAGGAGAGCTGTAGCGGCGCGTCCAGCTCCGCCATCGCCGCGGCAATCGCCTCATCGCTCAGCTGTTCGACGGCGGCCGCGCGGTCCTCCTCGGAAAGCTGGCTGATGATCCGGCTGATATCCGCCGGCGGCAGGCGCTCGAGCCGACTCGACTCGACGGAGAGGCGAACGCTGGCGCCGCGAGTTGGCACAGACTCCACGTAGTTCCAGGGAATGAGCGCCTCGGGCAGCGAGCGTCTCATCAGGCCCGCGAAACGCTCGGTCGCATCCTCCATGCCCAGGCGACGCAAGATCCCCCGGATGCCCACATCGACACCGACGACGCGGAGATCACCGCGCACCGGGATCAGCCGCAAGTCGTTAACCTTCACGACGCGCCGGCCATGCATATCGACCAGCTGTTTGTCGAGCACCTCCGCGCCCAGGAGAATGTCGCCCTCCTGTACCTCGAGTGGCGCCACCTCCGCGACGGGCCCCGCCAGCGCCACCGACCCCTCGCTCACCCGGTCCAGGCACTCCCAGGGCACTCGGAGCATCCGGGCACCGGGCCGGCGCACCAACAAGCCCACCACGACCGGGAAGAGGCCGCCAGGCCGAGCCACCACATCCGCGACCCAACCAATGCGCACGCCGTCGCGCTCCACCACGCGGCTACCCAGGAGGCGTGACAAGTAGAGTGGCTGGCCAGGCAACAGCATTTCCTCTCTTCATGGCAGTAGAGTACACGGTCGGCAGAGGCACGCGCCTACCTAAAGCAATATTGTACACCTAGGTGTATTGGCGGTCAATGGGTATTATGGAGATTACACCTCGGAGTATTGGTGGTCAATACCCCAAGGTGTATTGACCGCCAACTAGTACTCCGGCATTTTGGGGATACGGATGAAGGAGGCAGCCGCGGATGGCCGCCCGCACGCGCGGAGCTCAAAGCTCCGCGCTGCTTCCCGGCTAAGCCCTTCGGGCTTCCCATCCCAGCCACCGACGTTTTGAGACATCTGGGAGTATCCCCAACCCAGCCCGATAGGGCTTCGCTCTCTAGCAGCGCGGTGATTTACCGCCGCGCGTCGGGTTGCGCGCTGCCCTCCTGGGATTCCTTATGTCGGAATCCCAGGAGGGCACCCCGGCGCTTGACTCTGGGCACCGGGTGGCCTATAATGGCGCCCGTCCGGCATTCCGCCGGCTTCCATCGGGAAGGAAGATCACGAATGGCACTGCAACCCCCACTCGACACGGAGGAGACCCGCGCCGAACGCCCCCTCTTCCGTTTCGCGCAGGTCACCGATACCCACATCATCGACGATCAGAGCGCGGAGATCCTTCGCGCCACCATCCGCGAGATCAACGAGGAGCGCCCCGACTTCGTGCTCTTCACGGGAGATATGCTGAACATCGGCACCGAGGGCCAATATGCGCTCTTCCAGGAGTGCCTGCGCGCCCTGAAGGTGCCTTACCGCATGCTGCCGGGGAATCATGACCTGGGGAACGCCGGCGATGCGCGCTGCTACACGGAGGCGTTCGGGCCGCTCAACTCGTCGTGGGAGATCGCGGGCATCCGCTGCCTGGCCCTCGACACCAACAACACCGACCCGAGCCCCGAGAACTGGCACGGCCTTGTGGGGGCCCCGGCGATGGCGTGGCTGCGCGATGAGCTGGCCCGGATCCCGCGAGAGATGCCTCTGCTCCTCTTCACCCACCACGGTCTCGTCGGCCGCCCGGAGGATCTCTCGTGCGACGTGGCGAACGCCGAGGAGGTGCTGGCACTCTTCGAGGGTCGGCCGCTCCTCGCCGGCTTCTGCGGGCACGCGCACCGCCTGCTCCTGAACCGGTGGCAGGGAATCCCCTTCTACGCCGCGCCGCCGCTCAGCACGTCGCGCGAGAGCATCGGCGTGCCTTCCGGCTTCCTGTACGTGGACGTTTTCCCACGCCGTGTTCGCGTCCGCCTGGAGATCGCCGCGTAGCCACTGTCCCGGCGGAGGCACCTACGCCTTGCGCGTGCCGATCATCAGCGCGTTCATCCCGGGGAGATCGACCCGGCGCGTGTCGGTGAAACCGGCGGCATCGAGCCAGGAGCGCATCTCCGCTTCGGTGAAGGTGCCGCCCCCCGGCGTGTTGACGAGCATGTTGATCGCGAAGAGCGCCCCCGGGGCCGGCTCGGTGCGGTCGGGCGACATGATGAAGTCGCGAATGACCAGCCGCCCGCCGGGAGCCAGGGCATCGAAGCACTTGCGCACGAGCGCCGCGTTCTCCTGCTGGGAATTGCTGTGAACGATGGCGGAGAGGAGCACCAGGTCGAAGCCGGTCTCGAAGGCATCCTCGTGGTAGTTGCCGGCCTGAGTGGTGATTCGCTCCTGAAGGCCCGCGGCCTCGATGTTCCGGCGCGCAATCGGAACGACGTCAGGCAGGTCGAAGACGACGGCGGTGAGCCCCGGCTCGGCCTGCGCGAAGGCGATGGAGTAGCTTGCCGCCCCACCGCCGACATCGAGCATCCGGCGCACGCCTTTGAGGCCAATCGCCTCCGCCACCTGCGGGGCCGATTCCTGCGCCAGCGCGTGCATGGCGCCCAGGAAACTCTCGAGAGAGCCGGCACCACCCTCTTCCCGGCGGGCAACCGGGTGCCCGACGCGCACCACCTCGGTGAGCGTGGCCCAGCGCGCCCACAGGTTCGCGTAGTGCTCGAGCACCGCCAGGATGCTCCCAGGCGCGTCTCTCACCAGGAGCGTCCGGCCCTCGGGGGTGTTTTTGTAGGCGCCTGAGACCTTCTCCAGCAACCGCTGCGCCGCCAGCGCGTCCAGCAAGTAGGAGAGCGCGCGCTCGTCCACGCCCATCGCTTGCGCGAGCTCCGCCGCGGTGAGTTTCGCGTCACCGAGGCGGGTGAAAAGATCCAGCTCCACCGCCGTGAGCAGCGGCCGGCTAGTCTGAAACGCGCCCCCGATCTCCAGGAGCGCGCGGGCGATCAATGGCTCTCTCTTCTCCATCGCGTTCCACTCCCTCCGGGGGCCACATTCCCCGCCCCGTTCCGCTTCTCCTGCCGACAGCGAGAGGAGAGGCAGGGGTGGGGCCAGAACAGGTAAGCGTGTTTGCCGTGGGAAGGAAGTCATCGATGCGATTTGGTGTTATCGGCCTGGGCTCCGCGGGCCGCAGTCATCTCGATGTTCTCTCGCACATGCCCGAGGTGGAGGTGGCCGGCATCGCCGATCTCAACCCGGAATACGTGAAGACCCTGGGCGAGAAGTATGGGGTTCCCCTCGCCACCACTCAACCCGAGGAGTTGATTACCAACCCCTCTATCGACGTCATCGCCGTCGTCGCGGCCGACCGCGCGCACTACCCGCTGGTGATGGCGTGCGCCGCCGCTAGAAAGCACGTTCTCTGCGAGAAGCCTATCGCCACCGAGGTGGCGCACGCTCGCGAGATGGTGGCCGCGATGCGCGAATCCGGCCGGCTGTTCTGCATCTCGCTCAACAACCGGGGCAATCCAGTCAACCGGCGGATCAAGGATGTGGTGGACGCGGGCATCATCGGACACGCGCGCATGGTCCGTCTGATCGGGCTAATGGCCGCGCCCGATAACCGCGTGGTGCGCGAGCGCCTCGGCGAGAAGGCCGCCTATTCCCGCTTGGTCAACATCTGCCATGAGGGCAAGAACGCCATGTTCGACTGCGGTGTTCACAGCTTCGACTACGCGCGCTTCCTCACTGGCAGCGATTTCCGGCGGATCGAGGCGATGGGCTACTCCATGCGCGGGTTCGAGTATCCCGACCACGGCGTCGCCCTCTGCGAACATGAAAACGGCATCCTCACCGTGGTCGATAAGGGCTTCGACTATGCCTACGAGGCGCAAACGCGGAAAGAGTATGTGCGCTACGAGGTGATCGGCGACCGCGGAAGCCTGGCGTGGGACCTGGATAACCAGCGTCTGCGCGTCTTCGCGCACGACCAGACCCTGGATGAGCCGCTGCCCTACGCCTCACACGATGCCGACCGCGAGGTGATCTACCGCGGCTTCATCGAAAGCGTGAAGCAGGGCGCACTGCTGCCGTGGCTCGCGTCCGGCGAGGACGGGCTCAAAGCGGTGGAGGCGGCCCAGGCTGCTATCGACAGCATGATCGCCAAGGGAATCATCACGCGCGATGTGGGTCCCGGCCCCAACTGGTTTGACGGCCGGAGCTGGTAGGCCTATCCCCCACGCCTTTGCCATCGTCCGGATCAGAGGGTCCCGGTGGCGACCGGGCCCTCTCTGGAGAAGCGCATGATCAAGATCTACATCCACACCGACCTCGAGGGTGTCTCCGGAATCGATAGCTTCGAGATGATGCAGCGCACCAGCGAGACCTACCGCCGCTGTTGCGAGCTCCTGATGGGCGATCTGAATGCGGCAATCGACGGCGCCTTCGCCGGCGGCGCGGATCACGTGACGGTGCTCGATAGCCACGGCGGTGGGAACAACTTCATCCCGGAGATGCTCGATCCGCGCGCCGAGAACGACACGCGCCCCAACAAGAAGTGGTGGGGGATCCTAGACGAGAGCTACCAGGGCACCTTCTTCATCGGCGCCCACGCCATGTCCGGCACGATGAACGCCTTCCTCGACCACACGCAGTCCTCCATCCACTGGCATGACTATTCGATCAACGGTCGACGGATGGGCGAGCTGGCGCAGTGGGCAATCGTGGCGAGCAACTGGAACGTTCCGATGCTGATGGTGAGCGGCGATGAGGCCGCCTGCGTCGAGGCGCGCCAGTTCTTCCACCCCGTCGAAACGGCGGTCGTCAAGCGCGCCATTGGGCGCAACCGCGCGGAGCTAGTGGATCTGGAGGAAGCGCGCGCGCGGATTCGCGAAGCAGCCCGGCGTGCCGTCTCGCTCATCGGCCAGGCACGCCCCTTCTGCCCGTTGAAGCCGATGGAGATCCTCCTGGAGTATAACCGCGCCGACTACTGCGACGCCGCCGCCACCCGGCCCGGAGTGGAGCGGATCGACGCGCGCACAATCCGCAAGGTGACGAGTGACCCGCTGGCCATCTTGCCGTAAAGCGGGCTACTGGAGCACCCAGGTGCCAAAGCGCTCCGGCTCGTGAAACTGCTTTTCCGCGGGCGACCAGGTGGTGCGCTCGTCGTCGGGAATACGCCGCCGCCCGAGGTTCACGCGAATCTTCGTGCCCGGAAGCGGCGGCTCCCGGCGCAGAGCCGACCACGGGATCGCGATCTCGGCGCACCACTCCTTCTTGCCGGTCACGACTGCGCTCTCCCACTCGCAGTCGATTGCCGGTTCGATCGTCTCGCCGTTGCAGAAGGCGTCCCAGCGGACGTTCTTTGGATTGAGGGCAAAGTAGAAGGAGGGATCGGGCAGGTCTGCCGTCGCGATGAAAAGGTGCAGGCTATCGCCCTCGCCCACGTCGTCGTCCCGGCCCTCGCCCGCGACGCGCATCTCCTCAGGGCGCGGCTCGCGGCACCGGATGAAGAGGTAGAGCCGGGCATCATCGTAGGTAACCCACGCCACGGTCTCCGCCTTCGGTTTCGCGCCATCGCCGCCCAGGGGCACGAACGCCTGGAGTGGGCGAACCCCCTGCCAGGCGGGATCGCCAAACCGGCCATCGATCACGGGCCACTGCCCGCGCCGGAGCCGCGTGATGACGGCCATGCGCGTCTTCGGGGCTGCCGCGCGAATCATCCCCTGGCCCGCGACAAGGATTGCGCACGCCATCGCCAGCCACAGCCACACTCTCCGCATCGCCATTCGCCCCCTCCCGGAGCGCGCCTCGTGAGGTCTCACACGCAAAGGATTCGCCCCTCGAGCCGCGGAATCCTGGCTTGTCGGGCAGCGTGATAGGCGAGGCCAACACGGTGGCTGCCCGGAAAGGTGGCATTCTGTGGAGATCAAAATCGGGTGCAACACGCTCTATTCGGCGGGACGTCTCTCCAACGAGGACGCATTCACTCTCCCCCATCAACTGCGCGCCCTGGAGATCATCGCCGATGCCGGCTTCGACGCCGTAGAGTACTCTCACGCCTCGGTCTTGACGCTCGAGGAGCTGGCGCAGGTGGCGGAGCGCACGCGCGCGCTCGGGCTGATCCCGTGGTCGGTGCATGCCTGGACGCCCCTCGCCGCGGATGATGCGCAGGTCGAGCCGACGCTCGCGGCGTTCCAGAGCGCCGCGGAGATCGCCCGGGCTCTGGGCACCCGCGTCGTCGTGGTCCACAGCGCCGGCGGCATGGACCCGGCCCGGCTCGAGGAGCGAAAGCGAGCGAACCAGACAACACTGCGCGCCCTTGCCGAGGCGGTGGGCCCGGAGACGGTGGTCGCCGTAGAAAACATGCGCTCGCTGGCCGACTGGGAGTTTCTCCTCAACATGGTGGCGACCTGCGGCGCGGCGAACGTTGGCGTCAATATCGACACGGGGCACGCGAACCTGGGCGACCTGGGCGTCGTTCGCGCGATCGAAATGGCCGGCGCCGCGATCCAGACAACCCACCTTCAGGACAACTTCGGCGAGCGCGACGACCATCTCCCGCCCGGGCTCGGTCAGATCGACTTTGTCGCGGCGCTCGCCGCGTTCCGAAAGGCGGGCTACACGGGCGTTTACATGGTGGAGATCTCCGACTGCCCGTCCGGAAGAGAGCCGGACGCGGTCGCAGACACTCAGGCGGCCGCGCGCAACCTGCGCTCCTTCCTCGCGCAGGCAGGGTTCTGAGGCGCGGGCACGTGGGGAGGCGCCGTGCCGGCCCGTGCCTTTGAGGAGTGGAGAGAGCCAGATGAGACTACTCGCGTATGCCATCGCATGGATCTGCGCGGCATCGTTCTGCCTGGCGGCACCGCAGCCAGGCAATCGGATCCAGAACGGTGGGATCACAGAAGTCGAGGGCGACAAGCCCGCGCAATGGGGTACCTACGTTGCCGGGGGCGACGCGCCCCTCTTTACCGTCGAGGAGGCGGGCGCGCGCGAGAAGGTGCTGCGCCTGGAAGCCACGCACGAGAAGACGCGGGGCTTCTGGGTCTCGCCCGGCTTTCCGGTCACCCCGGGAGAGCGGCTCACCGTCTCCGCCGCGATGCGCTCGGCGCTGACGAAGGGCTCGGCGATGCTGAGCATCGGGTTTCGCGGCGGTGATGGCCTGGCCTTTGGCATCCGTGACCTGGCCCACCTGACGGGCACGGCGGAGTGGGAAACCCGCGCGCAGAGCGTGGAGGTGCCAGCCGGCGCGAAGAGCGGCTACCTCACCCTTGGCGTGGGACCGGGCACCACCGGCACCATCTGGGGCGACGACTTCGCCGTGGTGGCCTGCCCGCTCCGGATCTCGCTCAAGGAGAGCGGCTTGAAGGCCGCGGAGGGCCGGGTTCTCGGCTTCTCGCTGGAGGCAACCGGTGACCTGCCCGAGAAGATCAGGGTCGAACTGCGCCTCGATGGCGCCGGGAAGCTGGAGGAGCGCGTCCTCGAAACCGCCGGCAAGCGGCGCTTCGACATCGCGTTCCGAACCGACCGGGTGGATGCGATCCAGATTGCCGCCCACGTCTTCTCGCCCGAGGGGCTCCTGCTCGCAGCGGATACTCTGGAAGCCCCGCCGGTCATGGAGGCCTCGCTCGGCAAAGCGTCCTACCGCAACACGCTTTTCGTCACGAAGGAGAGCCCGCGCGTCCTGGAAGCGAGCGTCACGCTCCATGCGGAGCCCGCGGCGCTGAGGGGGCTGGCGCTGCGCGCCGCGCTTCTGGCCCCGGATAACGCGACGCCACTGGCCACGCACGAGGCCCGGGTCACCGGCAACCGCGTTCCGTTCCGGCTGGAGCTGTCGCGCGTGCCCAACGGGCGCTACCAGCTCCAGCTGGCGCTCGTCTCCGGGGGCAAGCCGGTGGCGCAGGCCGAGCTGCCTTTCGCCATCCGCGAGGACGGCCCGAATACGGTGCGGATTGACGAGCACCTCAACCTGGTCATCGGGGGCAAGCCGTTCTTCCCGCACGGGGTGTATGGCGGCGCGCCGCCGGAGCAGCTTCCGAATATCAAAGCGGGCGGGTTCAACACCCTCTTTGCCTACGACAGCAACCCCGAGGCGCTGCGCAAGCTCCTCGATAAGGCGCAGGAGGTGGGGCTGCGCGTGATGGTCTCCGCGGCGGTTCCCTTCGCCGGGAAGCTCCCCGCAGAGCGCGAGAAGCTGCGCGAGGTGGTGCTTGGCCTGAAGGACCATCCCGCGCTCCTCGGGTGGTATCTCTACGACGAGCCGGACGGCCAGGGGATCGCGCCCTCGATCATTCGCGACCTGCATGAGGCCGTGAGCGAGTTCGACCCCGATCATCCCACCTGGGTCGTCTTCGACAAGCCGGATGCGTTCCACCGCTACGCCGGCGTCTCGGACCTCTTCATGATCGACCCCTACCCGCTCCTCGCCACACGCCAGCCGCTCACGAAGGTCTCGGACTGGATGGAGACAGCGCACGCCGCGGTGAAGCGCCGCCAGCCGGTCATCGCCGTGCCGCAGGCGTTTGGGTGGGACGTGGTGGCGAACGTGCCGAAGGTGAGCTATCAGACGCCAACGCCGGAGGAGTATCGCGCGATGGCCTACCTGGCGCTGGCGCACGACGCGCGCGGCCTGGCACCCTACTGCTACCACGTTTACACGGAGTATGACGCGAGCAAGAAGGGATGGCCCTGGAAGCTCGGGGGCTACCTGCCAGACAAGCAGCCCGCGCTGTGGGGAAGCATGACCGCCGTCGCCCGGGAGGTGAACGCCCTCGCGTCCGCCCTCCTCTGCGCCGACCGCCAGCCGTTCGTCGAAGGCGCGATCCACGGGATTCGCCTGCGCCCCGCCGGTGGCAAGGAGACGGTGATCCTGGTCAACCCGGGCGAGGAACCGGCGCCAATTCCCGCCGGGCTGCGCCGGAAGATGCGCGTGATCATCCCCGAAGGCGCCGGCGCGCCACCGGAAACGCTCCAACGCTACGGCGTCCTGGTGATGGAGCGTGCCGGATAGTAAAGCTACGACCACCTGCCGGGCGCCGGATCCGCGCGCGGATCCGGCGCCCGTTCTTTACTTGCCCGCTCAGGGCAGGCGCCACCGGCTCCACAGGAGCGCGCACTTGTCGGCCGTGGTCTCCGGCTTCTGGTAGTAGACCGTGAAAAGATCCCCGCCGGGCAGCTCTACGGTGCACGGATAGCCCAGATCGTGGTCGGGGCCGTCGTCGCGTAGAATCCAGTCGTGCTCCCAGCTCTGTCCCCCATCGGAGGAGAGGGCGACGCGCTGGCCAAACGGCTTCAACCGGTAGCCGTAGGTGCAGATGAGCGTTCCCGAGGAGTGGCGCAGCAGGTGGGGCGGCGAGCCGTGGAAGCCCAGCGGACGCGCCGTCGACCACGTCCGGCCGCCATCCTCCGACTCGGTCTGCATCATACTGAAATGGACCAGCCCCATCTCTTCCACTTTGGGGGCATCGCTGTGGTTCTGGAAGCGGATCAGGCCGACCAGCCGGCCATCCGGCAGCTCTACGGCGTGCGGCTCATGGTAGTGGTCGGTGACCGTGCCGGGATAGAGGGGCACTTCGCCGATCCGCTCCCAGGTACGCCCGCCATCGGTGCTGCGCGCCGCGAGAATCTCGCCATCCCCGCGGCGGCGGCGCCCCAGCCGCTCCCCGAAGTACTTGCCGAAGTAGAGCAACTCGCCATTGGCGAGAACGATTGGGCCGTGTGGCGTGTTGATTCCCATCCGGATCGGCGGCTCCCAACTCTCGCCGCCGTCCGTGCTGCGCCGCACCCAGGCGCCTGCGTAAACCGAGACGTTCTCATCATTCACGAGCGCCAGGCCCCGGCTCCAGAGGGGGTAGTGCGGGCTGTCCGGCTTCACGTAGGTGCGATTATCACTGGTAAACCAGGTGAGGAGAAGCTCCTTGCCGCCGAGGCTGACGATTCCCGTGTCTCGGTCGTCTAGTGGCGTGTCGTTAACCACACGCGGGTGGCTCCACGTCTCGCCCTCATCCCGGCTGACGCAGATCACCGAGCGCCCGAAGGGGCAGACATGCTCGTTGCGCAACCCCGAGGCCGCGGCCACCAGCGTGCCATCCGGCATCCGCGTGACCGACGGCCACCCGAAATAACCGAAGAGGTCCCGTGGCATGGAGCAGATGACGCCGTGCGTTGCTTCGAGTCTCCCAGGCATGGTGTGCGAACTCCTCTCGCCGCGGGCCCAACAGGAGAGCGAGGCCGCTGGCTCCGCCGTGCCCTGCCGGGCTTCCTTTGGCAAGCCGGCGCCCGGAGCCCCCTGGTATCGGGGCGCGCTCCGACCGGCTCACCTCCGCGCGCCCGCTTAGTTCGATGCGCGTCCTGCCAATGCCTGCCGGCGCTACCGGTCTGGTTTCATCGGCGCGGGAAAGACCGCTCTTATCCGAGACCACCGCGGCCAAACGGCCTCTATCGCGAAGCAGGGCCTCACCGTAGATGGTCCCGCCGCGAGAGCGCCAGTTACTTCTTCGCGGGCAGGATGCCAAGGCGGATGTAGATGGGCCGGGCGGCTTCCTTCAGTGCCGGAAGCTGTTTGGCGAAAATCAGCGCCGCCAGGACGCAGATCCCGCCTCCCAGCTGCAGAGTCGCCGAAACGCCAATCCGGCTTGCGAGGGCGCCCGCCAGCAAACTCCCCACGGGCGCCGTGCCCGCGAATGCCATGATGTAGATGCCCATCACGCGCCCGCGTTTGTCCTCGTCGACAATCGTCTGCACAATCGTATTGCAGGAAGCCATCTGGAGGATGCCACCCGCGCCTACGATGACCAGCAGCGCAAGCGAGAGCCAGAGGAAGTGCGATGCCGAGAACAGAATGAGCCCCATGCCAAACGTGGCCGTCGCGAGGGCGATCACCCGGTCGAGGCCCAACACGCTCCGGCGGGAAGCCAGGTAAAGCGCCCCGGAGAGCGCTCCGACCCCGGACGCGGACATCAGGAAGCCGAGCGTGCGCGCGTCGCCCTTCAAGATCTCGCGGGCGAAGACCGGCATCAGGACGGTGTAGGGCATGCCGACGAGGCTGACCACAGCGAGCAGGAGGATAATCGTGCGAATTGGCGCGGAACGCCGGGCGTAGGCAAACCCCTCGCGCATCCCCTCGAGCATGCGGCCTTCGTGGTTGGGCAGCGAGCGGGGCTGAACTTGCATCGCCAGCAGCGCAATGATCACTGCGAGATAACTCGCGGCGTTGATCCCGAAGCACGCGCCCTCCCCAACGAGCGGCAAGATCATGCCGGCCAGCGTCGGTCCCAGCAGGCGCGCGCCGTTGAAGAGCGACGAGTTGAGCGCAATCGCGTTGCTCAGGTCCTCCTTGCGCTCAAGCATCTCCACGACAAACGACTGGCGCGTGGGCATATCCACCGCGTTGACAAAGCCGAGGAAGATAGCGAGCGCCACGATGTGCCAGACGTCAATCACGCCGGTGAGGGTGAGGATGGCGAGCATCGCCGCCTGCACCATCGAGAGCGCCTGAGTTCCGATCAGGATGCGGTGCCGGCTGAAATGATCGGCGAGAGTTCCGGCGAAGGGTGCCATGAGGGCGGAGGGCGCCTGGCTGCAAAACCCAACCACGCCCAGAAGGAAGGGTGAGTTTGTCAGCCGGTACACCAGCCAGCTCATGGCAATCTGCTGCGTCCATGTGCCAATGAGCGAGACACCCTGTCCAAAAAAGAAGAGCCGGTAGTTCCGTGATCGAAGCGCGCGCAGGATCTGCCCTCGCCCAGACGCGCCCCCCCGTTCCTGCGCCATTCCTCTCCCATTCCAGGTGGTTCCCGCACGCCCCTGCTTCGCCCTCGTGGAAGCAGGCTCGCCCGCGCCTGCGATGCCGCCGCTCCATCGCAGACTTCTCAACAGCTGGTTTATGGCAGAGAGCTCCCTCTGATATGATGCCTACTTGCTTCCGCCCGGAATCCCTACGAGGTGCGGAAACCACCTTTCCGTCTATGTTCGCAGCGTGGATGGTACCGGGTTCTATGCGCGAAGCCCGATGCCCTGCTTCAGGAACAGATCGATCCCGGGCACACGTACCGCCCTGCTCATGCGGGCCGGCCGCCGGAGAGCGGCTTCACCCGCCGCGGCGGACACGCGGCGGGGCATGAACCTCGGGAGAGAAGAGCACCAGTGGGTGGTGCACCCGCTTCCGGCAAGCCCCCTGGGGATGCCGGCTGCAGCCGGACCGGCTGAACCGCCCCAGGCCGGTGGATGGGAGAGCCGGGGCGCCATCCCCGGCTCCCCCTGGCACTCAGTCGAGCAGCACCCGCGGATCGCCGTGGATGGGCGGAAGCGGGTTCGGGCGCACGAGGATGCCGCCCTGCTCGTACGACTCAATCACCGCCCAGGTGTACTCCAGCGTTGCCAGGGCGTCGCGCCCGGAGGCGCGGAGCATATCGCGCGGCACGCCGTTGGTCACATCCTCCAGGAAAGCGTGGATGCGCCGCGGGAAGGTCGCGCCGAAGTCTTTGATTCCGGTGTCAAGGACCTCGACGCCGCCGGCTCCGCCCCCGGACATGGCGGCCGCGTTCCCGGCCTGGCCCGGCTTGGGCGCCGGCCAGAAGGTGCACTTCTCCACGCAGTTCTCGATGCAGAAGGTGCCGCGAGTGCCCGCAACCTCGAAGCTCCACCAGCCGCCCAGGCCGTAGGTCGCGTCGCCGCGCTGGGAGAGGAGGTAGCCAACGCCGCCATTAGCAAAGCGAACGTGAATGCTCGCGATGGAGAGCATCACGTCGCCGGCGGCGCGCCGGAAGCTGGGCCGATCCACGAACGCCTGCACGTGCGTGATGTCGCCGCAGAAGTAGCGCATCACGCTGAAGGGATGGGCCAGGAACGCCTTCAGGTGGAAGTAGGGAAAGCCCTTGCTCCGCGAGGCGTTCGAGGGGGCATACGTCGCCTCGCCTCCATTGAAGCCCATCTTGTGGAGGCAGTAGACCAGCTCGCCCACCTTCCCCTCGTCCATATACTGCTTAGCCCGCTCGGCGGGTTCGGTGAAGTAGTGGTTCAGGTTGCAGCCAAGGTAAAGGTCCTTCTCCGCGGCCTTGGCGACCATCTGCCGGGCTTCCTCGATGTTGTTGGAGATCGGCTTCTCGACGAGG
>JAAZEM010000165.1 GCA_012512265.1 Armatimonadota bacterium | reverse complement strand
GCTCCCGGTCGAGGAGTATCCGCACGTACGGGCGCGCTTGCCCCTGGCGGAGGAGTGGAGCGAGTTCTCGCGCGTCTGCTACCTCCCCCCTCAAGCGGCTGCCTACGACATCACCTTCCGGCTTCATGGCGAGGGCACGCTAGCCGTAGATGCCATCGAGGGGCGTGCCCTGCGCCCGGAGGAGTTCACCGTGCCCTCGCAGGGAGCACGAATCCGGGGCGCCAACTCGGACGCGGCTACCGTCTGGTACGAGACCTCCCTGAAGAAAGTGTATCGCGATGCCAGGACGCCCGAGGCGGAGATCGACGCGGTCGAGATTGCGGCGGCGCGCGGGGAGAGCGAGGCGTTCCAGATCGTGCTGGTACCTCGCGAGGACGCCGACGGGGTGCGCGTGCGCTGGCAGGACCTCCTTGGCCCGGGCGTCCTGCACCGGGAGCATGGCCGGGCGGCCTGGGTGGAGTATGTCAACGTCACTCGTCCACGCGCGCCGCTGGCACGCATCGGGTGGACCCCCGACCCGCTCTTGCCGGATGACTCGCGCGATCTCCGGGGCGGGCAGGTCCAGCCGGTCTGGCTCAGCTTCACCGTGCCCAAAGACGCGCGCCCGGGGCTCTACCGCGGCGCGGTGCAGATTGAACCCGCGGAGCGAGAGGAGTATTACGGCTACTACTCCCGCCCCAGCCTGCCGGTGACGCGCATTCCCGTGAAGCTGCGCGTGCTCAGCTACGCGCTCCCGGAAGAGCCGGCGCTCACCACGATGGCGCGGATCACCCGGTGCCCGCCCGAAGGGCGCGAGGCGTTTCGCGAAAACTTCCGGGCCCATCGCGTCACCGGCGAGGCATACGCCGGGCCTCTGCCTGCGCGCGTGTCGCCCGATGGAAACGTTGCGCTGGAGTTTGCGCCGTTTGACGAGGCCGTGGAGCGTTACCTGGCGAAAGGGTTGCTCCTCCTCAACTTCCCGGGCACCTTCCTGGGAGACGCGCGCGGCTTCTTCGAAGAAGACGGCCGGTGGCATGGCCTGGAGCTCTTCTCACCGGGCTTCAACCAGGCGTTCACGAGTTACGTGTATCAGGTAGCGCGTCACCTCCGCGAGAAGGGGTGGTTGCGCCACGCCATTCTGCAGCTATGGGACGAGCCCACTGGCGAGGCGCGCGAGATGCATCGTCGGCTTGCCTCGCTCGTGCGTGCCGCCGCGCCGGACGCCCGCGTTTGCCTGGCCACGCCCCCGGATAGCGAGCTCCTCGACGATGTCGACATCTGGAACGTGCCCCTGCCTGATGGTTACGAGGAATCCGCCGCGCGCGCGTTTCGCGAGCGAGGCGGGGAGCTGTGGGGCTATGATAACCGGCTTTACAGCCTGGACGTGGAGAGCTCGTCCATCGAGATGCGCGCCTACCCCTGGAGGCTCTACCGGTATGGCTTCAGCGGCGCGGAGTGGTGGTCGGTCAGCGAGTGGCTGGGCGATCCCTACACGGAACCGGACCGGTGCGGCGCCCAGAACGGCGGCGGCTTTCTTCTCTACCCGCCGCGCAATGGCGCGGTTGCCCCGGTGAATAGCATCCGCTGGGAGCTGTATCGCGAAGGCGTGGAGGACTATGATGCCCTCGCTCTCCTGGCCCAAAGGCATGCCGCCGCGTGCGAGCGCCTCGGCGTGCCGGACGGGAGCTTTGACGTGGAGACCCTCCTGGCCCGCATCACCGGGCGAGTGGCCCGCTCCATCGCCGATGCCACGCGCGACCCGCGCGATGTGATCGCGGCGCGCGAGCTGGTCGACCGCCTGATCGAGATGGCGAGTGCCTCTTCCCCGTGCGTGGTCCGGTTCAAGGAGGATCGCAAAGGAGTCTTCCTCGAAGGCCTCACTCTCCCGCGTGCCCAGGTCTCTTTCGGCGGGGTGAAGGCGCGCGCGAATGCCGCCGGACGGGTGCGCTTCGCTCTCCCGGATGAATGGCGGCTGCCGACAGGGGCGGGCGCTTCGCCGCGGAACTAGCTCAGCAGATCCGCGGGAGCTGCTCGCCCAGCGGGCGATCAAGCAGGCGCGTGGTGCCAAAGGGGGTGCGGGCGTGAACCCGGCCGGCGGGGCCTTCCAACACCTCACCCAGGCGAACGGCGTCGCGGCCCAGCGGGTGGGCGCGCCAGATCGCCAGCGCCTCCTCGGCGACCTCGGGCGCGACGACGGCGATCAGCTTCCCCTCGTTTGCCACGTAGAGCGGGTCGATGCCGAGGAGCTCGCACGCCGCTCTCACTGCGGGGCGTACTGGGACCGCCTCTTCGGCCACTTCGATGGCTACTCCAGACTGAGAAGCGATCTCGTTCAGCACCGCCGCGGCGCCGCCGCGCGTCGCGTCGCGCAGGGTGTGCAGCCCGTGCCGGAGCGGGTGGAACGCCTCCACCAGGCCGTTCAGTGGCGCAACGTCACTCTCAATCGGCCCGGCGAAGCCGAGTTTCTCGCGCGTGACCATGATCGCCATGCCGTGGTCACCCAGAGTGCCGCTACAGAGGACCACATCGCCCGGCCTGGCATGGTGCCCGGAGACGTTCATCCCCTCGGGAATGACGCCAATCCCGGACGTGGTGATGAAAAGCCGGTCTGCCTTGCCGCGTGGGACCACTTTAGTATCTCCGGCGACGAGGCGCACTCCGGCCTCTTCTGCCGCAGCCGCCATGGAACTGGCGACGCGTTCGAGGGTCTCCAGCGGAAGCCCCTCCTCCAGGATGAACGCCGTGCTCAGGTAGAGCGGACGCGCGCCGCTCGCGGCCAGGTCGTTCACCGTGCCGCAGACGGCCAAGCGCCCGATATCGCCCCCGGGGAAGATCGGCGGGTCGACGACGAAGGAGTCGGTCGTGAAGGCGATCTGCCCGCCCGGCTCCGGGAGAACGGCGCTATCATCGGCGCGCGCGAGATCCGGGCTTCCCAGCCGGGGCAGAAAGAGGCCCTCAATGAGTTCCGCCATCAGGCGGCCGCCGCCTCCATGACCTAGCAGCACGATGCTCATGCGTCACGGTTTCCTTCCCGCTTCTCGAAAGCGCGGTTCCTGGACCGAAGCGGCCCGCGCTCAGAGCTGATACCGGTAATAGGCCGCGCAGGTGCCCTCGCTCGAGACCATGCACGGGCCGACAGGGCGCGCCGGCGTGCACGCGCGTCCGAAGAGGGGGCAGTCGCGCGGCGTCAGGGCGCCCTTCAGAATCTCGCCGCAGCGGCAGCCTCGGGGTTCGGGCACGTTGGCGAAGCGCTCCCAATCGAGGTCGGCGAAGCGAGCGCGCGCGTCCCACGGCGCGTACTCCTCACGGATTGCCAGGCCGGTACCCGGGATGAGCCCGATGCCGCGCCAGGTGGCATCGATGGGCGCGAAGACCGAATCGACCAGGGCGCGCGCCGTGGGGTTGCCCTCCGAGCGGACCGCGCGATGGTAGCGGTTCGCGACCGTAGGCCGGGCATCGCGAATCTGCTCCACCAGCGCCCGAATGCCATCCAGAATATCCGTCGCCTCGAAACCGGCAATTGCGCAGGCGACGCCGTGTTCCTCGGCGAGGAAGCGATACGGCGCCCCACCCAGGATCACGCTCACGTGTCCGGGGAGGAGGAAGCCATCCACGGCGAGATCGGGGGCCGAGGCGAGCGCAGCCAGCGCCCCCGGGATCGTCTTGTGCGCGGCCAGAACCGAGAAGTTGCGCACGCCGCGCCGGCGTGCCTCCTTCAAAGTGGCGGCGACGGTCGGCACCGTCGTCTCGAAGCCCACTCCGAAGAAGACCACCTCTTTCGAGGGATGCTCGATGGCCAGGACGAGCGCATCCATGGGCGAGTAGACGACGCGCGCCTCGGTGCCGCGGGCGCGCATCTGCTCCAGGCTGCCGGCACTTCCGGGCACGCGCATCATGTCGCCGAAGCAGGTGAGGACCACGTTCGGGCGCTCGCCCAAGGCGAGGAAGGCGTCGATCTCGCCCTGCGCGGTGACGCAGACGGGGCAGCCCGGGCCAGAGAGGAGCGTGATCTCCTGGGGCAGCAGGCCGCGCAGGCCGGCGCGCGCGATTGCCATCGTGTGCGTGCCGCACACCTCCATCAGCTTCACCGGGCGAGGCACGGCGGCGGCTATCGCTGCGCGCAGCGCTTCCACCGCGCCAGCCGTGCGGAACTCGTCCATCATGCGCATCGCGCCCGGATCCGTCTCAGCCACTCGCCTCTCCCTCCTGGGGCGCATCCCCGGCCATCTCCCGGAGCATCGCCAACGTCGCCCTCGCCTCTTCCGGGTCCACCACCTGAAGCGCGAAGCCGGCGTGTACCAGGACGTAATCGGAGACTTTCACGGCGTCCAGGAGGTCGGTGCGCACGCGCAGCTCCGTGCCGCCCTGGGTGACGACCGCCTCGGAGCCCTCTATCGCTTTCACCTGCATCGGTATCGCAGACACATATGGTTCCTGCCATCTCTAAGTAAAACGTGGGCAGCATAGGTTCGGCCTACGTCGCCAAGAGCGCGCCGGCAACGACCGCCTGGCCGAGCGAAAGCCCGCCGTCATTTGCCGGTACCATGCGGTGCCAATACACCTGCAATCCCGAGTTCTCCAGGCCAGTCACCACCGCCTCGAGAAGCCGGACGTTCTGGAAGGTGCCCCCGCTCAGGCAGACGCAGCGCAGGCCCGTCTCTTCCGCCACCCAGCGGCAGAGCTGCACGATCCCCTCGGCCACCGTGGCGTGGAACCGCGCCGCGAGAAGCGAGACCGGCTCACCCGCGCGCCGGGCGTGGACAATCTCCCGAATGGCCGGGCGCAGATCCAGGACACGCGCATCGCCTTCCGCGCTCACTTCAAAGGGATACGCCTCGCTACGCTCGTCGCCTGCCGCCATCTCCAGTTCGACCGCGGCCTGGCCCTCGTAGTCGGCGGTATCGCAGACGCCTAGGAGCGCTGAAACCGCGTCGAAGAGGCGTCCGGCGCCGCTGCTCCACGGCGCGTTGCTTCCGGAGCGGACCTGCCAGGCAACCGCCTCCCGCTCGGATTGGGGCAATCCTGGCAGGAGCTCGTGCGCCAGCTTCTCAGCTTCGTCTGCAGGGAAGGCGTCCAGCAGGTAGGCATACGCCATGCGCGCCGGCCGGCGGATCGCCGCGGCCCCCCCGGGAAGGCGCACCGGGCGCAGGTGCGCCACACGCCTGAACGAGGCATACCCGGCCACCAGGATCTCGCCGCCCCAGAGCGTGCCATCCGTGCCGTAGCCGGTGCCGTCGAACGCCACGCCGATCACCGTGCCATCGAGGCCGTTCTCCGCCATGCAGCTCGCCACGTGCGCGTGGTGGTGCTGCACGCCGATGGCGCGGTGGCCCTGGCACGCGGCATCCAGCGCGTAGCGCGTCGAGAGGTACTCCGGATGGAGGTCGTAAGCCACCACGTCCGGCGTAGCGTGGAACAGCGCGCGAAAATGCTCGATCGCCCGGCCATAGTAGTCGAGCGTCTCGATGTTGTCCAGGTCGCCGACATGCTGGCTGAGGATGGCTTCGGCGTCGCGTGCCAGGCAGAAGGTGTTCTTCTGCTCGCCCCCGCAGGCGAGGACGGGGTGTTGCGCGCGCGGCAGGGGCACTGGGCGCGGCACGAAGCCGCGCGAGCGCCGGATCGGCATCAGCTGGCCGCGGAAGACGCGTGCCACCGAATCGTCGCACGGCGTCTGGATCGCGCGGTCGTGCAGCAGGAAGGCGTCGGCCATGCCCGCCAGGCGACGCATCGCCTCGTCGTTGTCGTGCGCGATTGGCTCTTCGCTCAGGTTGCCGCTCGTCATCACGAGCGCCGGTGGCGCGGCCTCGAGAAGAAGCCGGTGGAGCGGCGTGTAGGGGAGCATCACGCCCAGCGTCCGCTGCCGGGGGGCGAGCGATTCGGCGATCTCCGAATCCGAACGGCGCTCGAGCAGCAGGATCGGGCGCTCCGGCGCGAGGAGCCACTCGCGCTCGGCGGCGGAGATCCGGCAGTGGCGCTCTGCCTCTTCGAGATCGCGTGCCATGATGGCGAACGGCTTGGCCTCCCGTCGCTTCGCGCGGCGCAACTGGCGCACCGCGTCCTCGTTTCGCGCGTCGCACGCGAGGTGGAACCCGCCCAGGCCCTTGACCGCGACCACCTTGCCGGCGTGGAGCAGGCGCGCGGCCTCGGCGATCGGATCCGGACAAGAGGCGTCTGGCTTTACAGCCGAACGTTCCCTGGCGCGCGCCAGCCAGAGGCGGGGCCCGCAGGCCGGACACGCGTTCGGCTCGGCATGGAAGCGCCGGCTCCGCGGATCTTCATACTCGGCCCGGCATTCAGGGCACATCGTGAACGCGCGCATCGTGGTGCGTGCCCGATCATAGGGCACGCCTTCGACGATGGTGAACCGCGGCCCGCAATCGGTGCAGTTGGTGAAAGGATAGCGATAGCGCCGGTTGGTCGAGTCGGCCACTTCCGCGGCGCACTGCTCGCACGTGGTGAGGTCGGCGGGGATGAGCGCGGTAGGCCGGACGCCCTCTTCGCTGCCGCGGATCGAAAACTCCGTGCTCCCCTCCGGGGCGATTGGGATCTCCTCGAGATGAGTGAGTCGGGCGAGGGGAGGGCGTTCGGCGTGCAGCCGCGGCACGAATCGCTCCACGTCGTCCGGGCGGCCTTCCACTTCAATCGCGACGCCGTCCGGCCCGTTGCGCACCCAGCCGGTGAGGTTGAGCGAGCATGCCAGGCGATAGACGAAGGGCCGAAACCCGACGCCCTGCACGGTGCCCCGAACCACGATCCGCCGCCGGAGACGCGTCGCCGCCGTCGATTCCCTCTCTTGCCTGGCTGGTGTCATGCTCTCCCTGGTGTTAACGAAGAAGTGACTGCCGGCTTCATTATAGGCGAGGACCCTGGCAGCGTCAAGCAACAGACAGGCGCTCGCGGCTATTGCCCGCGGGCCCTAACAGAGCGAGCACCTGGCGGGATGCGTTGCCGTCTGGTCCATGAGAGGGGATCCCCGACGCAGGCGCGCGTGTCTTGGAATCGAAGAGGATTCCCGCGATGGTTCGTGGTAGAGTGCGGCAGACGAGCCACTGCCTGGAAGGGAGAGAGCCGATGGGGAATCGACTGCGGTGTGCGGCATGGCGCTGGATGATCCTGGTGATCATCACCCTGGTATCCGCGCTGCCGGCCGCCGCCCAACCGCTCGAGGAGAGAGTGGTCGAGCACACCCTGAAAAATGGGATGAAGTTTCTCTTCGTGGAACGGCGCGTCGCCCCGATCTTTACTGGGGAGATCGTCTTTCGCGCGGGTGGCGTGGATGAGCAGGTGGGCGCTACTGGCCTGGCACACATGCTGGAGCACATGGCGTTCAAGGGAACGCGCGCCATCGGCACGCGCAACTACCGCAAGGAGAAGCCACTCCTGGATGCGATGGACCGCGTCGCGAAGGACCTGGCACGCGAGCGCGCGCGCGGCAGCGCGGCCGACGAGAAGCGGATCGAGGCGCTCGAGCGTGAGATGAAGCGTCTCCAGGAGCAGGCGAGCGAGTATAGCGACGGCGAGGAGTTCTCGGCAATCTACACGCGCAATGGCGGCGCCGGTCTCAATGCCGGAACGAGCAAGGATATCACGGCTTACCACGTCAGCCTGCCCTCGAACCGGCTGGAGCTGTGGGCGCTGATGGAGTCGCAGCGCATGGCGGAGCCGGTACTGCGCGAGTTCTATGTCGAGCGCGACGTCGTCGCCGAGGAGCGCCGGCGCACCTATGACAGCAGCCCCGACCGCAAGCTGTACGAGCAACTCGTCGCCACCGCCTACACCGCGCATCCATACGGGGTGCCGATCATCGGCTGGATGTCCGATATCCAATCGCTGACCGCCGACCAGGCGCGCGCGTTTCACAAGACGTATTACGTGCCGGGCAACGCTGTCGCCGCTCTCGTCGGCGATATCGATATCCCGCAGGCGATCCGGGTCGTGGAGAAGTACTTCGGGGGAATCCCGGCGGGGCCGCCGCCTCCGCCCGTGGTGACCGTAGAGCCGCCCCAGGCTGGCGAGCGGCGCGTGAACGTCGTCTTCGACGCGGAGCCCCAGGTGATGATCGCCTACCACAAGCCCACGGCGCCACACCCGGATGACACCGCCTTCGACGTGCTCCATGGCCTCCTTGCTGGCGGGCGCACCTCGCGCCTCTACACATCGCTGGTGAAGGAGAAGCGCATTGCGGCGGGCGTGGGGGGATTGGGCGGGCCAGGCAGCCGTTACGCCAACCTCTGGGGCGTGCAGGCCTATCCGCTCGCCCCACACACCACCGGCGAGGTGGAGCAGGCGATTTACGCGGAGTTCGAGCGCCTGATGAGAGAGCCGGTTCCGGAGCGCGAGCTGCAGAAGGTGAAGAACCAGCTCGATGCGGATTTCGTCCGCGGCCTGTCGTCGAACAGGGGTCTGGCCTCGCAGCTCACCTACTACGAGGCCGTGGTGGGCGACTGGCGCTACCTGACACGCTGGCGCGAGATGATCGCCCAGATCACGCCGGAGGATCTCCAGCGGGTGGCAAGGAAATACCTCGTTCCGGAGAACCGCACCGTGGCCACACTCGTGAGGAAGGAGAGCGCGGGGCAATGACACGTTACGCGCTGCTGGCGATACTCTCGCTGATGCTTCCTATGCCCGCGCCCGCAAGGGCGGACTACCCCTTCTCGCGCACGCATCCGAGCACGTTGAAGTACCCGGAGCTGCGTTTCACTCCACCGGAGCCGGTCGAGCGCACCCTCCCCAACGGGATGACGCTCTATCTGATGGAGGATCGGGAACTCCCGCTTCTCCATGTGGAAGCCTACGTGAAGACCGGTTCCATTTACGACCCGGCCGGCAAGGTGGGAACGGCGCGCCTCACCGCTACGGTGATGCGCACCGGTGGCAGCGAGCGGCTTCAGGGCGACGCCATCGATGAGAAGTTGGAGTTCGTGGGTGGCAAGTTGGAGGTCTCGGTGGGCGACGAGTTTACCACCGTCTCCGGATCCGCGCTGAGCAAGGACGCGGATGCGCTCCTGGAAGTGCTCGCCGAGGTGCTGCGCCGGCCCGTCTTCCCGGAGGAGAAGCTTGCCCTCGCCAAGGCCCAGATGATGGAGGGGATCCGCCGACAAAACGACCAGCCAGCCAGCATCGCCAACCGTGTTTTCGCGCAGGCGCTCTACGGCAAGGAGAGCCCATGGGCTCGCCAGCCGACCATCGCCGAGGTGGAGAAGCTGTCGCGCGCGGATCTCGTTGGCTTCCACCAGCGCACCTACGCGCCCAACAACACGGTCCTCGCCATCGCCGCCGACATGAGCGTGGATGAGATGGCGCGCCGCGTCGAGCGCTGGTTGGGCGATTGGGAGCGCCGCACACTCGAACTCCCTGAGCCGGAGCCGGTGAAGGATGAGGCGCGACCCGAGGTGATCATCGTGGCCAAGGAGACCCAGCAGGCGAACCTTCGCGTCGGGCACCTGGGCATCTCCAGGGACAACGCGGATCGCTACCCGGTGCGCGTGATGAACCACCTGTTCGGGCTCGGTGGGTTCTCCTCGCGTTTGATGCGCGACGTGCGTTCGAGCAAGGGCCTGGCCTACGCCGTTTGGGGCTACCTGGGCGAGGGGCGCGACCGCGGGGTCTTCGAGATGGGCGCGGAGACGAAGGTCGCCTCGGCCCGGGCCGCGGTCGATGCCATGCGCCAGACGCTGAGTGACCTCCTTGAGAAACCCGTTGCCCCCTTGGAGCTGAGCGACGCGCAGAGCGCGCTGGTCAACTCCTTCGTGGCGCGCTTCACCTCGCCATTCCAGATTGCCAGGGAGAAGGCGCTCCTGGACGTGCTCGGCTTTCCCGAGGACTACCTGCGCTCCTACACGCGCGAGATTGGCGCCGTGACCGCCGCCGATGTGCACCGCGTTGCGAGAGCCCACCTGCACCCGGACCGGCTGGTGATCGTGGCCGTCGGCCCGGCGAAGGAGCTGCGCGAATCCATGGCCGGCCTGGGGCCCGTTCGCGTCATCTCGCCGGACGAAACCGTCCGCTAAGCCGGCATCGCCCTCCCGCGGAGGCAGCAGGCGGCGTTGCCTCCGCGGTGGAGGGCGCATCGGGGTCTCTCTCGCGTTCACAAAATGACACCGGACGGGGCATGGCCACAGGTAGGAGGAGGGCGCGTGCCCGGCGAACCCCTGCTATATGGGTTTCACGAATCCCCTTGCAGCTCCAGCCGAACCACCGTCACGTCGCGAAGCTCACCGCGGGTGCCGGACGCGGCTTGACTGCGCGGCCGCGCGGTGGCTGCGGCCGCCTCACGGATTGGAAGGAGCAGAACTGTGAAGGTTTTCTGCAGGCGTAAAGACCTCTATGAGGGGGTGCAGACGGTCGGCCGGGTCGTATCCGCCAGAAGCACACTGCCGATCCTCAGCCATATACTGTTGCAGGCGTCCGAAGACCGCCTGCGTCTGGTTGCGACCGATTTCGAGATTGGCATGGATGTCACCGTACCGGCCTCGGTGGATGTCGAGGGCGCGGTGACGGTTCCGGCGCGTCTCCTGATTGATATCCTTGGCTCGCTTCCCGATACGGACGTTGCTCTCTCGGTCGATGAGAATAACGTGATCGAGTTGAAGTGCCTTCGATCCGAGTATGTGCTGCGCGGGTTGCCGGCGCAGGAGTTCCCGAAGCTGCCCGAGGTCGAGGATGGGCGTGCCGTAGAGGTGGAGCAGGCCCTGCTGCGCCAGTTGATCAACGAGACGATCTTTGCCGTCTCCACCGATGAGACGCGGGCGTTGCTGACGGGCGCGCTGGCAGTGCTCGGCGATGGCTTTATCAAGATGGTGGCGACGGACACGCACCGCCTGGCGGTCTCCACGATGCCGGCGCCGACTATGGTCCTGGGTGCCGAGGGGGAAGACGGACCCGGGTTCGATAGTGGTGTCATCGTGCCGGCGCGGGCGTTGCGCGAGTTGGCGCGCGTCCTGGACATTGAGTCGGGGCCAAAGCTGCAGATCCACGCCACGCGCAACCAGATCCTCTTCCGCATGGAGGGAATGTCGCTCGTCTCCCGCCTGATCGACGGCCAGTTCCCGAACTTCGAGCGGGTGATCCCGAAGGAATGCCAGAAGCGTCTGACGCTCAACACGGAGGAGCTGCTGGCTGCCCTGCGGCGCGCCGCGAGCATCCTGCCGCGCGAGAGCGCCAACCGTGTGGTGCTGCGCACGGTGGAAGGTGGCCTGGTCGATATCACCGCCGAGGCCGGCGAAGTGGGACGCGCGCACGAGCAGATCGAGGCCCGGCACGAGGGCGACGCGGTGGAGATCGCCTTCAACGTGCGCTACCTCATTGATATGCTCAGCATCACCGAGACGGAATCTGTGGTGATCGAGCTCACAGGCGCGCTGAACCCCGGCGTGATGAAGCCCGTCTTTGAGGGTGAGGTCCCCGACGGCCGGTCGTATCTCTACGTGCTCATGCCGATGGCGGTTCAGTAGGAAGGAACAACGGATGAGGCTCACGATGGCGCTGGCGGCCGCTTTGCTCTGCCTGGGAATTGCAGCGCCGAGCGCGGCGGCAAATAGTTCGGTGTCCCATATCCTGATGCGCACCGTGCAGCGCCCGGAGGTGGCGGGCGCGCCGGCATTGGTCTTCGCGGCGGCGCTCGAACCCCAGCCCGCAGAACGTGAGGGGTGGGGCGAGGTGCTGCTGCGCGTCGCGCGGGGCGGCTTCAACGCCGTTTATGTCAGTGTGCCGTGGAATGTGGGCAAAGAGGGAAGCCTCGCGGTCGCTGACCTCGATGCGTTCCTCGCGAAGGTGGCCGAAACGGGGCTGAAGGCGATCATCGGGCCTCCCATTGACGACCCATTTGGTCTCTGGCGCGAGTGGCTGGCACCGATTCAGCCCGTGCTCGAGAAGCACGCTGAGACGATCCTGTGGCTCCAGGCGCGCGCCGATTCGCCCCAGGGGGGCGCGGCCGAGCTTTCCAAGGCGGCGCAGGCGCTGAAGTGCGCTCTCCCGGTAGCCGAAGGCGTGACTACTCAGGTGACGAGCGAGCGCGACCCCCAGCGCCCCTATCGGGAGCCGGAGGTCAGCGTTGCCCTGCGCGTCGCACTGGCCGAGGGCGCGACCGCGTTGGTCTGGGACCAGCCTTTTGCCGGCACCGCGCCGCCTCTCATCTCCATCGATGACGTGCCGCCTGCCGTCGTGCATCACGGGCGTGGGGGCGCGCTCCCGATTGCCTACTATGAAGCCCATCTCTTCAGCCAGGTGGCTCGCTGCCTGGGCGACCCGTTGGCGAAGGCCCAGCCCGCTGAAGGCGCCGCCGCCGATGCGGCGGGCATCTCGGTGACCCAGCGGAATCTGGGGCGTCAGGGCTTCCTCTTCGTCCGCGCCCCGGCGGAGCCCGTTCAGCGCTTCCACCTTTCCTATACGGATCCAGAATCGGGCGAAAAGATGACCGTGCCCCGAACCCAGGGGCTTTCGCTGCGTAGCTTTGGCGCCGGCGTGCGTATTCTTCCCCTGAACCTGCCGGTTCCTGGCGCGACCATCCGTTACAGCACCTGCGAGGTATATGGGGTTTACCAGGTGGGCGAGCGGACGGTGATCCTGGTGACCGACGATGACGGCGGGCTGAACGAGATTGCGCTGAAGCTGGAAGGCGCGGAGAAACCGGCGATCCGGAATGCCCCCATCGAGCCCGTCTGGGACGCGGCAAGCCGCACCCTGACCGTGAGCGTGGTGCCCTCCTTCGCCGAGAGCTTCATGGTCATCGGCGAGAAGCTGGTCCTCGGAGTGGTGCCGACGGAGCGCGCCCAGCGCACCTGGAGCGTCCGCTATGGCGATGGCACCGTGCCGATGATCACCAGCGCCTACCTGGTGGGCCAGGAGGCCACGCTGGAAGGGAAGATCGGCCTGCCCGTCTTCCTGCAGCAGGGCCGGTCGGCGGTTTCCATGGTGTTGCCGAAGGAGCCGCGCTACCTTGCCGTGGACAGCCGGGGAGCGAAAACGGCGTTTGATGCCACGACCGGCGTGCTCTCCTTCTTCCTCCAGTCGCCCGTTCTCCTCGGTGTGGAGACCAAGACGCCCATCGTCCAGGTGCTCGACCGCGCGCGGCACAAGGCGGGGCTGGCGGCGGAGACCGCCGAGAACGCGCAACCGGACCTGGACGATTCCAAGTGGCCGGAGGTGCGCCTGGACAAGGCGAAAACCGCGGGCTGGTACCGCATTGGCTTCTCCGTGCCGGCGCTGGAGAATTGGATCCTGCACTGGAAGGCGACCGTGGAGGTGACCGGCAAGGCAGTGGTGTACCTGAATGGCGAGCCGATCGGAACCGCCGCCAGCACGGATGAGAAGGGCGGGTTTGTCGATCTCGACCTCCCATCCTCGCTCATCCGTTCGAAGAACACGCTGGCGTTCTCCGTGGATGCCAACTCGCGCGTGCGCAAGGTAGGGATCTCGCCGCATGTGGAAGACACCGTTCAGCGGCAGCTCCTGATCTTCTTCCCCTAACGCCACGCAGATCGTGTGACGGGCCCGGCTCCTGTTCGAGTGCGCCCAGCGAGGATGGCGCCGGCTGGAACCGGGCCCGTGGCTTGTGCCCGGCTTCTCGTTTGGCCCGTGCTCCTGGCGGGTATCTCTCTTCTAGGCCGCGAGGGTGTTGCGGCGGCAGGGAAGGAGAAGCGCATGGGAGTGCAGAGTGCGGAGTGCAGAGAGTGGGCAGGCCTCGGGTTGCGCCGGGCGCTATCCGCCGCGCGATGGGCGACGGTCGCGCTGACGCTCGGGCTGGCGCTTCTGAACCCGGCGCCAGCGCGCGCCGATACGGGGTTTGAAGCCGGGTTCATCGGCCGGCTGGGCAGCTTTCTGGTGCCCGGGGGCTACTTCTTCACATCCGATGCCGCCCGTGATGCCCTGGATGACGTGCTATGGTACCATGAGGCAGATTTCATCCGCTACGGTTTGGGAGTAGGCGTCGCCGGCGTGGCCTTCACTCTGAAGGGGATCAACGCGTCGAGCGAGTTCACTCCCTTCTCGGGGAACACGCAGTTCACGCTCCTCGGACCGAGCGTCCAGGTCTGGACGGCGCCCATCGGCCGGTTCCGGCCTTTTGCTTCGGCAGGCCTCTTCGCAGGGTATATCAAATCGGATCGCCGGAACATCAGCAAGTGGGACTTCACCCCGAGTATCGCCGCGGGAGTGCAGTT
>JAAZEM010000164.1 GCA_012512265.1 Armatimonadota bacterium | reverse complement strand
GCCGGGTCCGATAGAAGGCGTACCTCAGGTTGCGTACTTGTCACGGTCGTGCCGATCTACCTTTCACCAGTTTAGGTGGGCGCTTGGGGCAACCTCGTCGCCCTCTCCGCGCCCATAGAGGGTTGCCAAACACCGAACGTTACTATGGCAATATCAAACAATGATTCTGTCAACCCACGGTTTCTACAGACCTCTTTCCGCACATACGGACGATGGCCGAGCGCTCGGCAGGACTCCCCCCTCTTCGGCGGCGTATCCCGTGGTCACAGAGCGAGTCGGGCCTGGCTCGGAGGCACGGAAGGCTACAGCCCGCAGCGCGCCGACCCGGTCGGAGCACGGCCATGCCTGCTACGGATCCCGACGGATGATACTGCCGGTACTGCCCCCAGCCGTCGCTGCATCACCCCGTTCGGTGGTGCCCGCATCGGCTCCGGGGCTACCGGATAAGGTGGTGATGCATGACGCTGTGGGTTGTCTCCGGGCACACGGTCATCGGAAGGTATGAGGATGGCGGAAGCGCAGTACCGCGTTCATGTAATGGTGACCTTTGAGAGTAAGGATGAGGACACAGGGGGGACCTATCTCCGTGCCGTAGGGAAGGAGTTCATGTTGCCGTTCGCTCCGCCCCCCGGCATGAGTATCATGGACGACGGTGAGGGCGGCACCAACACCTCCGTCTCACTGGAGAACGTTCTGTGGAGCGTCTCCAGTGGCCAGTTCGATGCCGACGAGACGTGGGAATGCGCCAACGAGGAGATCGTGAACCAACGGGCGGAGGAGTTCCTCGCGGGCGGTTGGGCCGAGATCGAGATCTACACCGCTTAGCTGGCAACGGGGCCGGCAACAGACACCGGTAACGGTTACCACCGCCTGAACAGCTCGTAGGGGTTGTGGACCTCCAGGACCGCCTTCTCACCCTCGGGCCGGTCGTGGCGCCGAACGCCCAGGACGGGGTCCTTCGCCGCGACCAGGGGATCCAGCCAGGCGATCTTGGCCTTCGCCCAGGCAGCCTGCTTCAGCAGCTCCGCCTGCTTCTCCTGGTCTGTCTCGGCGGACGCTGCCTTCTCCATCTCGGCGACGTAGCCCTCCAGAATCCGTGCCCTGTGCCAGTCCAGCGCGGCGTTCTCCAGTGCCGTGTAGCGTGCCATCTCCTCCTGCTGTGCCTTTGCCCGCGCCTGACGGCGTTCAGCTTCCACACGCCGTCTCTCCTCCTCACGTGCACGCTCTTCCCGCTGGGTGCGGCTGACACGCGCAACCTCGTAGAGGCCGAGGAGGAAGGACCCAAGCTCCGTCTCAAGCTGCCTACGCTGGGTGTCTCTCCAGTTCTTGCGTGGTGCATCATGCTCGCCTATGACGAGAGTGAACAGGTCGTCTTTGCCGGTCAGACGGATCTTCACCGGCTCGCCCATCACGACAACCGTCGTGGTCTCGCCAGCCCGTACCGAGCCTCCGAGTTCCTCGATGGCGGAGAACAGCGCGTCGAGGAGCCGATAGGCGCGTCCCGTGTGGTCGTCGGGTACTCGGATATCCAGGAAGCCCGCCAGCGGTCTGCGAGTCTGGTAAGGGTACGTGTTGGGAACGTGCGTTGACAGGTCACGCCGGTCCTCGCGCTCGCGTCTCTTCCGTTCGGCTCGTGCTTCCCGGTCCTGGACGATGAGTGCATGCGGCTTGACCAACCGGTCTTTCGGCCTGATGCCCTCGCAGACTTCCAGCACCTTGGCCCGTTCCTGCTCACTTGGGAACGGCAGCTTCACTCGCGCCTCTCCACTGCATCCAACCGGCTCGCTTTCGCGCTTGCGGGAGACGCCACGGGCCTCTGTAGGCCCATCGGTCTCCGGAAGGGGTTGGCGTTCTACCGGCTTGCCAGCCCTGAGTCTGGCCCAGTAGCCGCGCGGCGGCACGGGTATCGCGAGGCGTTTGCACGTCTTGTGGATCGCGACATCGGATACACCATACCGCTTGGCGACTGCGGTGACGGGCTCCGACCACACCTCTTCGTACAGCTTGTCCCGCTCATAGACGACTCCACCATCCGATGCATCCCACATACGACAACCCTCCCGACCAATGGCTCACGCCTTGCGAGTTCTGCATCAGAGCGGCCATCCCTGGGGGTGGACCAGAAACCTGGCCACGGCACGCCGGCTCCCTGGATCGGAGCGCCGGCATGCACACGGCCGTTCACGACGGGCGTCACATTCGACGGCATACCCCAAGCCGTAGATGCACGGCGACTGGCAAACCAACACAAACCTACTGATAAACGCGCCTTCCAGTAAGCCCGGCCGGGACCTATGTGCCCTTCAGACGCCGCAGGCT
>JAAZEM010000163.1 GCA_012512265.1 Armatimonadota bacterium | reverse complement strand
TGCTTCCCCAGTGTCACCACCCGCCGCTATCTCACAAAGCGGTACTTCACCAAGGTCCAGATCGCCTCGAGGCCATCGCGCCAGGTGATCTTCTTCCCCTCGGCAAGCGTCCTTGCCTGGTAAGAGATCGGCACCTCCACGATGCGGTAGCCGGCGCGCCGCGCTTTGGCCGTCACCTCCGGGCAGAATTCGAAGCGCTCCGCGCGCAGGTTCATGGCACGGAGGACGTCGGTCCGGAACATCTTATAGCAGGTCGCCTCGTCCGTGATCCGCTGGCCGAAAAGCAGCGTCGCGCTCCAGGCCAGGATCCGGTTCGCGATGTAGTTTGCCAGGCGCATCCGGGGCCGGCCCTTCAGGAAGCGAGAGCCGTAAACCACCGCTGCCTTCCCATGCCGGATCGGTGTGAGCATCGCGCGCAGATCGGCCGGATCGTACTCCAGGTCGGCATCTTGAATGACCACCACATCGCCGGTGGCGCGCGCCAGCCCGGAGCGGATCGCCGCGCCCTTCCCCTGGTTCCGCGCGTGCTTCACCACGATGATGCCCGGTATCTCGGCCAGCACCTCGCGCGTGCCGTCGGTGGACGCGTCATCGATAACGATGACCTCCTTGGAGATGCCCTCGCCCAGGTCAGTCTCGCACACCCGCCGGATCGCTTCCCGGATTGTGTCGATCTCGTTATAGGCAGGCATGAGGACTGTCAGGACGAGCGGCGCCACTACCACCCCACCTTTCCAAAGACGCGCAGGAGCGTGCCGTGCCACGCGTGCGCCGCCAGGCCGGCGAGCAGCGCCGCGGCGAGCAAGGCGCCCATCTGTCGCAGGCGCTCCGGCCACGCCACCAGCCACCCCGCCGCCATCGTCGCGGCGATGGGAAGCACCGCCGGGTAGAGGTAGCGCGCCTGCGCCTGGTAGTACTGCGTGTTGAACCGGAAGAACGCGGCGACGATTAGCGCCGCGCACAACCCCCAGGTCAGGGCGATATCGCGCTGCCACGCCTCCGGTTTGCTCCGCCACCAGCGGATGCCTGCCACGACTGCCCCGACCGCCAGCAGTTGGGCGACGCGGGTCAGCACCAGGTAGATCGGCGCGTCCGGGGTGCCCAGCGGGATGAGGTGCGGCTTCATCTCCGGAGGCGGGAACCGGACCGGCCCGCCCATCCACAGGTTCATGTGGTCAAACACACCCCAGAAGCTGCGGATGGTGAAAGCCGGCACCCAGAAGAAGATGTACTGGCGAAACGAGAGCCCCTGCCGGGCCATCCAGTATTCCGGGGTCGCCCGATCGCCAAAGAACGCCTCGAAGGCCTTCCAGGCGAAAGGATCGCCATAGAGCACCACGTTGCGCGCCATCCAGGGGAGACCGATGGCGACCGCGACCCCCGCCAGAAGGCCGGCGTTCGCCAGATACTCCCGCGCCCGGCTCCGGTGCCGGCGCCACTCCAGGAAGAGCGCCACCAGCGCCACCGGCAGCAGCAGGATGCAGGTCGTCTTCGTCAGGAGGCCCAGCCCGATCAGCGCGCCCACCCACAGGCAGCGCCGCCGGTCAAAGCCGTTGCACAGGCCCAACCCCAGCAGGAACAGCACCGCGCAAAAGAGCGTCTCCGTCAGCGGGTCGTTGCTGAAAGAGGAGAAGACCGCCAGGCGCATCGGCATGAACGCCGCTACGGCGCCTGCTGCGAGCGCCACCCCGGGCTGCCCCGGAAGCCACAGCCGGACCGCCGCAGCCACCAGCCAGATCACCACCGCGCCGAGCACGAGGCTGACCAGGCGCACCGCGTAGCGCGCCGCGTCACCCTCGCCCCCGGCGAGGAGATAGGCCGGCAGCGCCACTAGGTAAGCAAGCGGCGGCTGGTGCGCCTCGAAGTTGGCGCGATCCTCCGCGCGGAAGACCGGCAGCTGGCCACTGGCAAGCTGCTCCACGTAAAGCAGGTGCGCGCTCTCATCCGGCGCGTGCCCGAACGGCACCGTCGCCAGGTAGAGCCCTCCCAGCACGAAATAGACCGCCAGGAGCGCGACAAGCCACGCCGGGCGTTCCCGGAGGAGATCCCTGCCTGAGACTGGCGTTCTGGCAGGCCCCGGCGGGACCTGCTCCTTACCCGACCCTGTTTTCTTGGACGTTTTGCGCGCCATTGCGTTCACTATCGCCCCGCGGGGAAGCGGGGAGCCCTTCCTCCCTGCTCCCTCATTCCTGTGGCTGGACTGCGTAGACGCAGTAACCCCTCTCCTCCATCACGGGTTCCAGGGTTCCCGCGCGGATCGCCTCCCAGAGTGTGCGCTCCCACCCCTCGGGACGAGCCTCTCGCGGCTGGATCCGGTGGTTGATCAGCACGTGCGTCACGCCCAGCTCCTGGTGCAGGTAGCGGCGCATCTCGGCTTCGTTCCGGAACCCGGACCAAGGAATGGCGGCGTGGTGGCCTTCGTTCCCCCACAGGTAGTTGCGCTCCAGGTAGAACCCGCGCACCTCGTGAATCAGGAGCAAGCGCGCATCTTCCGGCAGATACTCGTTCACGTACTCACAGATCGGATAGATGTCGAGGGCATTCCGCAGGTAGTCGTGCGCGGGAATGCGCCCGGTGACGACCGGCCACGCCGGCCCGGCCATCAGAACGCCGATCAGGAGCGCGTGCGCCACCTGGACGCCCGCGGCGCCAAACCCCGGGAAGCGCGCGAACCGGCGCTCGTCAACCAGCGCGCTCAACCCGCGTGCCCCGGCGAGCGCAAGCAGCGGCGCCACCGGCAGGAGATGGCGCGTCTGCTGCGTCATATGGAACCAGAGCACGCCGTAGGCTGCCGCGAAAAGGAGCGACCCGAACGCGAGCGGGTCGCGCCGGCGCAGGAAGAGCGCGATAGGTGCGAGCGCCAGGAAAGCGGGGCCAAGCGAGCCGAAGAGAATGCGGAATGCCGGGGCGCCATCGGTGAAGCTGTCTGGATGCGCGAGCAGGTCCCACGGCGCGGACACCAGATGGGCCAGGGTGTCGCCCAGGCCGAAATCGTCATCCTGGTGCTTCGCGTAGATCGCGGCGAGATCCGCGTTCCAGTAGCGCGTGTTCGGAAATAGGTGGTAGAAGAAGGGATAGACTGGGTTACCCGTGTAGAGATAGCTTTTCACGTACCATGGCGCGCCGATGGCCACGGCGATGGCCCCCCATGTCACTACTCGCCGCAGAGCGCCCCCCCAGCTCTCCTTCGCCTGCAGGCCGGCCGCCAGTACCAGAGGCGCCAGCAGCGCCAGGAAGAGCAGGCCGGTCATCTTCGTGCCGAGGGCAAACCCGAGGGCGATCGCTCCCGCCCAAAGCCAGCCCGTGCGCCCCGTTTTCCACCAGAGGACCACGCCGTAGAGCGCCAGCAGCTCGTAGGCCATCAGCGCCAGGTCGATGTAGGCCACCGTGGCGCTCCAGAGGATGATCGGCGACGAGCAGAGGAGCAGGGGCGGAAGCCAGCGCGCGCCGGGCGCATCCTCGGGCCAGAGCCGGCGCCATGCCGCTGCCAGCGTCAGGCAGGCGAGTACCAGATAGAGCCAGTGAATCGCCCGTGCCGCGCCCGCGCTTTTGGCCAGGAGCGCCACCGTGTAGAGCATCTCCACGGTGAAGGGGAAATTCGAGTGCGACTCCCAAAAGAGCGGCACGATTCCCCCGCGGCGCAGGTAGATCGCCGGATCGGCCAGGTGATAGGAGAGACCGTCCCAGTCGTTGCCAGCCGGGGGAGCCAGAGCCGCGACCAGCGCCAGCCCCATCAAGAGGGCAACGGCACCGCCGAGGGCCAGGGAGAGGAGGCTCCGAGAGCTGCAGCCGGCACGCAGACCGGCCCAGGCCTCCCGGACGAGGGCAAGCGCAGGCGCGGCGGCCCAGGCCAGGAGGCCGGTGAGTAGCAGGAGCATCGGCACCGGCCGGAAGAGCTGGAGCGCGCCAAGGGCAAAGATGGCGTAGGCCACGCACCCGAGCCCGAGAGCGGTGGCGAAGACGAACCGGTCGGAAAGAGGCTCATCTGCCAGCCTCAGCCCGCGGAGAAGGCGTGCGCCAACCCCGGCCGCGATGGCCGCGAGGATGAGCACCAGAAGCAGCGCGGTCACCCCGATCGTTGTGCCCCTCCCTCCATCTCTCGCAGCTCAAGCAGATGGGAGCGCACGGAGACGCCGGCCGCCTCGACGCTCACCTCCACCCTCCCTAGATAGCGCGCATAGCTTCCCGCCTGAAGCACGACGGTCCGGCCGACCACCACCGGCTCGGGCAGGAGGTCGTGCGTGTGGCCACCCACGAGGAGATCGATGCCGGGGACCTCCCGGGCAATCTCGCAATCGCGCCCCAACCCCAGGTGTAGGACGCCTACCACGAGATCGGCGTTCCTGGCGAGGAGCGGCACCAGATCGCGGGCCGTCTCCACCGGATCGCGGAAGAGATAGCTGCTGAAATGTCGTGCGGCCATCTCTCGCGTTACCATCGGCACGGTCAGCCCGAAGATCCCGACGCGGAGGTTGTTGGGGATGCGCACGATCACATAGGGGCGATATAGCGCCTCGCTTCTGGCCAGAGCGCGCAGCTCGGCGGGCGTGCGGGCGACGGGATCCCCCGCGGCGACTCCGGGTCCGGTGACGTTGGCGCAGAGCACGGGAAACGCGGCTTGCCGGAGCTTGGCGCGCAGTGCCCACGGCCAGAGATGCGTCTCGCGATTGCCCGCGGCCATCAGGTCGTATCCAGCGGTGTTCATGTGCCGCAGGACCGTCTCACTCGCGAGCGGCACTCCAAGATTGCCGGCGCGAAGAGCATCGCCGGCATCCACCAAGAGCGTGTTCGGATCGCGCGACTTCTCGGCACGGATCCGCGCGGCGGCCTCTGCCGCGAGCCGGCCGTGCATGTCGTTGGTGTGGAGCAGGACGAGAGAGGGCATGCGTGAACTCGCCTACTGTCGCGTTCTGCCGGAGAGGTAGCGCGCGATCGCCTCATCCAGCTTGCCCTGCGCCTCCAGGATGCGCTCGGCCACTTCACGAATGGCGCCACGACCCCCTGGCGCCTCAGTGATCCAGGCCGCGGCGGCGCGCACCTGCTGAGGGGCATCCGCGACGGCGACCGGCAGCCCGCAACAGGAGAGCGCCGGAAGGTCATTCAGGTCGTCGCCGACGAACGCGATCTCTGCGGGCGCTAGGCCCAGCCGCTCCGCCAGCTCCATCAGGGCAGCGCGCTTGTCGTGGATTCCCTCCAGCACGTGGCGGACGCCCAGCTCTGTGGCGCGCCGGCGGACGAGATCCGACGAGCGCCCCGTGACAAACGCGATCTCCAACCCGCCGCAGAGGGCCAGCGCGATCCCCATCCCATCGCGCACGTGGAACGCCTTCATCTCGTCGCCCGAAGCGGTCAGGTAGAGCGTGCCGTCGGTGAGCACGCCATCCACATCCATCGCCAGGAGGCGGGTTCTCTTTGGATCTCCACCCATCATAGGACTTGCTCCACCGGGCGGACCGCGGCGGCGTCCCCCGATTGGCTCTCATTATAACATACGTGCCTGGGGGCGGCAATGGCGCGAGCAGCCACTGAGACAACGCCCTGGGCTACAGAGCTGGGATTCCTTATGTCGGAATCTCAGGGTACAGAGGCGGTGCCTCCCCGTGATGAGGGGTGGAAGCATGTCGCCGAGAGATGGATGTGGGGAGCCACGAGGCGCGCGCCCGCCGGGCGAGAAGGCGGATGCTCTCGCGCTCGCGGCTAGCGGTGGCGCATGATTCGGGGAAGCGCGCGCCCCAGGACCCAGAGACCCAGGGCAAGGCAGGCGAATCCCGCCAGGCGAATCCGCGTGATATCGACGATGGGGAGGACGTGGGTGCCCTCGTCCGAGACCTCGATGACAGCGACGGGAGTCGCCTTGCCGCCGCCACCGCCCCCACCGCCGGAGCTTGCGGGCTGATCGCCCTCATCATGCGCGCTCTCCCCGCCGCCGCCCCCGAAGCCGAACGAGACCGAGGCGACCGGGATCACCGTGCGCGTACCCACCACGTGCGGCTCGCCGAAAACCATGGAGACGCCCGCGCGTCCGACGCGCTCGGCGATGCTTTCGAGAAGCTCTTTGATTGCCACGTTACTGTCTCCCCTTGCGCGCTCGCGCGCTGGCATCGAGCTCGTGAAGGACATAGGAGCGCTTGATGACGGGCATCGCCACGTTCTTCACCAGGATGCCGCCCGCCGTCTCTCCCTCCTCCACGCCATTGTGCGCATGCCCGTGGACCACCAGGTCGCACCCATGCTTATCGACTGGTTCGGCGAGGATCGAGGACCCCAGGAAGGGGTAGAGCTCTGGTGGCTCGCCGAAGAGCGTCTCCTTGATGGGGGCATAGTGCAACAGCACGACGCGGTAATCGGTATCGAGCGTCTGCAGGCAGGCATCGAGGTTGTTGGCGTCATCGTGCGTCTCGTTGATGAAGCACTTGATGCCCTGCTCGCCAAAGGGCGTGAGGCAATAGGTGCCATATCCCCCGCAGAAGCCCTTGGCGCCGGCGAAGCCAACCGTCGTGCCATCGATGTTAATGGTGTGCCCGGTGCCTTGCAGGAGATGGACGCCGACACCCTCCAGGATTGCGACCACCTCGTTGACATACCCGGAGTGATAGTCGTGGTTGCCGAGAACGGCGACCATCGGGATCCGTACGCCACGCAGCACGTCCGCGAGCGCCTTCGCCTCTTCCACGCGGCCCATGTTGCACAGGTCGCCGCACATGACGAGGATATCGGCCTCGTCGTTGACAGGCATCAGGCCCTCGCGTAGATCCTCGATGATCTCGGCGCGGCAGTGGATATCTGCGACGAGTGCCAGCACCACGCGCCGAGGCATCAGCTCTCCTCCATCGTTTCGTGGCGAGAGGTCAGGCGCACCAGGCGGAGGTTGTTGATCACTTCCACCACCCCTGGAATGCTGCGCGCCACCTCCTCGGCCGCCTTGATCTGCTCCGGGCTGGTGACGTATCCCACGAGTTGCACGCGCCCGCGGTGGCTGTGTACCGTGATATCCATCGCCCCCACGCGGGGATCATTCGCCAGCGCCGTCTTGGCCGATCTGGCGATGGTCGTATCCGAAATCATGGCCCCTCCATCGGTGCGTGGCGGGTGGCCACTTCCGCCCTGCGCGTACCCGTTGCCCGCAGAGCGCGCGCTCGTGCCGGAACTGGAAGTACGCGGGATAGCCCTGGGTCCGGGCGAGGTTGCTCACCGCGATGGGCGGAACCTCGTCTTCGCCCGCGTAACGGTTTACCCATAGGGGCGGCTGAGTAAACGCCAACGCGGCGTTCGATCCGGTATGGGGCCGGCAGGCAAGGGGGGGACCCGGGGGTCGCATCAGGATCGGGATGCCGGGGTGACGGCCTGGCGGGTGGATCTAGAAATGGAACTGGCGTGATATGCCCACGGCGGTGCCTCCCGTGGGGGGATCCTCCCGGCGCATCAGGAAATCCCGGTTGCTGACAACGAAGCGGCCGGCCATGTAGCCAATCAGGGCGCCGGCGAGGACGTCGCTCGGGTAGTGGGCGCCGAGGCGCACCCGCCCGAACGCGATGGCGCTCGCCGTTCCATAGAAGGCCGCGGAGCCTTTGGGATAGAGATCCGCCAGCACGGTTGCCCAGGCGAATGCATTGGACGTATGCCCCGACGGGAAGGAGCGTCCGTCGGCAGCACGGGGGCCAACGATGCGGGTTTGGGCATCTCCGAAACGTTCGGCTGGGCGCTTGCGCGCCACGAGCCCCTTCAGCCCCTCGGTGGCGAGGGCACTGGAAGCCAGCGCGGCCGCGGTGAGAACACCCGCGTCGCGCAGCTGCTTGTTGTCCTCCATCCGGCCCCAGGCATAGAGGCCGAGGGGGATGGCGATTGCCGTGCGGTCCCCGAGCGGCATGATGGAGAGCAAGAGGGGGTCGAGGGCATCTTTATGCCCGGGCTTTAGATTGATGGCGCGAAAGAGCCGCGCGTCGAGGTCACGCGCTTCCGTAGAGGGAGCGGTGGCCTCGATGGCGAGCGATGCGGCAGGATCATCAAGCTCGCCCGCAGCTTGCGCTGGGCCTTGGGCCAGTATCAGAGCGAGCGCCAGGATCCATCCACGCGAGTATATCGAGCGCCGATGAGCGCGTCGGAGTGGCACCGTATCCTCCGTGTCGTGCAAGCCGGTGTGCTGCTGGCTCTTGGCGACACGGGGCTCGCCAGACCATCCAGCACACTCGTATGATACCACACTGCCCCGAGGATGGCAACCCGGGAACCACCATCCGGGTGGAGGCCGAGCTCGCGTCAGGGCCGACTTCGGTTGGCTTCTTTTGTGCAACCGATCGGTTCGCGTTAGTTCAAGGTGTGCCACCGGGCGTGGAGCAGGACGCGCGGCGCGCCGCCCGTGCGTTTAGTGGATTCGACACCGGGGTAACTCCGGACCAGCAACAAGGAGGGAGAGCTGTCATGCAATTGGATGCGCCGATTCTGGATACGACAGTCGAGGATGCGGTAGAAGCACCCGAGACGACGATCCCGGAGGTGGATCCGCTGGTCGAGACGAAGAAGGCGGCCGAAATGGTCAAGCTGATCGACCTGCATCTGGACTACGAGCGCCAGAGCCGCATTCCTCTCTCTATGGATGAGCTGACACCGAGGCGGCTTTGCCCGGAACAACGCGTGGACCTGGTGACGGATCTGTACGCTGTCACCCACTGAATGGGGGAAAAGGTGCTCCGACAAAGGAGCCTGTTGCAGGCTGCCCCGACCGGCAGCGTGGGAGGGCGGGCGGCGCCGGCCTGGGAGCGGGCCTGCCCGCCTGGCCCGAACGCCTTCCACAGGCCATGCGGAGGGCGGGACAGGGGTGTGGTGCCCGCGCGGCCAGCCAGGCGGCCTGCTTTTTCTTGAGAGGCGCAGGCAGACCATGAAGAAAGTCCATCGCTCGGTACCAGATGTGCCCCAGGCTGTCGCTGACCAGGGGGCGGATATTCTGGAGCGTTACTTCAACCGCTACGGGGTGACGCGAGCCACCCACCTGCCCGAGCCCGCCAAGATCGAGATGCTGCGCGAGCTGCGCGCCTTCTACTCGGTGGAGCTGCCCCAAGGCTGGCTGGAGAAGGCCAGGCAACGCGCCCAACAGCGTGCCTGGTGGCAGCGCATGGCGATCTGGTTCCGCGAAGCCCTGGGTCTCGAGTAGGGCCCCAGGGCCTCCGGTTCCCTTTTTGCCACCCCCCTCATTCCCCCCGGAATCGCCCGAGGGCGCGTCCCGCTTGGCTTCTCCCTCCAGGCCCGCCCCTCCCACCGATTCGCTGGATGTGCTATAATGGACGCACATCGCCCAGTTGCGCTGGACTTCCTACCCTCACGCTGGCTGTGCGCCTGGGTCTCTTCCGTCTCTGATCCGGACGTTCTATGACGAAGCAGTTGCATATTGATGGGTTGTTCGCCAGCGCCGAAGAGCTGTGGGAGAGTGTACTCGCGGCTCTTCGCCGCCTGCCGGACAAACGGCTCCAGGACGAGTGCCTTCAGGGCTCGCGCGCCGTGCGCCTCGAAGATGGAACGCTGGCGGTGGAGGTGACGAACCGCTATTCGCCGGATTTCGTGGAGAAGCGGTGCCGGCGCGCGGTGGAGGAGATCCTGGAACGCCTGGTCGGGAGCACGTTGCCTTTGTGCTTCCGGGCAGGCGCGGAAGCTCCCGAGGAGGCGGACACCCCGCCCGAGACGCGGCGCCCCGCGCCGGCGCCCAAGCCGGCCTCTTCCGCCGGTCAGCGCCTGAACATAAAGTACCGCTTTGATACCTTCGCCGTGGGCCAGAGCAACACGCTGGCCTGGCGCGCGGCGATGGCTGTTGCCAACGCCCCCGCGTCTACCTACAACCCGTTGCTCCTGTGCGGCGGCGTGGGTGTGGGCAAAACCCACCTGCTCCAGGCGATTGGTCACGAGATCGCCCGGCTCTTCCCCAGCCAGCACGTGGTCTACGTCACCGCCGATGCGTTTACCTATGAGTTTGTAACGGCGTTGCGCGAGCGGCGCACCGATGCCTTCCGGAAACGCTACCGCGGCGCCGACGTGCTCCTCGTAGATGATCTGCAGTTCCTGGCCGGCAAGGAGAGCACGGAGGAGGAGTTCTTCCTCACCTTCACCGCTGTGCAGGAGGCGGGGAAGCAGATCGTCTGTTGCAGCGACCGCTGTCCGCGCGAGATGCCGCTCTTGCCAGACCGTCTCCGCTCGCGCCTGGAAAGCGGGCTGATCGTCGAGATCGGCGCGCCCGATTTTGAGACCCGGGTGCAGATCCTCCGTCGGAAGGCCGAGGCGGAGGGGCTAGAGATCGACGAAGAGGTGCTCCTTTTCGTGGCCAACCTGATCGAATCCGACGTGCGCGCGCTGGAGGGGGCGCTGATCAAGCTGATCGCCTGCTCGTCTCTCACGCGCCGGCCGCTCACCTGCGCGCTTGCCGAGGAGACGCTCGTGAGCTACGTGGGCCGCAAGAGCAGCTCGAGCGTCACGGTGGAGACGGTCCTGCGTGCCACGTGCGATTTTTACCGGGTGGATGCCAAAGCCGTCAAGAGCAAGCGCCGCGATAAGAGCGTGGTGCTGCCGCGCCAGGTGGCGATGTACCTCTCGCGGCAGATCACGAACGCGCCACTCGCGGAGATTGGCGAGCGCTTCGCCGGGCGCGACCACTCCACCGTGATCGCGGCGTGCAACAAGATCAAGGGCAGCCTGGAGAGCGACACGGAGCTCCGCGCCGCGATCGAGGAGATCTCGCGCCGGCTCGCGGGCTGAGCGGGGGCTCCCCCTCCCAGCCCTTGCCGTTCTCAGGCACGCGGGAGTGCGGCCAGCCCGCACGCGCGGAGCTGGAAGCTCCGCGCTGCTTCTGAGCAAAGCCCCTGTCGGGGCTTCCCCTCCCAGGCCCTCGCTACCGAAGCCCCGGCGACAGGTAGGGGAGAACGTTCACTGTTCGCCCTGTGCCCGTGGCAGGGCGGATACTAAAGCAGCCCGGCACGCGGGCGCGAAGCTCCGCGCTGCTTCTGAGCAAAGCCCCTGTCGGGGCTTCCCCTCCCAGCCCTTGCTAGCACCGGTTGCCAGCGCGTGCAGGCTGGCCCAGCCCGGTAGGGCTTCGCTTGCAAGCAGTGCGGTGATCTATCGCCGCGCGCCGGGTTGCGCGACCCGCGGGCGTGGAGGGGAAGTCCGGATGCCCGGCTACCGACGCTCTTCGGGGCCGGTCATCAAGACCAGGGCGCCGCGGTAGGCCGGCACGACGAGGCGCGCGGTCCCATCCGATGTCTCCAGGCCCTCCGCCTTCCACGCGCCTTCAAAGCGTGTGCCCGGCGCCTTGAGCTCCACGATGCGGTCGGTATTCGTGAAGTTGGCGACCACCAGGAGGCGCTTCCCTGGCTTGCGCCACAGGCTGACGCGCACCTGGGGATCGGAGACCGTCACCTCGCGCTGCTTCCAGAACGGGATGAACTCAGCCTCGCCCAGGCCAAACGCCTGCTGCACGGCCCACACCTCCTCCACGACGCTCTGGCTGATGCTGCCTGCCCATAGGGGCGCGCCGTAGCACATCCCCGCCACGATACAGCTCTCGCTTGGGCCGGTCTCCTTCAGCACGTCCTCCCCCGCGAGCCGGCTAAGCTGGGGCAGGAGGAAAGTGGCCACGCCCGTCGTCGGTGAGTAGAACTCGGTGCGCCACACCCGGTCGGGAATCCCCGTCATGTAGAAGTCGGGGCGGCCGACGACCTGGCTGCTATACTGCTCGCCGGGGCACCAGCCGTCGTTGAAGGCGTTGAACGGCGCATACCAGTGGCTGTGCGCGTGCGAGAAGTAGAACTTGCCGGCGTCGTGGCACAGCTCGTAGATCCGCCGCGAGAGCGCGCGGTGGGCATACAGCGGCCAGGTACGCCCTTTCTGCCCGAAGGAGTCAGTAAAGCCGCAGCCGTGCAGCGCGTTATCGCAGGCGATGGCGCCATCGATATCGGTGTAGATCCCGCCGCCCCAGTCGTTGCGGATGTTCTCGCGGACACACCAGACGAGGAAATCGGCGAAGCTACTCTGCGGGCAGACGGGCACTATGCTGTAGGGCGCGTCGTCCGGCACGCGCTTGTAGCCGGAAAAGGAGCCGCCATACGGCTGGTTCCACTCCTCGCCGAAGAAGAGGTATTCCGGCGAGATGTTGGCTGTGCACTGCGCGCACGTGTAGGAGAGGCTCTCCTTGCCACTCGCTCTCCACCGGTCGACGAGCTCGCGCTGCTTCGCCGGATCGTAAGCGATCAGCCGGCCGTTCAGGTAGGAGATCTGCTTGCTCCAGCCAAAGACGAAGAGGTTGGAGCCCTTGAACTGGGGCCCGGACGCGAACCACCAATCGTAGAGGCGCGCCGGCAGCGGGCGTACCGGCGTCGCCTGGAGACCCAGAGTGTAGGTGAGCGGCTTCTCGACGCGGACGCGCTCGCTGATCAGGTGGAGGCGTGCCACCACCGCGTTCCCCTCGCGCCGGAGCGTCATCACCGGCTTCTCTTTACCGATGCGCCAGTTGGCCGCGGACTCCATGAACCACGAAAGCCCGCGCTCCTCGTTCCCCAGCCAGGCGTAGGGGAGAAACGCTTCCTCCACCAGCGACTTGCCGTCCCACTCGCGGCAGGTGGGGTTGCGGTAGTAGGTGGCAACCTCGGCGCGGATCGGGATCTCCAGGATCAGCTCGGCGAGCTCCACGCCGCCCGCCGGAGGCGTGAGCGTCAGGTCGGCCCGGATCAACCCGTCAAACTCCATGAGCGTCTCGTAGGTGGCGGCGAGAGCGCCCACCCGTCCCGTGCCGGCCACGGTGATCCGGTACGGCTTCTCCTCGATGACGCGAGGCGGGTTCCAGGTGGCCGGCTCCGCCGCGACCAGCCGGACCGGCCCCGCGAGAAGCGGCTGCGCAGGATGAGGCGCCGTCGTCTTCGCGCCTGGCTGCACGCACTCGCGCGCCGTGAGCTGCTCCGGGAATGCGCCTTTCAGGCTGAGCTCGCCGTTCCAGTAGCGGATCGTGCTCCCGGAGCGCGCCAGGGGCATCCAGGGCTCCAACACCCGGGTGGCACGCCACTCCTTCACCGAGGGCAGCCAGGGCGTCGGCGGCTTGGTGATCGACGCGCGCCCGGCCAGGCGCTCGCCCGTCGCGGTGATCACGCCTTCCGCGACGTAATCGCCATCTGCCCACTCGGGAACGGGGGCGACAAACTGCCCGTCGCCAAGCGGGCCACGATGCGCCAGGAGCGTCTTCCCTTTCGGGTCACGCACGGTCAGCTGGATGTCTGGTTTGCCCGCCAGGCGCTCCTTCCACGCCGCGTCGAGGTGCGCGGGCCGGGCGGTCACCAGGAGCCGCTTGCCGTTGTAATCGGGCTTGATCGTCACGGCGAGCGTGGGGTCGATTCCTTTCCCGCCCCCGGGGGCGTCGAGTGCGTAAAGATCGAGGATCTCATCCTCTGCGAGGGCGCGGTTGAAGATCCGCACCTCGTCGCACACGGTCTGCTCGTCGGGATCGCCCCACTGCTTGTTGTTCCAGAAGTCGATGGGGCATAAGGTAAAGGTGCCCTCGTCCAGCTTCGGGAGCGGCGAGGCAACCAAACCCTCGCCGACGCGCTGGCCATTCGCGTAGATACGCACCGCTTTCGAATCCCAGGTGGCCGCCAGGTGAGTCCACTCGCCTTGCTTCAGGATATCGACCGGCGCGCCGGCGCGCAAGGTGGCATCCTGGGGCGTGCCCGGGTTCATCCGGATGTAGAGGATCACCGCCTCGTCGCCAATGGGGTAGAGGTAGAGGAGCATCGTGTAGGCGGGTGCGGTGACGACGAGGAAATGCCGGAACTTCGCCACGTGCCCATCCCAGTTGAGCGGCTTCACCCAGCACGAGAAGGTGCCCTGCGACGTATCGAGATTGCCGCGAATGGGGTAGGAGCAGCGCTCACCCCGCTGGAGCAGCATGCCTTGCCCCTTGACGCCCGGGGCCGAGTGGAACCCGAGGTCGGTCTCCAGGCTGGAGCGACGTTCACCAAGAGCAAAATCGGCATTGGCTGCGTCGCCATCAAACGAGACGTGGAACGTCAGCCCCTCCGGTACGGCGCCGGCGGGCACGCAACCGAGCAACAAGAGTAGAGGTAGGATCAACCGGGTCCACATGGCGGCTACTTCTCCAAGAGACAGTTGTTCACAAGTGATGCAGGCAGGGGAGGGGGCGGTGATGATCCGCCCCCATTCCATAGCGCGCTAGACCTCTGCCCAGAGGTCGCGGACCACCTTGGCGGCCTGGACCGCCTCCGGGAGCGGCGGCGCGATGCTCACCTCCAGGGAGACCCAGCCCTTGTACTCCATCCCCTTGACAAGAGCGAGGCTTTCGCGGACCATCGCCTGGCCGGATCCGATGGCGGTGCCAACCCAGCGCCTGCCCGAGCCGGGCTCGCCGGGGGCGAAATCCTTGATATGCACGTGGCGGATCAGCTCCTTCAGGCGGGGGAAGGCCTGCACGGGCGTGTCGTCCGCGAAGAGGAAGTTGCCGTTATCGAAGGTGACCTTCAGATTGGGATGCGCGGCGGCCTGCACCACCTCGAGCACGTGCTCCGAGCTGCACGTGAACTCGGGGTAGACCCCGAAATCTTCAATCGTCACGGTGACGCCGGAGCCCTGGGCGCGCTCGGCGGCCTTGGCGAGGGCGCCGGCCAGCACCTTGCGCCCCTCCTCGTTCGACATGCCGGGCGCGGGCCGGCTGCCGGCGACGAGCACCGTGGGGCAGCCCAGGCTGGCGGAGATCTCCACGCCCTGCGCCACCCAGTCGAGCGCGGCCTGGCGGTCGGCCTCGCTTTCGCCCACCAGGTTGCAGCTGATGACGCAGCACGCGAACTCCATCCCCAGGTCCTTCGCGCCGCTCACCAGGTCGCCCCACCATGACGGGGTCTCGCTGCGGCGGAAGACCGAGGGCTCGAGCCCGGTGACGCCGGCCTCGTGGAACTCGCGCAGCATGTCGCCGGGCGAGAGCGTTCCATCGGCCAGCTGCTTGTGGAATGGGAAGAGCATCACGGATTGCCGTAGATCAGACATAGGAAGTTCCTTCCGATTGGCAGTTTGCCGGATCTGCCGCAGGAGTACCCGCGGAGGCTCAAGCCTGGTTTCGCCAACTTCCCTGGGATCCCTGCCCGAGGGCCCGGGGAGCCGGCATCCGCCGGTGTCTCATCCGGCTGGAGCCGGCACCCCGGGCAACCTCGGAGATCACTCCTCCACGCGGCGGAAGAAGACACGGTCCACGTAAACCGCGCCGACGTTGTCAGGGTTGAGCGCCGGCGCGAGCCAGACGTACTGCTGGCCCTCGGCCTTAAACCGCCCGAACTTCACGAGCTGCCAGCCCGGCTTCGCGTCGCGCGCGGCGAGCGCGCCGCCACAGGCGCCGGCCTTCTTATCCACGTCGTATACCCCGAAGGTGCACGCCGTGCCCTCTTTTCCCTTCAGGTCGAAGCGGACGAGGGCGCTCACTTCATAGGTGGCGCCGGGGCGCACCCGGGCGGGATCAATCTTCCACTGGGTGGCCCACTCGTTCGTATCGCCGGCCATGCGAACCGCGAACCCCTCGGGAGCCGTCGGGTCTTCCTGGAGCCCGCTCAGCGTGCCCTCCCGGAAAAGGCTGAACTCGTCCGGCAGAACGACGATCTCTTCGCCCGGGCGCTGGCGCTTCACCGGCTCGCGCTTCGCCGCCTGGCCGAGAGTGTAGGCCGTGGTGAGCGCCATCGAGGCCTTCGGAGGCAGGCTCTTCTCGGGGGTCACCAGGTGGATCGTCACCGTGGGATCACCGGCGCGCACAGCAAACGACGCCTGCTGGAGCTGGCCCGTCACCTGGCAGCGGAGGCTGTGCCCGGCGGGCAGCGAGAGCGTCCATCCGTCCCGGGGCAGCGCGCCGCCGGTGAAGGTTTGCCGGGCCTCCCAGGCGTCCGCGGGGATCGCGAGTGCCAGCTCCTTGCCGCTAGCGGTCAGGCCCACCTCCTCGCCGCCGGCCGCGAGCTCGAGCCCGGAGCGGATCCGTGCCGCGCGCGGCTGATCCGCTGTGTTCGTCACCGTCGTCTCAACGGTCCAGCCCGATCCGGCCAGGCGGATCACTCGCTTGAGCTCCAGGCCGTCTTTCAGCGTGGCCACCAGCGTCACCTGGTTGCCGGTGGTCGGGCTGTCCACGCGGAAGCTGGCGTTCGCGCCCGCCGTCCGCCGGCGGAATCCCGCGGCATCCCACGAGCCGCCGGCGTAGGGGAAGCCGGCAGCGCTGGAAGCGGCCGGCGAGACGAGCTGCTGCCCGGTGGCTTTCTCCTCGATGGTGAGGATCCGCCCGCCCAGCGAAGGCGCAACGCGCAGGCGAAGCGCGTCATTCTCCAGGGTAACGAGCTTCGCGCCGTAGATAGCGGGCGCCACGCGCTCGTGCAGCTGCTCAGGGCTGAAGCGGCTCTCGCTCAGGTGGGTCACCCCCTCCTGGGCGCAGATGGAGAAGAACTGGTCAGCCACCTTCACCATCGCGGGGTCGGGCTCGGGGCCGTAGGAATCGCCGCGGATCCGCCACGGCTTCGAGAAATCGGGGCGGACGCGGGTCAGCTGCACGTACTGGATCGGGAGGCGCGCGACTCGCACCCGGTAGAGTGCATCGGGGTCGTCGGCGACGGCGCGCTCGGCCTCATCGAAGAGGGCATTCGCCTGCGCGACGAGCTCGGAGGGCATGTGCCCACTCTCGGGGTTGATCCAGATGTTCTGATGTAGTCCCTTCTCCAGGACGTAAGCGCGGCACAGGCGCAGGTAGCGGTCGATCTGGTCGGCCGCCTTGCCATAGAACCCCTCCAGGAACTCGCGGCGGTGGCGCTCCACGTCGCAGTTGGGGTTCCAAAGGATTTTCGCCAGGAGGTAGGCCTTCAGGTAGGCCATATCGGCGCCGGGCGACTGGTAGGCACCCTGCTCGAAGATCCCCTTCACGTTGTTCTTCACGAAGAACTGGACGTTTGGCTGGAGCACCTCGATGTTGGAGAAGGGGAGCACGTAGTGCGCGAAAGTGGTCGTGTAATCCCAGATGTAGAGCCGGTTGCAGATCTTCGACCACCCCTCGATGTCGCGGGCGAACTCCGTGTCCTCCTCTGCCAGGGAGTGCGAGAAGCAGCATTCGATGCTGCAGAGGCGCACGATGACGTTGTGCCGGGGCCGCGTCTTGCACGGCTTCCGGGTGTACTGGTAGGCCAGGGTGTCGATGGCGACGTGGGGGAACTCCTTCTCAATCGCTTCCGCGACGGCGTTCACGAAGCGGATGAGCGGCCCGGAGTGGGCTCCACCTTCCTCCTCCTCGACCTTCTTGCAGTTGGCGCACTCGCAATAGCCGCGCGTGTCGTTCTGCGAGACAGAGACGATGCTCGCCTGCGGGTTCTCGCGCAGCCACTTGCGCACGCCCTCGATGACGATCTTCAGGACGTCGGGGTTGGTCAGGCAGAGCTGGTAGTAGCCCTTCATCCGCTTGCCGCCGATCTCGGAGAAGTACTCGGGGTGCTCGTCGAAGTACTTCTCCGGGGGCACGAGGCGGTTGAATGTGTGCACGAAGCCGACATAGGTGATCTTCCCGCCGTGCTTCTCCCCGAGCCGGGCCTGGTTGGAGTTCGCCTTGTTCCGCGCGGCCCAATCGCCGTCAAACGCGTCCCACCAGAACGGCTCGCGATACTCCAGAACGGGCACCTGCGTGTCGTCAATCGCGCCCAGGGTGATCGTCTCCTTCTTGGGGATGCGGCTCACCTTCGAGGAGAACCACCGGCAGCCCAGGTGCTCCTCGAGGAAGGTGTAGACGCCGTAGAGCGTGCCCCGGGGCTGGCCACCGGCGATCACCAGGTGGGGGCCCACCGTGCGGAGCGTGAAGCCCTCTTGGCCCAGCCGGGCAAAATCGATGTTGGCCCGGACTCGCTCCAGGTGCGCGTTTCTTCCGAGGAGGATGGCGCGCGCCGGAAGCGGCTCGGCGTCGGTCACGATCGGCAGCTCGGCCCCGGAGATCTGCTTGAGGAACGATTGCAGCTCCGAAGCCGCGTGCTGCTCCGAGGGAATGGCGTTCGCCGGCACGACGATGCGGTAATCCGAGCGTCCCGCGTCCACGAGCGTGATCGTGCCGGGCGCCGCTGTGGCCGGCAGCGCGGCCGGGAGAACCAACAGCGCGAGCAGACAGAGACGTGCATCAACCATGGTGACTCCTCCCTCCGGGGATATCCCCCGAGCCCAGTGCCGTTCAGCGCCGCGTGCCCTCGCGGACGCGGCCGCCGCTCGTTTTGTCAGTAGTTACGCGCCCTCCCGGGATCTCCTCCCGTGGGCGCGACGCCGCTCGCGACGACAGGAACCGGGGGCGGCCTCCCGAAACTCCTTAGCGGGAGCCGGGCGCGGAGGGATCGCGGCTGGCCGCGATCCGATCTTTGGAGAGGGCGGGGATTCCCCGAAAGATGTCTGAGAGCCAGTTCACCAGCATCGAGGAGGTCATTCGGCGGTTCGAGGAGCAGGAGTACATCTGCCCGCGCGACGTAGCCGTTACCGTCTACCTGGCCGGGCAGATGGGCAAGCCGGTCCTGACCGAGGGTCCGGCCGGCGTCGGCAAGACCGAGCTCGCCAAAGTGTGGGCGCAGGCGACCGGGCGCGAGCTGATCCGGCTCCAGTGCTACGAGGGCCTGGATGAGAGCAAGGCGCTCTACGAATGGGAGTATACCAAGCAGCTTCTCTACACCCAGATGCTCAAGGAGAAGATCGGCGAGATCCTGGCCGGCGCGGCGACGCTGGGTGAGGCGGTGGCCCGACTCCGCACGCACGAGAGCAGCTTTTTCTCGCGCGACTTCCTGGTGCCCCGCCCCCTCCTCCGCGCGATCCTCGCCGACCAGCCCGCCGTCCTCCTCATCGACGAGGTGGACCGCGCCGACCAGGAGTTCGAGGCGTTCCTCCTGGAGGTGCTGAGCGATTTCCAGGTGAGCGTGCCGGAGTTGGGCACGCTCACCGCGCGGCACCGGCCCGCCGTGATCCTCACTAGCAATGCCACGCGCCAACTCTCCGAGGCGTTGCGCCGCCGCTGTCTTTACCTCTATATGGACTATCCCTCCCACGAGCAGGAGGTGAAGATCGTCACGCGCAAGGTACCCGGGCTGGATGCCCGGCTGGCCGAGCAGGCGGTGCAGTTCGTGCAGAAAGTGCGTGCCCTGCCGCTGCGCAAAGCCCCGAGCATCGGCGAAACGCGCGATTGGGCGCGCGCCCTGGTCCTCCTGAATGCCCGCCCGCTTTCGCGCCAGGTGCTGCTCGACTCGCTCAACGCGCTCCTGAAAGACCGGGAGGATGTGGAGAAGGTCCTCCGGGAGCTCGGCCGGTGACCTCCCGGCGCTCTGGGAGACGGCGATGACCGGCCAGGTGACCGAGTTCGCGCGCGCTCTCCGCGACGCCGGCGTACGTGTCTCGCTCGCGGAGGCACTCGACGCCTGCCGGGCGCTGGAGCATCTCTCGCTCGAGCGGCGAGCCGACCTCCGCTTGGCGCTCCGCTGCGCCCTGATCAAGGATCCCGCGGACTTCCCCACCTTCGACCTCCTTTTCGAGAAGTACTTCCGGTGCCACTGGCCACGGCGGAAGCAGCGCGAGTCGCGCCCGCGCACGTTCCGCCACGAAGGCGCGGCGCCGCGCCCGGGAGGGAGTCAGCCCGGCACGAGGCCCGCCCCGCCCAGGCCCGAGCCGGAGCGAAAGAGGGATGGGAAGCAGCCTCTCAACGAGACCGATGCCCGGAAGGGGGAGCGCGCGCCAGACCAGCGGGAGGAGCGATCGGAAGAGGAGCGCTGGCTGGCGGAATGGCTGGCCGATCTCGAGGAGGGGATGGGGGAAGCGCGCCGGGAGGGGCTTCGCGAGCTCCGGCAGCGCCGGAGCGACCTGCGCCGCCTGGATCTCACCCGCCGGCTGGAGCCTGAGGATGCGCGGCAGGTGGCCGAAGCGGTCGAGAAGCTGGCGCGAAAACTCGCCTCGCGCGAGTCGCTGCGCCGGCGCCGGGCACGCCGAGGGAAGGTGGACCTGAAGGCGACCCTGGCGCGCAGCGCACGCACGGGTGGGGTGCCCTTCCACATCGAGCGCCGGCGCAGGACGGTGGCGAAGACGAAACTCCTCCTCCTGTGTGACGTCTCCGGGTCGGTCTGGCGCGTGGCCGCCTTTCTCCTGCGCCTGATTCACCACCTGCAAAACCAGTTCGCGCGCACCCATTCGCTCGTCTTCGTCGACCGCCCGGTGGATGTGAGCGAGCTCCTGGCGCGCTACCCGTTCGAAGACGCCCTCGCCCGGATCCGCGACATCCCGGATCTCAACCTGAACGCCTACAGCGACTTCGGCAACACCTTCTACGAGCTCCTGGATGATTACGCGCCGCTGTTGGACCGCGACACCGTCCTCTTGGTGCTGGGCGACGCGCGCACGAACCAGTTCGAGCCGATGGAGTGGGCCCTCGCCGACCTCCGCCAGCGGATCCGGCGCGTGGTATGGCTCAACCCGGAGCCCCCGGAGCGCTGGAATACGGGAGACTCGGTGATCCGCGCCTACGCCCCCTTCTGCGGCGCGGTCCTCCCTTGCGCCACCCTGGAGGATCTGGAAGAGGCCGCCCGCCTCCTCCTGAGTGACACCCGGGCGTGATTCCCATCTGGATGGCTGGGATTCCGAGATAAGGAATCCGAATCGAAGGTGGCGCGCAACCCGGCGCGCGGCGATAAATCACCGTGCTGCCTGTGAGCGAAGCCCTGCCGGGCTGGGCCAGGCTGCACGCGTGGGCAACCGGGGATGGTGGCGGCTGGGAGGGGGAGCCCCGAAAGGGCCTTGCCGGGAAGCAGCGCGGAGCTTCGAGCCCGCGCCCGCTGGCGGCCCTCTCCATCCATCTCCTTATCTCGAAATCCCCCATCTGAATGGCTGTTGCTTGACACGCTCACGAACGCGGGCCTATACTGGAATCAACACCTGGCAGTAGCACCCCCGGGGGATGGCAGCGGGTGTGGGCACCCCCGAAGCGGCACCCCTCTCCACTTCCCTTTCGTTCCATTGGGGGTGCTTGTTGTTTGTCATATTTTGAGGAGTGGTGCGGTGGCGAAGATCATCATCGATTACGTCATACCGGATCGTATCGTCCGTGAGGAGATGGGGAATCGCAAGATGCCGCTTCCCCCCATGAGTATCTCCCTCCTGCGCGCGATGACCCCGCCCTCCCTGCGCGGTTACGACTTGATCGCACGCTGTCATGATGAGCACACGATGGGGCCCTACGACGTGCGTGCGCAAAAGCCCGATATCGTCGCGGTCTCGGCGCTCACCACGGCCGCGCGGCGCGCCTACGCGATCCTGACGGAAGCCCGCGAGACGCTGAGCTGGCAATCCCGGCGTGTCCGCTCGCTCATCGGCGGGATCCACGCCACGGCGCTTCCCCTGGAGGCGATCCATTACGCCGATGGTGTGGTGCGTGGCGAGACGCCCCCGGTGCTGCTCGAGGCCGCCCTCGAGTGGTGCATCGAGCAAATTGAAGAGGATGGCTCGGAGCGGCGCGTCTTTGAGCATGCCCCCAACGCGCGCATGGAGACGCTGGAGCGCCGCCCGATCCCCGACCGCTCCTGGTACGATCCCAAACGCTACCTGCTCCCCAACACGCTGCAGACCTCCGTGGGCTGCCCCTTCGACTGCAGTTTCTGCTCCGTGACCTATGAATATGGCATGAAGCAGCGACATACGGACTATGAAGACCTGGAGAAGGAGATTGCCCAGCTTCCACGCCGGCTCACAGCGATTATCGACGATAACTTCCTGCCGAACCCCCGGGGAGAGCACGCGAAGCGCGTCTGCCAGATGCTCCGCCACCACCGCATCCCTTGGGTGACCGAGTTGACCGCGCTCACCCTTTTCCGCAATTGGCGCGAGTTGGTGCCCCTCTTCTCCCGATCCTGCTGCGTCGGGATCTACATGGGGATCGAGTCGATCACCGCCAAGCTGGCGAAGTCCACCTCGCTTCAGAACTACATCGATCTGATCCGCTGCATCCATGACCATGGGATGGGTGTTCTTGGCGCCTTCGTCTTTGGCGTTCACGACAACGAGGGGCCCGGGGTGTTCGAGGAGACGGTGGAGTGGGCAAGGAAGGCGAAGCTCGACTACGCCCAGTTCTCGATCAACACCCCGGAGCCGGGCGCGCGCGACTATGAGCACGCGGTGCGCAACAACCTGATCACCGACTGGAACTGGGAGCACTATGATGCCGAGCACCCCGTCCGGCGGTTCGCGAATATCACTCAGGAGCAGATGTATCAGGGCCTGCGCAACGCCTACAAGTGGTTTTACGGGCCCTCTTCCTTGAAGGAGCGGATGCTGGGGCAGTTTAGCGATTTCCTCAAGGGGAGCTCGATGTGCGAGGATAGCAGCGAGTTTTGGTGGAAGCGCCTGAAAACGATGGCGCTTCATACCAGCGTTGGCCTCTACCTGCGCGGCACCGCCAACGGCTACAGCCGGCGCGGCAACGTGGAGGCGTATCAGGCGGGCATCGACCCGGAGCCGAACCCCCTGGTGCTGGAACAGTTTGGCCCCGGAAGCCCGGAGGGGCAGTACGACGCCCGTGCCCGGATGAGGGAGCTTCGCGGCGAGCTGTCGCGGCGCACGGCTCAGATTCTGAAGGGGCGCTTCCCGCTCACCATCACCGGCCTCCAGGGCCAGGGCCCGGCGATTTCGCCCAGCCCGTCGGCCCTCCCGAGCGAGTGAGCTGTCCGTGCGGGGGAATCTGGGGGAGGGGACCACGGCTCCACATCGAATACCCCAGCGGGCGGGGTCATCCCGCCCGCCCTGGGGCGATTCGAACCCAGGGGGAATGACAGGGAGTATGAGATGGGCCATCTTCTGCTTCAGCCGGGCGCCCGCATCCTCTTCCAGGGCGATAGCATCACGGATGCCGGGCGCAGCCGCGAGAACGACGCGCTTCTCGGATCCGGCTATGCCAACCTGATCGCCGCGTGGCTCTCCGCCCGGTATCCCGGGCGCGAGCTCACCTTCCTGAACCGTGGCGTCAGCGGCAACCGCGTCTACGACCTGGAAGAGCGCTGGACGCGCGACTGCATCGACCTGCACCCGGATTGGGTCTCCATCCTGATCGGGATCAACGACACCTGGCGGCGCTACGATAGCGGCAAGCTCTCGCCGATCGAGGAGTTCGAGGCGTGCTACAGGCGTCTCCTCGACCGCGTGAAGGCAGAGACCTCCGCCCGCGTCATCTTGCTGGAGCCATTTGTGCTTCCAACCCCGCCCGACCGCGTTGCCTGGCGCGAGGATCTCGACCCGCGCATCGCCGCGGTTCGCCGCGTCGCCGCGGATTACGGGACGCTCTACGTGCCGCTGGATGGCCTCTTTGCCGCGGCGGCGGCGCAGCGCCCGGCCGCCTTCTGGGCAGCCGACGGCGTGCATCCAACCCAGGCCGGCCATGCCCTGATCGCTCAGGCGTGGATCCGCGCGGTGGATGAGGGGTAGCCACCCCCGGCTTGTAGGCTGTGTGAAGAGGGGCCGGCCTTCTGGCTGCCGCCGGCCCCTCGCGCTCACTTCTTGCGGAGCACCTGGCCGGGGCCAGCCCCGGTGTGCTCGCCATCGCGCACCACGATCTCGCCGTTGACCACCACCAGGTCGATCCCCTCGGGGTACTGGTGCGGCTCGGTGTAGGTCGCCGTGTCGCGAATCGCGGCGGGATCGAAAACGACGATATCGGCAGCCAGGCCCTCGCGGAGGATACCGCGATCGGTGATCCCCATCCGCGCGGCCGGGCCCGAGGTGACACGCCGGATCCCCTCTTCGAGCGAGTGGAGGCCCTCATCGCGCACGTAGCGCCCGAGGAATCGCGGGAAGGTGCCGTAACTCCGCGGGTGTGGCCGGCCGCGCCCCAGGGGGCCATACGGCGCGAACGCCAGTCCGTCCGTGATCACCAAAGCGAGCGGGTGTTTGAGGAGCCCGCGCATATCCTCCTCGCACTGCGAGTGGATTACCATGTTCACCTGGAGGTGGTCATCCACCAGGAGACGCAGGAACGCCTCCTCGGGCGTGGCACCCATCATCCGGGCGACTTCCGGCATCTCCTTGCCCTCGAAGCCACGGTTCATCTCGCTTCCGACGGAGGTGATCAGCACCCGCTCCCACTCGTAAGGCGGCGCGCCGAGGCCGCTGTGGTAGCCCGAGCCCCCGTGGCGCAGCTCGTGCAAGAGGCGGGCGATCGCCGCCGGGTCGCGGAGGCGGGCGACGATCTCATCGGTGGTGCCGCGGAGCGCCCACTGGGGCAAGAGCGTCGAGAGCATCGTGCTCCCCGCGGTGTACGGGTAGAGGTCGAAGGCGATGTCGTTCCCCTCCTCACGCGCCTGGCGAATCCGCTCCGCTGCCTCGGCGGCCCGGCCCCAAGCGGCCTTCCCCGATGCCTTCGGGTGGCAGATCTCGGTGCGCGCGCCGCTCCGCCGGGCAACCTCCAGCGCCTCCTCCACCGCTTCCATGAGCTGCACGCCCTCATGGCGCATGTGCGTGGTGTAGACGCCATTCCCCTCGGCCGCCGCGCGCGATACGGCGACCAGCTCCTCGGTATCGGCGAACATGCTCGGGTTGTAGATGAGCCCGGTGGAGACGCCCAGGGCGCCCTCGGCCATTGCCTGCCGGATCTCCGCGGCGATGGCGCTCCGTTCCTCCGGGAGGGCCTCTCGCTCATCAAAGCCCATCACGTGGGCGCGCACGGCACCGTGGCTAACCAGGGCGCCGACGTTCACCGAGGGCCGGGCGGCGGCGAGGCAATCGAGGTAGCTGGCGAAGCTCTCCCAGGTCCACTCCACGTCGCCGGTGAGGAAGGCGAACGCCTGGCGCAGCGGCCCGCGCAGCTCCGGGCGTACGGGTGCCACCCCCATGCCGCAGTTGCCCACCACGAGCGTTGTTACGCCCTGGCGGACCATGCTTTCCGCGCGCGGGTTGACCAGAAGCGTGAGATCAGAGTGGGTGTGCATGTCGATGAACCCAGGGCAGACCACCTTCCCGCGGGCGTCCACGCGCTCGCGGCACTCCGCTCCGCTCAGGTCGCCGATAGCGGCGATGCGGCCGTCGCGCACGCCGAGATCAGCCCGGATACCCGGTCGCCCCGTGCCATCGATCACTTCCCCGCCAACAAACACCAAATCGAGCATCGATCGCCTTCTTCCCAAACGAGACGCGTCACCGCATCAGGGATGCGCGCTCTTACGCCTGCTCGCGAGACCCTTCGCTGCAGCGCAACAGCTGGAACTTGGTCACGGGGTCGGCAACACGCACGGCATCCAGCCCAGTGAGCTCTACCAGGAGCACCTCCAGAACGTGCCAGGTGACGATGCCGGCGCGAATGCACCCGGTGACCGTCTTCTCGCCCCGGCCGCACGCCGCGTGCAGGTGGAGCACCGGCTTGCCACTCTCATCCGGGAAAAGCGTGCCCACGCCAGCCGCCTCGTGTACCCCCTTCAGCGTGCCTACCTGGGGCACGGGCGGCAGGCTCTCTCCGTCTTCTGGTCCGACTACCAGCCGGCTGCCATCCTCGACGCCGCCGACCAGGATCACCAGCCCGGATCGCACGCCCTTCTCCGCGGCGAAATCCTCCAGCGCCTGCGGCATCGGATCTCCATGCTCCAGACGAATGGCAAAGACGCGTCCAATCTGCCCTTCTGTATACTGCATCTGTCCCCTCGCAAACACGCGAACCGTGGCTATGACGCCGTCGCGCGCCGGTGAAAGAATCGCCCGGCAAACCACTCACCTGTTCGATGAGCAGGAGCACGCAACCTCCCCGCGGAGAAGCCGGACCGCCGGCCCCCTTCAGGATTCACCGCGACCGGCACGCGGTCGCTCGCTTTCCCTGGGGCCGGCGTGCGGTCCGAGGCTAGGGATGGGGCGGGTAGTCGGGGGGTAGGATGCGCGGCCAGGGCGACGATGCGCTTCCGAGCCCGGAACGGTGAGGCTCCCTACGCTTCTCTTGACGTCTCCCGCCCGCCATGCTACACTGGCAGGCAAGAGGGGGCGGCACGAGCGCCGACCTCGGAGGGCGAACGTGAGTATGGCTACCACACTGCGACTGGCAGCGGCTGCAGCACTCATCTGTATGGCGCTGTCTGGAGGAGGCGCTATGGGCGCTGAAGCGAAACCCCCGACGGATTGGTCGGATTGGGAGCGCTATCGCGCGGGAGTGCAGCACCCGGCAAGCTCGATCAAGCAGGCAGACCTGGAGCGCGCGCAGGAGAATGTGAAACGATATCCTTGGGCACAAGCCTACGTGGATAGGCTGCGCGCGAGCGCCGATACCCTGGTGCCACGAATCACCCCAGAGTATCTCGTCCGCATGCTCGAGCGCACTACCCCGGGGTGTGTAGGCCCCTGTCCTGCCTGCCGGGCGAAGGGCCTTCCCTGGCATCCCAATGGCCAGTGGAGTTGGAATGAGCAGACCCCGGACCAGCTCACCTGCAACATCTGCAAGACGGTCTTCCCGAACGAGGAGTTCCCCGAGGATATCGTCTTGCAAAGCAAGTGGGACCCCGAGCAGAAGTTCACCTTTGTTGGCCAGGGACCGCCGTTCCGGTGCTTCGGTTACAACGCGCGCCCCAGTCTCACCGGCATCATTCGCGCTCGGAAAGTAAGCCAGATCACTTCCCACCTGCGCACGCTTGCCCATGCCTACGCGCTGACGCAGGATGCGCGCTATGCCCGGGCGGCACGCGCCATCCTCCTTCGAATGGCGGAGGTGCTTCCGCGCTACTTGGTGCGCGCCGGATACGCCTACGGCGAATATGCCGACTGCGATCCCCATGTGGCCGCCCGGCAGATCAGCAATCTGCCAACCGATGAGCTGGTGGTGCCCCCGAACAAGCCAGACCGGAAGCTGCACACCGGCTACTGGTCTGCCAGCCGGCTCGGCACTTCCGGGATGGATGGCGGCCTGATCTGCACCATCACGGAAGCGTATGACCTCACCTGCATGGCGAAAGAGGGCGACACTCCGATCTTCTCGGACGAGGACCGGGTGCGCATCGAGCGCGACGTGTTGCTGGAAGGGGCATATCTGGCCGCGTGCGATCCAGCGATCAACAACAAGTCGGTGGGCAATCGCGCCGGCGCGGCGATGGTGGGGATGTGCGTTGGCCACCCGGGCCTGGTCCATTTCGGCCTGGATGGCTTCCGCCGGACTGTGGAGGAGTGGTTCCTCCCCGATGGAGGCACAAGCGAATCGGCCGCCTACGCGATGATGACGATGGGCGGCGTTCGCAACTTCGCGCTGATGTTCCGCGGCTACTCCGATCCGCCCGGCTACCGCGGCCCCGATGGCACCCGCCTCGACAACTTCGATGCCTGCCGCGATACGCGCTATGGCGACTGCTGGCAGGGCCTGGTCTGGACGCTGCAGGGCGATCTCTTTCATCCTCCTTCCGCTGATTCTTACCGGACAACCCGGATCAATGCATCTTTCGCCGAGCTGCTCGCCCTCGGCTATCCGACGCCCGAACACATTGCCCTCCTGAAGGAGCTGAGCGGTGATGAAGCGCCTGGGTCGCCGCAGGCAGCGATCTTCTACCGCGAGCCCGGCCTGGAAGCACGTTCCGTTCCGCCGCTCTCCTTGCCCGATATCGTCTTCCCCTTCCTTTCCCAGGGCAACCTGCGCACCGGCGAGAATGGCCGCAAGAGCCTGGCCCTCCTCAACGCCAGTGATTGGGGCGGGCACCACCACATGGACAGCCTGGATCTCTACTACTGGAAGGACGGGCACGAGCTTCTCTCGGACCTGGGCTACCTGTGGGATCACCCCGATTCCTACCAGACGCGGCGCACCTTCGCGCATAACCTGGTGGTGGTCGATCGGAAGGATCAGAAGACGCGCGACCGCGGTGGCAGCTTTCATCTCTTCGGCTGTACGCCGCGCGTGAAGGTAATGGAAGCCTCCTCTCGGGCCTATGATGCTGCATCCACCTACCGGCGCACGTGCATCCAGGTGGATCACGGGGATGCGGGGTCCTACCTGGTGGATCTCTTCCGCGTCGAGGGTGGCACCGAGCGCGATTACGTCTTCCATGGACCGGGCGGTGACTATCAGGTGACGGGCCTCGCGCTGGCGCCGGATGGCCAGGTGGAGCGCGAGGTGCGCTTTGCCCTGCGCTTCCCGCTGGCGCGCGTGGGCGAGCTGTACGTGGCCGATGTGGAGATCCGCCGGGTGATGCCTGGCGAACAGGAAGGCCCTAACCTGATCGCACCGATCCTGGGCGAGGTGGGAAGCCAGCCGGCCGGATGGGGCTACTACTCGGGAGATGGAACGGGCGATTGGGGCATCGCGCCCTCGGACGAGGCGGGCGGGCGGTGCATGCGCGTGCGCGCGCTCAAGCCGCACGAGAATGGCCGGATGAACGTCGCCCTCCTTGCTGGCAAGTCGGATGGCTATCGGGGGGAAGGGGCGCTATCGGGCTCCATGGGCGCCACCTATAAGGCGCGCTTCCGCCTGCGCGGCAACGTCTCTCAGGTGAGCGTTCAGGCGGTCTATTGGCCCAATGACCCGAAATCGCCTGACGACCGCAGCTACGTGAACATCATCAACGCCCCGGTTGATGAGGGCTGGCAGCATTATGAGGTCACCTTCACCCTACCAACCAGCGTGCTCCCGTTGACCGATGTGCAGCGCGCCGAGGGAGGAAACCCCTGGCAGATCACCTGGTCGCTGGAGGGGGATTACACTTTCGCGGCGCTCGCGCCGGGCGCGCCTGGGGAAACCGTGCGCCTGGGCAACGGTTGGGGCCAGCGCGACCACCGCAACCGCGACCGTGGCGCCGTGCTTCCCTATGTCGTGCGCTCCTCGCGCGGCCCGAAGCCGGTCACGTTCGTGACGCTCTTCGCCGGCGCTCCGAAAGGGAAGCTCCCGGTGCGTGGCATTCGCGTGCTGCCCCTCCCGGCAGATACGCCCTCGGACGCCATTGCCCTCGCGGTGGAGACGGCGCTTGGAACTGATATCGTGCTCTCGCAGCTCCAGCCGCGCGTACTTCGCGTGACCACGCCGCTCGGCGAGCTGGTGACGGATGGCCTAGCAGCTGCGGTTCTGGCGGATGGGCAGGCGCCTGTCACGACCGCGCTCTTCGGGGGAACCCGGCTTTCGCTCGGCGCGGCAAGCGTGACCATCGCCCGCGGCCGCTACGCAGGTCGGGTCGCGGGGACAGGCAGCGCGCGGGGAGAGGCATGGTTCGTCCTGGACGGCGAGCTTCCCAAGGAGGGCGTGCGCCCTGGCGAGACGCTCTTTATCGAGGCGGATGGGATGCGCCGGGCCTACCCCATCCGGCGTGTGGCTGTCGTGGACGGCGAGACACGCGTCTATACGAAGACGGAGGGGACCGGTTTTGAGGCCCGCCCGGGCGAGAGCTGGGAGATCCTGCCCAGCGCCTCCTGGGGGCGGTGAATGGGGGAAGTGACGGGACGTCCGCCTGATGGTTCTCCCATCTTGTGTCCCTTGTGACCGGGAGCCGGCCGGACTCCGCGCTTCGGCGGCTTTCGGCCGTCGAGGAGCGCAGGCTTTACCAGCCGTTGGGATGAATCGGGGGAGCGCGGCGCGCACGTGCGCGAGAGCAGAGTGGCCTCCCCCGTGCATCCCAAGACTGCTCCCAAGAAGGGGATGCTCCGGGGGCGTCGAACTCTAGGCATGGCCAGCACGCGTTGTGCATCATCACCTGTATGAGAGGATAGAAAGAACATGAAGTGGCGAAGGGACCGGTAATCCGGTTTCACGCTCATTGAGCTGCTTGTCGTTATAGCGATCATTGCTATACTGGCGGCCATCTTGTTCCCGGTGTTCGCGCAGGCGCGCGAGAACGCCCGGAAGTCGAATTGCCAGTCCAACCTGAAGCAGATTGGCACCGGCATCCTGATGTATGCCCAGGACTACGATGAGGTGTTGCCCCCATCCTACCTCTACCTGGACTCGGCGAAGACTCAGCTCGCTTGGTGGGAGGATCTCCTTCAGCCCTACGTTAAGAACTACAACGTGATGGCTTGCCCCAGCGACTCGGACGGAGTCTATGCCAACCTGCGCCCGGCGGGAACGGCCAACCCCTTGAAGTTCTCCTACGCCGCGAACGGGCACGGCGGCGGTAGCGGCATCCGGCCGATGGGCGGCGCTGGCACATCCTGCTCGCTCTCGCAGATTCAGACGGTTTCGAACCTGATCCTCATTGGAGAGACGCGGAGCACCTCGACCGGAGGCGGCAAGGAGTGGTGGAGCGTGGATCACGCGGATGCCTACGCAGCCGACGGAGTGGGCCTGATCGACCGCAGGCACTCGAGCGGCTCGAATTGGCTCTTTGCCGATGGTCACGTGAAGTTCCTGAAGAAGACCGAGCGCGAGATGTGGAACCCCACGAAGTAGGCGCTTTCACCAATCGATCGGACGTTGTGCCAGGCGGGCCCAAGCGCCCGCCTGAGCTACGTACGAGCCCCGCGCGGCGAGCGAGAGGATGGATTACCGCTGGGTGAGTTTCGCGAACACCTTGCGGATCGACGCTAGCTCCGGCGGCTTCCCCAGGATGGCATCGATCCCCTTGGGAAACACCCCGGGCTCCATGAAAGTACCCCAGCCGGTGAGCAACACGACAGGCGTCTCCGGGCTCTCGGCCTTGATGGCGAGGGCGACCATGCGCCCGTCAATGTGTGGCATTCCTAGGTCGGTGAGGACGATATCGAACGGCATGCCGTGAAGTAGCGCGTGGCGAAACTGCTGTATCCCCGCCTCGCCCCCCGGGGCTCCCACGACTATGTGCCCATCCGCCTCCAGCATATCCATGAGGGCGGCACGCACGCGGTCGTCATCATCGACGCAGAGGACGCGTAGTGGTCGCGACTGGCAGCAGCCAGAAGAGGGGAGCTCCCGCCTGGCAGCCGCTGGCCCGTCCATTGGGAGAAGCAAGCGCACCGTCGTGCCCTCGCCTGGCTGGCTTTCGATCTCCACCCTTCCCCCATGGCCCTGGACGATGCCCTGAACCATGCTCAGGCCCAGCCCGGTGCCGCTCTGGCCCTTGGTGGTGAAGAAGGGCTCCAGACACTGGCGCAGCGTCTCCGCGTCCATGCCATACCCGGTGTCGCATACTTCGATGGCCAGTAGCGACCGCGACCACGGTCTGGCCCGCAGGGTGATGGAGCCGTCGATGGGCATTGCATCGACGGCGTTTCCGATCAGGTTGGCGAGGGCCTCCCGCAGCTCGCTCTCCACGGCCGTGACGTAGGTAGGCGCGCCATCGGTCTCTATCTTCACGGCAATGGTGACGCCCTGCTGTTGCGGAAGGTCGTGCCAGCGAGGCCGAGTCAGGTCAACCACGTCACGCATCAGGCGCGCGATGTGGATGGAGCGCACCTGATCGCGCCCATCACGCTTGCGGTACAGCTCGCGCATGCGACCAACCGTCTTCTTGATATCATCGGCGGCCATGAGGATGGACTTCAGGTATCTTTGCGCATGCTCATCGAGATCGGGCACTCGCATCGCCAGGAGCTCGGCGTACGTGGTGATCGGCATCAGGGCGTTGTTGATGTCGTGGGCGATTCCGCTTGCCATCTGGCCCAGGATGCGCAGGCGCTCTTGCTCGAGGGCGCTCTGCTGGGTGCGCTGCAGCTCCTTGTAGGCAGAATGGAGGTCCCACAGCAGGGTATCCTGGCGGATGGCCAGGGCGATGTGCTCCCCAAGGCGGCGCAGGAATTCAATCTCGTCGCTGGTAAAGCCATGGGCCTGGCACCTTGCCGTCACGAGGAGACCGTAGAGCATGCCGCCTGCATGGAGCGGGAGGGCCACGCCGCTGCGCAGGCCGGCGTTGGCCAGCAAGGGGATCGTCTCTGGAGACTCGGCATAGTCGCGCACGTAAGTCGATTGGCGGGTGAGACAAGAGCGGAGACCTTCTGTTGACAGTCTCGAGGGTGGGCCATGGTCGCCTTGATGGGGATCGCCTTCCAGCAGCCCGCTGGAGGCCGCGAGCGAAAGGGAGTCTGCCTGCCCGTCGTAGATGTAGATGGCAGAGCCATCAAGCGCCATGCTATCCTCCAGGTGGGCCAGGAGGATGGGTAACATGCGCGCCAGATCCTGACGGTCGGCAATCGCACGGATGAGTTCATTTAGCAGATCTAGACGAGAGAGCTGGGCGTTGATCGCTTCCTGGGCAAGGTGGTGCTCGGTGATATCACGCGCGTTGGCCACGATGCCGCGTACCGCGGGATGCTGCAGCAGGTTGCGTGCTTTCGCCTCGATCCAATGCCAGGAGCCACTCGCGCCTCGAACGCGCAGAGTTACGGGCTGCGCGGATCGGGAGAGATTCGCGACCGCCTGGAGAGCCGAACGGGTGCGATCCTGATCGTGTGGGTGCACCCACTGTAACACATTTGTTCCCTGAACCGCGTGCGCAGAGCAACCGAGCAGATTCTCGACAGAGGCGCTGATGAAGAGGCAGTTGCCCTCGGGACTGAGCACCGCCACGATATCGGATGCGTTTTCCGTGATCGCGCGAAAGCGCTCCTCGCTCTCGCGTAGGGCGCGCTCGGCCTCTTTGCGTTCGATGGCATACCGAAGCACCCGCCCTAGGAAGCTTGGGGTGAGCTGGTCCTTCACCAGGTAGTCTTGCGCGCCGCGTTGCACCGCCGAAAGCGCCACCGTTTCATCCTCGAGGGTGGTGATCACGACGATGGGTGCCTCGGGTGCGGCCTGTAGCATGCGCTCTACAGTCGCGAGGCCTTGGCTATCTGGGAGGCAGAGACTGAGCAGTACGACGTCACAAGCAGCCGCCCGAAAGTGGTCCTGCGCGGCAGAGAGGCGCTCGACCCAATCGATATCGTACGGCCCCCCGGGGGCTTTGGTTAGCAATTCATGGATCAGGATAGCGTCGTCGTCGCAATTCTCTACCAGCAGTACCCGCATCGGGGTCTCCTTATCTCGGAAACCTCAAGGCGAGCGATCCGGCAGTGGGAAGAGCCCGCGGCTGCCGGATTTGCGGGAGCTCACCATAGGTCTGTAATCAATTTCTTTGGCGGGTCTGTGCATCCTACCGACGATTGGCTGCGGTGGTGTGCCGCGCGGGGTCTCGCCTTGCGCCACCCCGAATCCGTGGATCAGCCTGCCTCTCGGCTCGCTCGACCACATAGCGCACCAGATCGCTCTTGCTGCGTGTTCCCAGTTTGCGCATCACATTCGCGCGGTGTGTCTCCACCGTGCGGACGCTGATCTCCAGAAGTGAGGCAATCTGGGGCGCTGTCTTCCCTTCGACCGTCCAGTGCAGCACCTCCCGCTCGCGCGTGGTGAGCTGCTCGTAGGGATCGCAGGCTCCGCTCTGCTCTACCTGATCGAGATAGGCATCGAGAACCGCCTCTGCCAACGGACGGCTGAGATAGCGTTGTCCGGCGACAACCGAGGTGATCGCTGCGATCAGGTCGCGTGGCCTCGCGTCCTTAAGCACGAACGCCCGAGCACCCGCTCGGAACGCCGCGAGAAGGTATCGCTCTTCGGAGTAAGCGGAAAGGATCACCGCCCGGGTGTTTGGGGAGATCTCGCACGCTTGCCGCACCACATCAATTCCTCCCACCTCGGGCATGAGGATATCGATGATGGCAATATCTGGTTGAAAACGCCCGATGGCATCCAGAGCCTCGCGGCCATTCTCCACCGCCGCAACCACTGAGAACTCTGGCTGAGCCTCTAGAAGCGGCACCAGACCATCTCGGACGATGGCATGATCATCTGCAAGAACGATGGTGATCATACGTCCCTGGACGTACCCAGGCGCAGCATCCTGCACACCAGGGCTCACAACGCGCACGTTGGATGAAGCCCTGAGACCTCTCCCAATCGCGCGCTCGGCTGATAACCGTGGACGGGCTCCATCTCCTGGCCTTTCCTGCCTTCCTTTTTCCGGGTAATTGATCTCACGGGGGTGATGGCTGGGCCGACGAGAGCTTGCGTGGGGCACTGCAAGTTGATGGGCCACTTTCGGCCCAGTCTGTCGCCACCGCTCGAAACTGCCATCACCTAACGGCCGGCTAGCAGACATCCCTTGCCGATACTATGTATCTTACATGCCGGGCGCCTGCCTGTCAATCCGCAATCGTACGTACGTACGCTTAGGATGCCGGGGGATACTCCTCCTCCGGCGTAGTGGAAAGGAGCAGTCTGCTCATGCAGCCCTGGATGGAATCCTGGCACGATTCCTTGAAGGCTACCACGCCCCCGCCTCCGGCTCTCCTCGCGAAGCGTCTCTGTAACCCGGATGCACGCTAGCCAAGATGGGCTGCGGGCCAGCGCCTTGAAGTAGGAAGGAATCTGATGGCAGGGCTGCGTACCGGTTGCGTCGAATGGCGGTAAAGGCGAAAGCCAGTTCCTTTCAAACAACGGTGAGCGGGCGCGAACCATCCGGCCGGATGGGAGAGTGTTCCCCAGTGCGTGAGAACACCGGGCCTCTAGATGCCGGTTGAAGGATGGGTGGGGAGGCTCCCTCCAGGGTACCGATCCCTTGGGGTGACCTGTGCCCTTGGTGCCCGCTGCGCCAGGGGCCATGGAGGAGAGCGGAACGGCAACAGCCTGTTGGCCCGCGCGCCGGAGAGGATAGAGGGGGATGGGTAGCCCACGTTTTCGGGTGTTGGTAGCTGACGATGAGGAGATGGTGCGTGAGTCGGTCTGTGACGTGCTTCGCGCCAATGGCTATGAAGTGTGTGCCAGCGTGGCCTCTGGCGAGGCGGCAGTGGAGTGCGCGTCCCGGCTGCATCCTGACGTGGTGCTCATGGATATTCGCATGCCGGGTATGGGAGGCCTCGACGCCGCGCGCCTGATTCGCGGCCTGCCACAGCCGGTGCCTGTGGTCTTCCTGACGGCGCTCGGCGACCGAGAGATGATAGAGCGCGCGGCCGATTCCGGCGGGTTCGGCTATCTGGTGAAGCCGATCCACGGCCATCAGATTGGACCGATGCTGCACACCGCTGTTCACCGCTTCCAGGAGCTGATACAGGCGTGTGGCACCAAGCCTTCCGAAGCCGCGGTTCAACCCACGCTGGATCGCCTGGCCGAGCGTGCGCGTTCGGCTGGCCTGGAAGGCGCTGTGGAGGAATTTCTCGCAAGCGTGTGTTCCCAGCTTGAGGGGGTTGGCACCGCCATCGCGATCACCGAGCCGGGCGCGCTGGTGCCCGTGGTGCCGGCATGCTGGGGCAACGTCCCGCCAGCGGACGCGCCTGCATGGACCGCGGAGAGTGATGAGATGCCCGATATCACAAGGGCGCCCATCCTCGATGCCGATGCCCACCCAATGGGAACGCTTTTCCTCTTTGACGACCCGGTCCGCATGGAGTGGAGGCAGGAGACGGGGTTGCTGAAGGAGTACGCTGCCGGCTTGGGGAAGGTGCTCTCTGCGATCCGCGTCGAGCGCCCGCTCGCGTGGCGCTGCTGGCTCCAGCAGGCCCGGCGCCAGAGCGCCTCCTGAACGGCCTGGCTCTCGCGGCGTCCGGAATGCCCGCGCCGGGGGCGCGAGTGCCCAGGCGGCCGCTTTGCGTGTGAGGGGAGGAGCGCCAGCCTTTCGCGCGGCCTCTATCCGGGAGGATCCGATGTCCAATGCAGCGATCGCCAGAGAGACGCGGTCCGGCCTATGGGTGACCACTGTTCGCCGCGCTCGAGCTGAGGAGCAGTACCTCACCTTGTGGCCGCTGGAGGGAGAACCCTCCGAGGCTCTCTTCGAGCGGTTTGCCCAATGGCTGCGCGAGAGTGGCGCGCGCGTGCTGAAACAGACCGTCTTTGGCTCGCTCGCTGCTTCGTACAAGGGGAGAGCCACCTTGGAAGGCGCATGCGGCACGGTCGACTGGCCGATCACCTGGATTGAGGGTGCTGCCTGTGACGGGCGTCCCGTCGCGGGCCTGCACGCGCAGCTGGTCTGCGGCGTTCCCGTGCAGACACTGCGCCTTCATGGCCACCCGGTTGGGCGCGTCTATGAAGATGGGTGCGCGCGTTACTGCGTTTTGGGCAACATCCACACGGAGGAGACGTCGGCTCCAGCGCCGATTCAGGCGCGGCATCTTTTCGAGAGGCTGGAGTCCGCGCTCGCACTGGCCGGCATGAGCTGCACCGATGTTGCGCGCACTTGGCTCTTCCTCGACCGAATCCTCGACTGGTATAACGACTTCAACCCGGTGCGCACCCACTTCTTCCGCGAGCGAGGACTTTTCGACACCCTGGTACCTGCGAGCACCGGGATTGGCGGTGCCAATCCCGCCGGCGCGGCGATCCTGGCCGAGGCTTATGCCCTGCAAGCGATCGGGCCCGATGCCTCCGTCGTGGAGGTGCCCTCACCGCTGCAATGCCCGGCGCCAGCGTACGGCAGCGCATTCAGCCGGGCCGTTGAGATCGCCGCCGCCGGGATCCGCCACCTTCTGATCTCCGGCACCGCGAGCATCGAACCGGGTGGAAAGACCGCGCACCCCAACGACACGCCGGCGCAGATCGAGCGGGCGATGCGGGTGGTCGAGGCGATTCTCGAGTCGCGCGAGATGGGCTTCGCCGATGTGTCACGGGCGGTGGTATACTTCCGAAACGCTTCGGAGGCACCCCTCTTCGCGCGCTACTGTGCCCGGGAGGGGATCCCGCCGTTCCCGGCGATCGTGGCGCGCGACGACATCTGCCGCGACGACCTCCTCTTCGAGATCGAGCTCGACGCCGTGGCCGAAGCGTAGCCACGCGGCAGCCCTCCTAACCCCCGGCCTTTCCCTACCCTCCGGCTCCTCGCCGGTCCAGGGAAGGGGAGCGACCACGCGGCGTTCGCTAACGATGCGAGACCCGGACGAACGCTCGCCCCTACCCTGCATTCGTTTGGGGGGGTGCCCGGAGCATCGGCTTCGCCCTGGTATCGACACCACGGGTAAAAGGCCGGACACGGATGGGGCCGGCGTGGGGCGCCGCCCGGGTCGGAAGATCCGGGCGGCGCTTTGCTAGGCGGGGGTTAGTTCGCGATCGTCCAGCTGGCCTCGGCGGATTGGCCGCTGAAGAGCTCGGTGGCGCGAACGCGCCACTTGCCGGGCGTGTCGTTATACGCGATCGGGATGCTCACACGCCCGGTGCCGTTCTCCAGAATCACCACTTGCTGCCCCCAGAGCATCTCGCGGCCTTCCGGATCGAACACCTTCACGCAGACAGCGTGTCGCTCCTGGGATCCAGCCGGGATGTTTAGGCGGATGGTAGCGAAGAGCGTCGTACCGGGAGCCGGGGCGGTCTGAGAGACCGAGAGATCCACTCCGCGGATGGGATAGGGGAGAGCCAGGTAGAAGCTCGCCCGGCCCCAGCGCAGGCGCGTGTCGATGCGGTCGACCTTCCCCAGGTATTTGCCCGCGCGCAGATCATAGACGTGACGCGGTTCCGGGAGAGTGACGCGTGCCGGCACCGGCTTGCCCGCGATTGTGCCGGTCTTCGGCCCAAACCAGGCGCATTGCATCTGACGCCAGAGTCCGAACACCAGGGCATCGCCGTTGCGCCACACGCGGGTCTCCGTGAAGGGCATGGGCTCGCCCTTCGGGTCCGAGAAGGTGATGGCGGCCCGGGCGCCTCCCACCTCGAGGAGCGCCTTCGCCAGCCGGCGCGCCTCCATCGCTTCCGGAGCTTCCGGATTTGCCACCGACATCTGGAAGTTGAGAAGAATAGCGCGCCCGGCGCCCGCGCGATTCACGAGGAGCAAGGGGCTGCCATCCTCGGCGCGCGCCATCACCTCGGCGCCGGCCGGCTCCACTTCCGGGTCGCGAATCGTATCGCGCAGCGTGACGTCGATTGCCTGCTCGCCCAGGCGGCCCTTCAGCGCGATATCGCCGCGGACGCCCTTGCCGCGCCCGGTGCGCCGGAACCCGAAGAGGTCATCCAGCGCGCCCGGGAGGACCGGCTTGCAGTGGCCATCGTAGATGCCGGGGCGCACGTCGGCGATAATCGTGCCGCCGGCCTGGACGAACCGCCGGATCGCCGCGGCCTCCTCTGGGGCAATCGCCTGCGCCATCGGGAGGAGGAGCACTTTGAACCCGCCCTTATCGAGCGCGCCCTGCTTCAACATGCCGCTGGTGAGATAGCGGAAGTCATGCCCGTTCTCGTAGATCAGGCGCGTCCACATCAGGTGGGCATTCTCCGGGCCGTTGAACTCGCGGCTATTCTCGACGCGCCCCGAGAGCGCCGAGGGAACGGAATAGAAGATCCCGATCCCGCTGTGCGTCACTTCCGAGCGCATCAGGAGGTCGCCGAGGCCTTCGCGCACCGGGCGCATCTCCTCGGTGAGATCCGCCGTAGCCGGCCAGAAGTCGAGCGCGGGATTGAGATAGCCGCGCCAGCTGCCGATGCCGGTCCACATCCAGAACCAGACGCTGTTCATCTCCTTCATCACCATGCGCCAGGCGGCATCGGAGAGGGCGTCGCCGGTCTTGCTGTAGCCCATCCAGTTGGCACGGATCAGGTCGCGCGGCGCGGCGGAGCGCAGAATATCGTCGCCGATTCCGGGATAGGGGGAGTAGAAGGTGTTCGTGCCGAGGATGGTATCGTAGTCGTCACCGAAGCCGCCCGTGCCCTCGAAACCGGTGAGCGCATGGGGATCGAGGCGCTTGTAGGTCTCCACGAAGCGCCCGGAGAACTGCATCAGGTTGTAGCGCGCGAACGCCTGTCGGTCGTACCACCGCGCGTACAGGCCCTTCTCCAGCGCGGCCTGCTCCATGTTGTCACGATGGTCGAGGAGGTCCACTTCCTCGAAGGACTTGTAGGTGGTGCCCCACGAGGCGTTCAGCTTGTCGATAGTGCCATACTCGCGGGCGAGGTAGCGGCGGTAGGCCTGGATGCAGGAGGGGTGGACGCAGCACCCGAGGGTCACGCCCTCATCGCCCAGGGAGTAGACGTAAACGCCGTGCTCGCGCCGCTTCAGCTGGTTGTTCACGATCTTCTGCACGTGCTCCGTCACCGCCGGCTCGTGGTTCCAGCAGGTGGGCTGCATGTACCCGAACTCGTCCTTCGGGTCGAGGATGCGCGTGCTGTAGGGAACGAGCGAAGCATCGCACGCCTGGAGGAGCTCATGGGGTTTGGACTCGGAGAAGCTCCCGATCAGGCAGACGTTCTGCCCGGCCTCCTGAAGCCGGCGCCAGGCATAGTAGCCCGGCACGTCGTTGGGGGCGTCCCACTGCAGGAAGGTGAATTCGCCTCGCCGCCGCTTGGGAGCGGTGAAGGATGCCTCTTTCATCTCGATCTCATCGCCGTTGCTGGCGAGAAGCAGCGCCTGCGCACGCATCAGGATCGTATCGGGCCCGCCCGCGCGGTACTGGAATGCGTACTCCGTCTGGCCCGGCTCGGTGCGCAGATCACGCTGATCGAGGATGCGGTGGTAAGAGTCGCGGAAGCAAAGCCGCAGGGTGCTTCCCGCGGGTGGCGTGCCGCGCAGGACCACTTTGCCACCGATGCTCTCGCCACGCTCGACGAAGCTCTTCTCCAGCTCTACCCGCTCGACTCCAGCCGGCGTGGAGACCGTCATCGCGTGCGCACCACACCCTACGATTCCACGGCTGCCGCGCGCGATCGCGTCGATGAAGTAGTCGCCGGCGCGCGCCTTGGGCAGGCGCACGGGCACCTGCGCCCACTTGCCCGGCTCAAGCGTCACCGGAACTTCACCCAGCGCCCATGTCTGGCCGTCTTCCGCCCGGCGCAGTTCGAGAGCGACCTTCACGGCCAGTGGCTTCGCGTCGTTCGACGCGAGCGAGACGCTCTGAACCGTTCCGTTCCCTTCACCGAAGCTGAGCGATACGGGGGCTTCGCGGCCGACTGCCCAGAGGGCTGCGCGCCCGACGAGGAGCATCCGATAGTCGTATTCGGCCAGGCGGCGATAGCTGAACGCCTGGCGCGGAGTGAGCGCCCAGGCGTCGTACTTCAGCCAGACGCCACGGCCCTTGCCCAGCTGATAGGCATGGATCACCTCCTCGGGCTTCTTCCCATCGAGGGCGGGAAGGCCGGAACGGAGGGCATCCGGAAGGGGAGCGATCTGGCGTTTGGCGACCATGAACTCGCTGGCGGGCGCTCCACAGCAGAGAAGGCCCGCGCCCTTCGCCACCTGCTCCATCACCAGGTATTGGAGCTTTGCCGGGAACCTCTCCATCGGCAGGTTGGCGAAAACGTACAGGTCATAAGGCTTTGAGAGCAGGCGCTCAGCGCGCTGATAGCCGAGCGTGCCGCCAAGGAAGGTGTCTGGTCTCCCGGAGCTGCCGGTGAGAATGGCGTCGCCCGTCATGTCGAAGCGCTGCAGCAGCTCGATCGGCTCGCGCAGGCGCGTGTCTATTGAGAACCACGAACCGGAGTAGTTGCCGCCGTTGACGATGAAGAGCGCGCGGACCCGGCCACCGGCATAGGGCCGCGCCCACGCCTTGTGCGGCGTCACGAACTTCGTCTCCAGCGACTGGTCATCCTCCACCTCTTGGGGGGTGGTATCGGCCAGCGCGCCCGGCGCGAGCAGGCACAGCGCGGCGAGGATGCCTGCAAACCCGATAATCCACTGTCGGCTCATGGCGAAACCTCCAACTTTGATGGGACGAGGCGTGGGGCGAACGACTGGGGCCAAACCGCTCTTCCGGCCCGTGCCCTCATTCCTTAGAGTCTCTCGTTGAGTATGGCCAGTCGCGCATGCCAGTAGATGGCATCGACCCGCTCCTGCAGGCTATCCAGGAAGGCGGCAGCGCGCGACCACTCCAAGGCATCCACCGTCTTGTCGGTGCGCGCCAGCGCCTCCACTTCGGCGAGACGGGAGTCCAGGCGCGTGAACTCCTCGCGCATCTTCAGCCCAGGCCGGTCGCGATAGAGCGCGCGCAGCTCGGTCATCTGGCCCGTCGTCGTGCGGGCGCGGAGATCCAGGAGCATCTGGTAGGACCGCTGCTCGGGCGCCCGACGCCCGCGGACCCGCCAGTAGCCTCCCTCGACAAAGATGAGGGTTTCTCGGCCTTCCGCCTTCCGGGCGGCGTCGCGCACAGAAGCGGCATCTGCCTGCCATCCGGCGGGTGCGAAATAGAGATGCCCGAAGAGCCCCGGGCTCTGGAAGACGCGCTTCACATCAGCCCAGTTATACAGCTCCAGCCGGCCGCCAGCCTGCCGCTCGCGACAGAGGTTGAATCCCCAGAGGCTTCCAGGGGCAGGCGGTTCGAGGCCCAGCTCGCGGAAGGGCACGACCGCCTCCACCACCCAGGCGTCCTGCTCGCGGCTCACCGCAAGCTTCCAGTCGGCGTTCCAGGCGCTATCCCCATCGCGATTCTCGTAGCGGGCGCCGCCAGCCGTCGCGGCGAACTGCCAGTAATTCTGGTGGTTATGACTCGCATCGATGAAAAACTCGATGGCGTCATCCTCCCAGAACGGACCGTCATGGGTGCGCACCGCCGCCTTCACCTTCGCCATCTGCGATTCGAGGCAGCGCACCCCGAGATACAGGCTCGTCTTGTCGTAGAGGGCACGCAACGTCACCTGTTCTGGCGCGAGGAGCGGGGAGCCGCTGACACGGAAGCCGGAGACCTCGATTGCCCCCGCCCATTCGGCAGGATCCAGCGTGCCATCGAGAGTGATCGGGGCCGGCGCAGGCCGGCACGGAAGCACGAGTGTTGTCTCGGCCAGGTTGCCGGCAGCATGGGCACTGGCAGCGAGCGAGACAATCAGAAGGGTGAGTACCAGGCGCAGCATAAGCGACCTCCCTTGTGTTGCGTCCACATTCAATCTCCACCGGAGGAGTTCCTTCGTGCCCTTGCCGGCTTTGCTCGCTTTTCTCGGAGGCAGAGCGGGCTCGCGCAACAAGAGACCAGGAACCACGGGGGCGCGCGAGGAATAGCGACCCAACCCTATTCCCCGGAAGGGAGGAAGTATCATGGAGAAGGTTCGCATCGCGGTCATTGGCTGCGGCGGGATCAGCGCCGCGCATATCAACGGCATCCTGGCAGAGCCACGCGCCGAGCTCGTCTATTGCGTCGATATCGACGAGGAGAAGGCGCGGGCGCGCGCCGAGAAGTGCGGCGCCAAAGTCGCCACCGACTACCGGAGCATTCTGGACGAGGTGGACGCGGTGGATATCTGCACGCCGCCGCACCTGCACGCGGAGATGACGGT